>NZ_CP113524.1:3475000-3795000 GCF_026723765.1 Lacrimispora xylanolytica
CATGGTATCCAGTATGGAGGTAAGCTTTCCCATACCATAGAAGAAGATAAGTAAGCCTGCCGCCATGACCACATAGGTCCCATATTCCACCTTAAGTCCTTTTAAAGAGACTGCCATTATAACCGCGATAATTCCGGTTACGGCAATGGTTACTACCGTCATGCGCTCACCTACAATGCAAACAGATTTTTGATAGATTCAAACAACTGGTATATGTAAGGTACAAGCCAGAACAGCACCAGGACCAGCCCCGCAAGGCTTGTTAAGAATGCCTGCTCTTCCCGTCCGCTATGCTTTAAGACCTGACATATGACGGAAACCAGAATTCCAACTGCTGCAATTTTAAATATCAAATTGACCCCCATGCCATCCTCCTTAATACATTACGATTGTAAGGAATAGTCCGCCCATGATTCCCAGAGTGGTATAAAGGCGGCTCTTTTCCTGCTTATGTTTTCTTAAATAATCAATGGTTAAGTCAAGCTGCTCTAAGTACAAAAGAATGTTCCTCTCCTGCATATCCATATCAAGATAACCCAGATGCTCTCCCAGTCCTTTTAAATGCTGTTTGTCCTCTTTGGACAGGCAGACTTCTTTTGGAAGGTGATCAATCTCTTCCTGCCAGACCGTATAAAATGGTTCTGCCTGCTGTCTCATCAGCCTCTCTGCCACTGCTACAAAAAGATCCCCCAGCCCTCCTCCAGCCTTTTTCCCAGTCCGTTCAAAGGCTTCTGTCAGGGGAGAATTGGCGTATACAATTTCTCCTTTTAATAGAAGAATCATCTTTTTTAAGGTCTCCATTGTTTTTAGATGTTCCCCCCACTGAGCTGCCATGTAACAGCCGAGTCCTGATGAGGATACGATGACAAGTACGGCACCCAATAGCTTTATATACATTCTATCCATATGCCCACTCCTGCCTGTCCCACAGCTTTCCTACGGGCTGTACCGGGGCTTTATAAAGCTGGGTCCCTCTGGAATCGTAGATCTGATCAATGTTTCCGATCCTTCCCTGGCTGTTCAGGATAATATACCGTTCAAAGGTCCTCTCCTCCACCAGCTTTCGTAGAACCGGTTTTTGCCTGATGTCTTCAATGGAACTGCCGTGTACTGTGGCAATGAGCTTGCAGCCGCAATTCATTACATATTCCATGGCCTCTAAATCTTCCCTGCTGCCGATTTCATCCACTGCTATGACCCTGGGCGACATGGTTCGAATGAGCATCATCATTCCTTTTGCCTTGGGACAGCAATCTAAAATATCCGTTCGGATTCCAAGTTCATTTTGTGGCACGCCCTGGAAGCAGGCGCCGATTTCTGACCGCTCATCGACCACTCCCACCGTCAGTCCCGGGTGATCTTTATACCCATTGGATATCTGGCGGATCAAATCTCTTAGGAGGGTTGTCTTCCCGCACCTTGGAGGGGATATGATAAGAGTATGGCAGATATCATTACCTCCCTCATATACATAGGGAAGAACTGGCTGGGCACAGCCCTTGACCTGATGAGACAGTCGTACGTTGATAAAGGATATGTACTTCATGGTCTTGATTCCTGTTTCGTCTAATATGGTCTTTCCTGCGATCCCGATTCTGTGGCCGCCCTGTATGGTTATGAATCCCTGCTTCATCTCTTCTTCAAAGGCGTACAGGGAATGATTGCTCATGTATTCCATGGTCTCTTTCAGCTCATTTTTAGAGGCAGTATAAGCTTCTGTCCTCTCCTTGCTTAAAGCTCCGCTGTAGGCCACATAGAACTCCTCATTGCGGTAAACCATTAAAAGAGGGCCTGCCGCCCGGAGCCTTATCTCCTGAACCTCGTTAAAGTCCACGGAAACCCGGTTAAGAATCTCTCTTATGTTCCTGGAAAATATGTTAATAAGCTCGTCTTTCCTCTCCACCATCATCCCTCCTCTTACCTCAATATATGTAAAGAGGGACAAATTATGCTGAAAAAATAAAAGGCCCCATCTTTCCATGAAAGACAGGACCTCTTCACGATATTTTAACTTCTCTGCAAATGGTGTTACCACATAGCAGATTCATCACAAAGTTTGTTACTTCCCCCTTAAAACTTCCCCCTTAATAAACTCTATAACACCCCCCTAACGCCAGTAATGCAAAGAAATACAGGCAATTGTCATAATATCTCCGGTTGCCCTTTCTAAGTGGAGTATTCCAAAAACGGTGGACCCATTCCCTTTTATATTTGCCATTGGAGGCCAGGGAAGCCTGGGCGTTGGTTGCAATGATCGCAATGGGGTGAAGAGACGTTACTCCCTCTACCCTCGTACCGTCTATGAGATACACTCCGTTTACATCCCCCCTCTCACTAAAAAAGCACTGAAGCTTATCCGCGATCTCAGGGGCCCAGTCATCCGTTGAAAACCAGAGATGGTCCAGGCCAATGTTAGCGATAGTGCGGTAAGCATCGCTGTAATACCAGTCATGTCTGTCTTTTGAATCAGGCATCCAGTTCCTGGGAGTGCCATCGTAATCTGCATACTCCCCACAGAGACCGGTTGCCGGGTGGCAGGCTTTCTTTAAGTATTTCCGACTCTCCTTAGCTGCTTTTTTCCAGAATTTACGATCTTCCTCATACGACCACAACGAGAATAATTCATAAAAATGCGGCAGATGATAGGACGGATCGGTAAAATCACAATCAGTGATAAATTTTATCAGATAGTTATCTAAATTCCACATGGGCTTTCCATCGCCCTTTTTTTCTCCTTTATGAAGGCAGGAACGCAGAATGTCCTTTGCCTCTTTGGAATAACAAAAGATTCCTTCCCCATCTCCCCATCGATGGGAGGCAAAAAACAGTGACATGGCAAAGTATTCTTCCCCATCTGGTGCCGGTCCCCATGAATTCTTTGTCCCGTCTGTTTTACAGGACCAGGCAAAATACCCGGCATTTTCCCCTTTATCCATATACATATAAGTTTTTGACCATTTCCATATACGGTCAAACTCTTCCTTACGGTCCATCTGTACGCACATCATCATGGCGTAAGACATCCCTTCGGTCCGTACATCATGATTCCCCGTATCCTCAACGTATCCCATGTCAGTACCTGCCGGATGATAGATCCGCTCTCCCTTAGACCCATAGAACATGGTCTGAAAGGCGGAATCAATTCTTCTTCTGATTTCATCCTCGCCGTAGCCGCATTCTAAAAATACGTTTGGATAACTCTTCCTTCTCATACTGTTACCTCCTTATTCTTTGACTCCTCCAATGGTAAGGCCAGTAACAAAGTACCTCTGTAAGAATGGATAGAGGCAGACGATGGGAAGCATAGTAAGTATGGTCGCCGCAGCTCGGACGGATGTTGGAGTTACGGTTCCCACCGCATTTTTCATGGATTCTACTGAAGTGCTTTGATTGGTCACCGAGGATAATAGCTTCATTAACTCGTACTGTAACGTAGTCAGATTCGAGTTCATCCTGTTGTATAACATGGCATCAAACCAGGAATTCCAATGCCCCACGGCACAAAATAATGCGACTGTGGCATAGACCGGTTTGCATAGCGGAGAAATGATTTTTGTAAATATAATCATATCTCCAGCTCCATCTAATTGGGCAGATTCCTCAAAGCTGTCTGGTATCCCCACCATAAACGTACGGATTACAAGCATATAAAAGGCACTTATCATTCCTGGAATAATATATACCAGAAAGTTGTTGGTAAGACCAAGTCCTTTGTATAAAAGAAAGGTGGGTATCAAACCTCCGTTTACATACATGGTAATCACCCAGAACAAGGATAGCTGTTTTTTTAAGATAAAACGCTTCCGGCTTACGATATAAGCGAGGATAGCATTGGCCCCCAGTGCCGTAAGAGTTCCTATTACGGTTCTTCCTACAGTGACATAGGCACCTACCAGCAAATTCTTCTTATGTAATACGGTGTTAAAATTCTTAAGAGTCCACATCCTGGGCCATAAATACAATCCACCTCGCAAGGAATCGGTTCCATTATTAAAGGCTATGACCAAGGTATTCCAAACCGGATAAAGGGTTATGATTACGAATAAAATCATAAAAACCCCATTTAAGAAAACAAAAACTTTATCGCCTACTGATGTTTTTTTACGTGTTGCTGCTTTTTTCATCATGCCTGACCTCCTTAGAATAAGCGCTCTTCTCCAGCTCGTTTGGCCATCCCATTCGCTATTAATATGATGACAATACTAACAACGCTTTTGAATACTCCTGCCGCTGTACCCAAGGAATAATCGCCCTGGCTGATGCCCCATTTCAGAACATAGATATCTATGGTCTGGGAGACGCTTTGTACAAGCCCGTTTCCTAAAAGATACTGTACCTCAAAGCCGGCATTTAAAACATTTCCTGCATTCATCAAAAGGAGAATGATAATGGTTGGCTTGATTCCGGGCAGTGTAATGTACTTAATTCTTGCCCATCTTCCGGCTCCGTCAATGGCGGCCGCCTCATAAAGATTTGTGTCAATGGCAACAATCGCGGCCAAATAGATAATGGCATTCCAGCCTGTTTCCTTCCACACATTGGCAAAGGCCACAATCCCCCAGAAATACTTTGGGTGTGCGAAAAAGTTAAGAGGCTCCTTTAATACATGTAAGCGTAATAGAATATCATTTACAATTCCTGTTCCGGCAAGAGCGTCATGCAGGATACCAGTAACAATAATCCAGGATAAAAAGTGGGGCAGATAAGATATGGTCTGAACTACTTTTTTTCCACCCTGGGATTTTAACTCATTTAATAGGATTGCAAATACAATGGCTGCAACAAAGGTTACAACCAGGTTAATCACTCCCATTGCCAGAGTATTTCTAATTACACGAAGAAATCCATCGTCTATAAACAGCTGTTTAAACTTACCAAGTCCTATGAACTGGGAATGAAAAAATCCATCCTTTGGCTTGTAATTTTCAAATGCCATCAGCCAGCCTGCCAGGGGCAGATAACAGAATATAAATCCATAGATCACAAAAACCAAAGACCATAACAACAGCACTTTTTGTCTTTTTATTTCTTTCCAGTTAATTTTTCCAGTTCTTCCTTTCACAACAGATGTCATGGTATCACCCCTTTACTGAAAAACAGGCAGATGCAGTTTAGGGACAAATTGCTCTGCCTGTTCATACACTTTTATTGTGCTGCTTTTTCTGCGAGTTCGATTCTTCGATCTACTTCCGGCTGTACTTCATCTAAAAAGGCCTTAGGATTACAGGATTCATAAACCTTCATATATTCCTTCCATCCCTCTTCAAAATCAGGAGCCATTACCACCTTTGGCAGGTACTCCTGCTTGATTTCACGCATCTTGGTCCAAGCGGTTCCACCTGGTGTAGCAGTTGTCATGGTGCCCACAAAGGTATAAATTGGATACCACGGTCCTGGAATCTCATTTCTTCCTACCATATCTATGTAGTTTTTGCAATTGTAAGCTTCTAAGCACTCCTGAACATTCTTTGGCAGACTGCTTAAAAATTCATTGGGCTGCTGCTCAGGCTTATTTGCATTAAGGTTATCCTGGCTCATTCCTGAATAGGTAGGGAAATAGGAATAAGTACACATATGAGAAGCTTTGTATGCAGTGTTAGTAACCTGCATACGGATTTCAGGAGTCCGGTAGAATAAACCATCTTTATCTACCAAATAATCCACATCTTTTACGCCCCAGTTTCTAAGATTAATGATTTCCTGGTTTAATAAATCATCAATAAACTTCATTGCTCCTTCTACATCCTTGCAGTCTTTGGTGATGGAAATACCAGACCCTACATTTACAGTGTCTCCTGAGGTATGCCATCTGCTTTTCACACCCTCTTTTATGGTAATTGGAAGTGGAACGTAATTGCATCCCAAATCTTCAAGTCCCTGCTGCTTTAAGGCGTCATTAACAGTTCCATAGAAGTCCCACCACTGATCGATCATTCCAAGTACACGGCCGGTGGATAATTTTGCAATGTATTCATCGTATTTCTGAGTGAAGGATTCGGGATCAACAATTCCCTTTTTAAATTCTTCATTCAGCTTATTAAAATAAATCTTTGCTGTTGGTGTGGTATTGTAATCAATTACCTTTTTTGTCTCTGGATCTACGATACAGCTTCCATCATTGGCATATCCGTCCAGGAACAGTGGAGCATTCTCCAGACAGAAATATCTCCAGTCATCACACAGGATGGTGTATGGAATATTCTTAGTTCCATTTGGCATGGTAGGATTAGCTTCCTGATAACGCTCAATCAAGTCAAAATATTGATCCATGGTGGTAATCTTTGGATAGCCTGCCCATTTCAGTACGCGGGTCTGAATCCAGAAGGCTTCGTCGTTATGGGTTGTCTCCATCTCTTTCCCATAGCTGTTGTTAAACTGAGGAATCCAATAGATATGTCCATCTGCCTGACGCAGGCTTTCCCATTCTGTTTTGGTGAAAAAATTCTTTATATTTGGATATTTGTCTATGTAATCATCAAGGGCTACCAAGGCTCCTGCTTCATAGAGCTGGCTGGTTCCTTCACTTCCGCAGATAAAATCAGGATAATCTCCTCCTGCGATTAAGGTACCAACCGCTTCCTTAGCAGTCTGTCCGGTCAGCCATGTTTCTTTTACCTTAACTCCTGTAATTTCAGCAATCTTTTGCTGAATCTCATTATCATCATTGATCTCATTGCCGGGTACTGCAATGAAATACGTAAACTCCTTTACTCCCCCATTATCCTTTGCTGCATTCCCGCCTTTTGATGACGCTCCCTTCGAGCACCCCGAAAGAGTTGTCATTAACACGGCACCAACTAAAAGCAGAGCTGTAATCTGTTTCCTTTTCAAAGCTTTTTCCTCCCTTTTTGTTTTATATTTGTTTTATACTAATAGTTTACTTGAAAGTCCCGTTTTCTCAACTGGAGAAAGCATATAAGAAAACAGGGCAAATTATATATGTGATATACATGATTCGCCCTGTTTCGTTCTAATGTCTGGCCCCTTTTCTAAACTTTGACGGGGTACAACCCTTTACGGAGATAAACCGGTTCACAAAGTAATCCAGGTCGTGATACCCCACTTCCTCCGCGATCTGATAGATTTTATCATCGGTCCTAAGGAGCCGGACCGCCGCCTGCTCAATGCGGCAGTTGTTTAAGTAATCCTTAAAGGACATGCCGTATTTTTTCCGGAACAGCTGTCCTAAGTAAGCGCTGTTTAAGTAGTATTTGTTGCTGTATTCCCGTAAGGTCAGATTTTTTCCATAATTTTTCCGGATGTCTTTCTCTACTTCATAGAGGATATCTTTTGACAGGTGTTTTCGCAGCTGTTCCAAATAGGCTGCATATTCACAGGATAGCCGGGTCAAATGCTCTTTGCCTCCTCTTAGCATCTCTCCCTCAAAGGAATTCTCACTGATGAACCGCATGATTTCCTCCTGATTGACATAGCTGTCCTGTTCGGAGGCCAGGTGAATCAGTTGAAACAGGAGATAATTGATGTTTAAATTGACCGTATCCATGGTAAACCTCATATGGTTCATCTCTTCAAACAGCTTTTCTACGCATTCCCCGATTCTTCCCTTTGCATTCTGTTCCACAGCAAGGAGTAAGTCGTCCAGATATTGTTTGCATAATACAATGCCATTGTTATTGACCTGTACCTCTTTTTCATAAAAATAGATGCGCCGCTTTTTCCGGAATGCCTGAAAGGAGCGGAGAATCCTTGCGGCCCCATAGGAATTTGATATTTTAGAAATATCCCCCACCTTTTTTCCTACCAGCATAACCACAGGAAGATTCATTGCCTCGTATAAATAGTCCCGGAACGCTTCCAAATATTCTTTTTGCGTCTGCTTCTTTTCTTTTGCCATATAATCGCAGTAGATAAATCCGATATCATAGCTTTTTTCATGGCTGGTCACATCAAAAATACAGTGATTTCCATCCTCTTTTAAAAACTCCAGGCACGCAGCGTAAAGCTTTCTTTGCTGGTTCCTTTTTTCCTCGTCCATTAATTCTTCCATCTGACCGATGTTGTCTATTTCGATATCAACGTAACTGATGCCTTCTGACCACCTCATATGCTCCCTGATGTAATCCAGATTGATCTGATCGTATTTTCCAAAGATGAGAGAAATCATGTTCCTTGCAAGATACGCCTTTTCCATCTTCTGAGTGTTCTGTTTTTGTGTCTTACTTCCCTGGCTCTGATAATTTAACCGATGCAGGACGCGAAGCAGCTCTTCCTTAACCACTGGCTTTAGTATGTAGTCAAAGCAGTCATTGCGGATTGCCTGCTGGGCAAAGTTAAAATCACTGAAGCCACTTAAAATAATAAAATAAGCGTCTGAGATTTTCTCTTTTCTTATGACCTCTAATAGCTCCAGTCCTGACATCACAGGCATCTTAATGTCTGCTACGATTAAATCTACCTGTTGTTCCTTTAGGTAGCTTAAAGCCTCCATTCCATTAGCAGCTGTCTTTACGATCTCATAACCTTCTTCTTCCCAATCGATTAAAACCTTTAATCCCTGTACGATAAATGGCTCATCATCTACTAATAAAACACGAAACATAACTACTCCCCCCATTATTTCGTTAGATTTGATACCGGTATTTTTATAGTTACCATGGTGGAAATTCCAGCTTCGCTTTCCACATCAAAGGATACCTGATTGTCCGTGGCCATCTTAAGGCGCAGACAGGCATTTAAGATGCCGACCCCTTTTTTATCCTTTAATTTGTCAATGCTGGCATGTTCCATCTTGTATTTCAGCTCGTTTAAAAATGTCTCCTCGATTCCTTCTCCTGTATCCTCAATTTCCATATAAAACAGCTCATCTTTTAAATAAATGCGGACAAAAATCCAGCCTTCTGTGGTTTTGCTTTCTATCCCGTGAACACATGCATTTTCTGCAAAGGTGACGATAGTAAGCTTTGGAACCCGGTAATTCAGGCATTCCTCCATAATCTCCAGCTTATAAGAAAGCCGGTCCCCAAACCGGTATTTCTGCAGCTGTAAATAAGCCTCTACAAATGAAATCTCTTCCTTTACGGTGATGAAATCCGTTCCCCAATCGAAATTCTGCCGCTCCATCATGGCAAGTTTTTCTACCATGCAGGCTGTTTCTTTTTCATTTTTTAAAAGGCTGTGCATACGAATGCTTTCCAGTGCATTAAAGAGAAAATGAGGATTGATCTGACTGTGAAGGGCTAAAAGCTCTGCATTCTGTCTCTCAATATCCATCTCCTGCTCTCGTAAACGGTCGATATAAACCGTTTGAATCAAGTCGTTAATGGTGGTCACCATCCGATTGTAATTGCGCATAACAATTCCGATTTCATCCTCTCCTCTTGCATTCTTTATTTCCATCAGCTTTTCATCGTCAATCCGTTTAAAGGCCTCGCTCAGTTCCTTTAACCGTTCCGTAAAGGACTGACTGATCATTTTCGTAAAGACCCACGGCAAAATGGTGTTAATGCATATAAGCAATGCAATGAGAGGCATGTTGTTCATAATCTGGTTTATTGTCTGTATCTTTGGCTTTAATACATAGACTTTAAGTTCTGTCCCATAGGATGTGAAGGTGGTTTCATAGCCAACCTGCTTTTGTAAGTCAAAGGTATCGAACTCATTCCATTGACCGAAATGCCCCTGATTTGACAGTATGATCTTATCATTCCAGCAAACATAGACCGGTGCATCATAATTCATCTTTACAAAGCTTTGTGCCATGCCGCTGTAATCCAGATCCATTTTGACAATCTTTTCGCAGCCATCCCTTCGATAAAAATTAAGTCTTCTTATAAATGAAATTCTTCTCCTGGTATCTACCAAGGGAATGTTGCTGTCATCGTAATAAATACATAGGATTCCATCCTGGTCCGAGGCGCTTAGCTTCCGATACCATTCCTGATTCTTAACCGTGGACAATCTTCTAAATTCCCCTCCGCTAATGATGGTGGGGTTGTCCGCATACATGGTGATTTTAGATGCCGTAGTACCGATGCTGCTTTCAAACAGGGAATCCTTCATAAATGCCTGATAGCCCAAGTAATAATCAAGTCCTGATTCAAACTGCTTATCCAGGAATTGATTGACGTACTTGTTCATATAGATTTTTTTGGTGGTGCCTGCTGCCTCTTCCACGTCATAGAAGAAGTTATATTTGACTGCGCTTGCTATGCCTTCCATCCCTTTTTGCATGGAAGCATGTTCCGATGCTATGAATATGTAGATAATCGCACTGTCCGTAATGATGAGAGGAAGTAACACGCAATACACATAAAGAAATTTCAACTTTTTCTTTAATTGGTAATCATCTAATCTGCTCCTAATACTTTTCCATAACCGCCCCATGGTTACCCCCTGTTATATTTTGTCCCTTTGTTTATACTCATTATACGGGACAAACACTTAATATCCTCCTGACAAACTATATATATATGCCCGATAAACTTTTGATATCCGGGGAAAGATATAAAAAGCGCATCAGGCTCCTGACATAAAACCTGCTGCGCTCTCTTTTATTCGCTTAAAATTCTTCTTATGGACTGGATGGGCATAAAATCTACATTGGATACTTTAATGCCATCCTCAGGTCCGCTTGCATGGATGAGCTTATAGTCTCCTCCATAAATTCCGATATGGCCTATGTACGAAATCAGATCACCTGGTTTTGCATTTTCTATTCCATTTACCTCAATTCCTGCTTTTCCCTGCTCCCCTGAGGTTCTGGGCAGGTTGACTCCAAACTGCTTATAGACACTCAGTACAAACCCGGAGCAGTCCGCTCCTTCCGTCAGGCTTGTCCCTCCATACACATAAGGATTCCCAAGAAACTGTCTGGCGTAGGCGGCTACCTCCTGTCCCTTTCCTGAAACAAGGCCTGACGGCATACCAATACCTGGTCCTTTACTGCTGCCAGATGGGCCTGTGGGACCTGCCAAAGCCTCAAACGGCATAGGCGGTACTATGGTAATGTTCTGAGTCTTTAACGTATCAGCCTTTGCCGGAACGCTTCCTGCAGAGATCATAAAAAGACTTAATATGAATGCTTTGACCAATAATTTCTTTCGCATATATCTCTCCCTGTCTGATGTGTTTTATAATCCCATCTCCACGGCTTCTTCCAGAAGAAAGCGGTGGTATGTTACATGATTTTCATGAAACTTTAAATAATACCTGTAATAATCAAAGGATGCGTCTTCAAAAAATATAATATAATCGCACTCCTCCTGGTCTGATGATTTGCAGATGATTCTACCCTTGGAATAGTTTCCAAATACGCTTAGGATATCATCCAGTGTGGTACCCGGCTTTTCCACCGCCTTAATAAATTCTCTTAAAAATCCGTTATCCTCCACATTCCGATATACGTATTCCACGCCTTCGGGAGATATCTCAAAACAAAACCGTTCCTGGCTTTTTGTAATCCTTACGCTTTGAAGCCTGTCCTTTGTATATTCCTTAAAGCCTTCCATAAAGGCCTTTATCTCTTCTTTTGATTCTCCATCTATCTTTACTGCTCTTATGAGAGCCTTTTCCGGATAATAAAACCGAATGGCTTCTCTTTCGTATCCTAATTTAATCTGAACTTCCTTGATTGAATTAATGAGCATCTGTTCTAAAAAAGCATACTGCATGTCTCTTCTCCCAACCTGGTGCCTGTCCTTTTTAGGCAGCATCTACTCCTATTATAGTCAATTATTACCATACCAGTCAAGTCCGTTCTGCTATAGGTGGAGCCTTCGGATGATTTTATAAATAATGGCACCTTCCATGACTAAGGGCTGGGAATGGGCAAAAAAGACGATTCCTTCTGCGGGAGCTAAAATATGGCTGATGACCTCTCCTTCAAAAGGATCGAGAATCTCTGCAAGGACATCTCCCCGTCTTACCTCCTGTCCCGGTTGAAAGCAGGGACGGTAAATACCAGCCTGATCTGTCCTTACACTTGCCAGATCGTTCTCATGAAGTACCGTGGCAATGTAACCGCTGTGGCCTGGATAACGGATCATCCCCATTCTTGTTAAGAAGCGGAGTACAGATGCCGCTGCAAGCTTTGCTGATTCTTCGTCAATCTGATCTGTACTGCTTGTGTAAACAGAGAATGCATTGGTCCCATTTATCTGCCAGTTATAATTAAGGGTCACCTTATCAATTGGCTTTGCTTCCCGTATGAGCACATAGGGTAAGCCAAACAAATTGGCAAGGCTTGGATTTTGTACCCCTGTGTCCATCATTCTTACATGGGGAATAAAATCTCCCGGCATATAAAAGCTGGTAAACTGAATGCCATAGCTGTATTCTTTCACCGCCTCAAAAACTCCTGCTGCAATCCGCTTTGTAGTTTCCCCTTTCATCTCTCCTGGGAACATACGGTTGATGTCGGAATCATCGGTGGGCCAGAATCTTTTTCCTACATTCATGGACGCTGTATTTATGGTGGGGATTACCACGATCTCGTTGCCCTTAACAATGGCGCCTCGCTCCTCCAGTTCTTTTAGCTGGCGGATGAGCTGGGAGCATATATAGAGCTGCTGAACTTCATTCCCCCGGCATGCTCCCATGATACAGACGGACTTGTCTCCCTTTCCAAAGTGATAGCCGTAGATGTCCATATGATCCCGGTAGAGGTTGCTCACCGTAAAAATGGCTTCTTTTCTCATTCCTCTTCCCCTCCTAACACCCTGGCCAGCAGGGAACCGGTGGAAACCACCGGGTATTCTCTTAAGGTGAAAACAAGACCGGAGATAGGGGATACCACTTCCTCCATGATCGTTCCGTCCAAAGGATTTAAGATCTGGCCCATTGGCTGGCCTTCTTTTACCACTCCCAGATGCTCTACAAAAGGCATGAAGATTCCAGCCTTTTCTGCATGGACCAGACCAAGCTTTCTGTTTAAGGATATCATAGGTTCCTTTGGAATAATGGTATCTCCTGTCCACATGCCAAGCTCCTTCATCAGACAGAAGATGCCCTCCGTAATTTGATGCCCGTAGCTTCTGGTGATCCGCATTCCAACTCCCATCTCTACCACAAAGGTAGGAACACCGATGCTGTTTAAGCCATGGGAAAGAGTGGACTCCAGCACCGGAGCACTTTCATGAATCCACACAAGGTCCACGTTCATCTTTTTTGCATAGGAAAGCAAAGCCTCTGCCCGGCTTCCGCTCATTCTTATCTGAGGAATCTCTCTTAAGAATATATTGCTTGCATGAAGGTCCACACAGAAATCAGAGCCTTCTATATCTGCCATGATCCGGGAAGCGATATGCTCTGTCACAGCACCTTCCTCATCTCCTGGAAAAATACGGTTCATATCAATATCAAAGCCCGGCACTCCCCTGGTAACGGAATCTACCCCAAGAGGATTGAGGGCTGGATAAATATCTACAATTCCTTTTAAATGCTCTTTCTTTTCCCCAAGAAGCCGGTTTAGTTCATAGCAGACAAACTGCCCTTCCAGCTCATCACCATGAACTCCGGTGACAACGCTTAACCGCTTCTCATCTCCTGAAAGCTTGTCCGGCGCGATTCTGTTTTTATATATATTCCAGTTCTCTCCTACAGGAAGCCCTACGGACACTACCTTTTCTATCATTCATCCACACCCTAACATTTCTATATTCTCATAAACAGCAATCATCTCCCTTAAAATGCGGGTGATGTACCTTCTAAAAAAAGGCAACGTATGCCCAAAGTGGCGCCGCTGCCTAAGAAATAATATACCGTTTTTTTAAGTATTTGTCAATGAAGCCTGGTCCTCTAGAAGAATCTGAAGCACCATGAAGTCTCTGACTTTGCTTTTATGGGACAGGGGTTTTCCATTGGATCGGACATATCCATTTTCACACCATCTCTTTGCATGGCTTCTGGAAATGGAAAACTGCCGGACCAGCAGGGCATCCAATCTCAAATCGAATCCGGCAGGTATCCGTAATTCCACTTCCATGATCCCCTCTATGTTGCAGGTGCATTCCATCTCCTTATGGATTACCTGGTATTCGATGCAGTTCTGTGACATTTCAGCTTTATTCTTCGTAAAAATCTCTTTGTCATTGCCATATTTCACTGCCAGTTCTTTGGAATTCCTTAAAAATCCTTTGTATTCTTCCTTATTCACCCGCCCTGCTTCTATCCGCTCCAGTACCGTCAGATTATAGGTGGTATCGCAGCATTCACAACGGAAGATCAGCCAAATATCAAGATGACTTCCATTGGCATTGACCCGGAATCTACCGCTGTTTTTAAATTCCTTTTTTTCTTTGCACCTGGAACAGTTTTTTAAGATGGACGGCAGCTCTTTCGGCACAATAGTCCACTGGTTCCGTAAATTCTGATTCATAAGCTCCTCCAATCAGCGTATCATTTACGGATTACTCTACCATGGCTGTCCTCCTGCTCCCACCTCATACTCGTTTCTGGAGTAAAATGGAGAGTATTGTTTTTATAAATTGGGGCTTATGTCCTAATCGATTGCACAAAAAAAAGGCAGAGCACCATCTCATCTTTGATGCTTTGCCTTTTCCATATTTCTTCTTTCCTGCAGCACGATTCTCTGAATGCTTTTCTCCGATAGGTAATATCGTTCTGCAAGGACACTGACGCAGGTGCCGGATGCGTAATCCCGAAAGATTGAACGATCACGCCGGCATCTCTCTTCTCTGGCACCGGTTCCCTCTCCCCAGGTCCTTTTGTTTTCCTGTTTTCTTGGAATATAAATATATTCCCCGTCTATATACTTCTGGATCATTTCCACCAGTTCCTCTGGCATGATCTCACTTGCTTTCTGATAGCGCATCGCTGCCTCCCAAACATATTTTTCTGTCCGGAATAGCAAAGGCTATACAATTACTCAATTCACTGCATAACCTGTGCTATGCAGTCTTCTTGGGTTCCATCATAGAATAATCGCCTCCTCTTTTTTGTATCTATGGGCATTGATTGGTTCCATTGTACCATAGGAGGGGATAGATGAACACCTCAAATTTGAGGCAGAACTAAGTTTGGGGCAGGATTTTAGCTCTTAATGGTAACTCCAAGATATCTGGAAAGCTCTGCTGCCTGATATAAATCAACAACAGCTCCACTTATCTCCTTGGCATCATCAGAAAGAATCAAACCTTTAATATTGCTGGTGGTAAAGTCGGTTCCTCTTAGCAGGGTTTTAAAAAAGCTGGCTCTCTCTAAGTCCGCCCCATTCCAGATGACATCCTTAAAATGGCACTGGGTCAAAAAGCTGCCCCGCAGCTGGCTTTCCAAAAAGTGGACATGCTCCAGCTTAGAGGAATCAAAATTTGCATAATCAAGGTTACAGTTTGTAACTTTCATGTGAAGAATGGTGCTCCCCCCAAATATGGCCCCCATTCCTTTGCAGTGACTCAGCTCCGTCCGGTTAAAATAGCTGTCTGTAAATACACTGTTTGAAACATCACAGGAGCGAAAGACCACATCGTTAAATTCTCCCCGCAAAAAACTGCAGTCCTGAAAGCTGCAATTTTCAAATATAACGGAGTAAAAGCGCATATGAGAAAGCTCTTCCCCTGTCATATGAATATTTTTAATGAGCGTGTGTCTGACCGCTTCTTCCTCCTCTTTTTGAAGAAAAAGCTGGTCAGCCTCTTCATACACCCATTCCATTTCTCCATTTAAAATGGGCGCAAGTAATTTCTGGGCCATGGATTATGGTTCTCCTTCCCTGTTTTCCTGCTTTTATTATGCCATAATGAGGGGAGGGGGACAACCCTTTGGTCGTAATCTTTTTATTCATGAAAATGAAATTTATCCACTTCTTCTTGCAGATTTCCTGCCAGCTGGGATAGTTCTTCACTGGATGACGAAAATTCCTCAGCCGCTGCGGAATTGGTCTGCACCACACTGGATATCTCCTCCATGCCCTGGGTAATCTGATGAATGGCATCTGCCTGCTCTGCCGTCGCTTTTGTTATTTTATTAACAAATCGTTCTACCTCTTCTGCCCCTTTTACCGCTTCTGCCAGGATTTTGGCTTCCCTATCTGCAATCGTGCTTCCTTTTTCCACTGCGCTCAGGGAATTTTCGATTAAAATGGCAGTACTTTTTGAGGCTTCCGAGGCTTTAAGTGCCAGACTCTGTACCTCTCCGGCTACCACTCCAAAGCCTTTTCCAAACTCTCCCGCATGGGTCGCCTCTACGGCTGCATTGAGAGACAGAATCTTTGTCTGATATGCTATGTCTTCAATGGTCTTTATGATTTTTTTTATTTCTCTAGAGCTTACTTTGATTTCTGCCATGGCCTTTAACATTTCCTCCATCTGCTCGCTTCCTTTCATGATTTGATGTCCGGTGTCTGAGACTCTTTGAGCCGCTTCCTTTGCATTTAAGGCATTCTCTTCTGACTGAAGGGATATTTCGCCAATTCCAGCCGCCTGCTCTTCCATGGAAGCGGCCTGTTCCGCTGCCCCCTGAGCCAGGGCCTGGGCACCGGCTGATACCTGCTCTGCACTTGCAAAAAGCTGCATAGAGGAACGGTTCATCTCTTTTAAGGAATGGGTTAAGGTGCTGTTTAATTTACGGATGGATAAAAGAATCTCCCTAAATTCTCCCTGGTAGCTTTCTTCTGCCTGGGTATCCTGATTGAAATTGCCGTCTGCCATTTCTCCTAAAAGGTACTGGATATCGGATAGCATGAGTTTTAAGTGATGGGACATTGTATCAAAGGTCTCTGCCAATGCTCCTATTTCATCACCGGAGCGGTAGGTAACTTCTATTTCAAAATTCCCCACAGATATTCCCGTTGCAGCGTCCACAACTGTTTTTAGTGGATTTAGGAGACGTCTTAATACCATGGGAAATACGATGAGAAGCATTACAAGAGCTGCGGCACATACAAGGCTTAGAAACAGCACCGTTTCATTGACCGACTGGTTCATATCCTTTACGGTTATGGTGGAAAGAGACCACCAGGTATCATTACCTGCATGAATGGGGTAGAAGAAACGCATGACTTGGGTTCCATCCTGCCTTACCGTTTTCAACTGAAAGGCATTTCCATTTCTCAGCATGGACTGGACCTTTGCATAATCATCTTCTAAAGGAATAAATTCCTGAAGGCTTTTTCCCATGTTTGCGGCGTCCTGGCTGTGGTACACGATCTTTTGATTGCTGTCGAAGATGGAAGCGTACATGGAAGGGTATCTGTCCGTGGCTGCATCTACCTTTTTAAAATTCTCCAGGTTGATTTCTGCTACACTGACGCCTTTTAGCCGGTTCTTATAAAAAAAGGGTACACCATAGGCAACCACAGTATTACCAGCTTCTTTCATAGGTTCTGTTACATGAGGGATACCGTATATGGCTGGAGTGTGATAGTATTCCTGAGTGGAGTACTGGTCGTATTCTCCATATGCTTCCGGCTCGCCGGATTGGCTTTTCTTGCCTGCATAGATTCCGTAGTCTCTTAGATTGGGCTGAAACTGATAGGGCTCAAACAGAACAATCATGCTTTCTATATCTGGATTGCCTGCTACTGTGTTTCTAAGGGATTCACTTAAGTATCTTTCTGCGTCCCTTGCGATTGGGGTAAGGGTCTTATGATAGAACTGGCTTTCCAACTGTTTGACGTAGGTATCTGGTCCAGTAGGAATGACCGCCTGCATTGGTGTTTCTTCTGCAGACTCATAGGATCTTTCCATGTACTGCTTTACATTTCCTGCTGCCTTGTCGGCTTCATCAAAAATCTGCTGGATCTGAATGCCGTTCATCTTTGCTTTGGTGTTCAATTCTCCCATTACGGTTTGAGATATGGCTCTTCGGGATAACACAGCTGTCATGGTAATTAGAAGTACAAAAACGGCCAGTAGAATGATTCCCAGAATGAAAGACAGCTTTCGTGACAGATTTAATTTCTTTCCCATATTCCTTCCCCTTTGAATCCCAGATAAGGGATATTTGCATTGTGCTTGACCAGTTTGTTCAGGCTATGCAGACGTTCCATTGATTTTGGACGCGAAAAGGCCTGTATTCATATTACTTTAGGATATTCTAGGGGGAATTGAGTTGTTACGGGAGTGGGAAAGCTAACTCATAAAAAATGAGCAGGACTCTCTTTTTTAGAAAGTTCTGCTCGCCAGTATCTTTGATTATTTTTTTGTGCTTACTTAAACATACCTAAGTGTAAAAACGGTTTTAAATACAAAAGGTGTACAGAGTATTAATTAAATACATTTCTGTATAGCTTTCTATAATTAATAAGTTTACATTTTAAGAACTCGTTCCTGAAATTCTTCTTTACTTCCTATAATTTCATAAGGTTCGTATTCGCCATATGCGCTAGGGCGACTGATTGTCACTAGTTGTATGCCATTATGTCCGATTTGCTGTTGAAGATTTTCAGCGAAGTCAGCCAGTGCTTTTCCGTGCCTGGTTTTCACTGCAATACAACCATTTTCTTCAAATTTCTTTGCTACTAGATAGCACATGCTTTAACACCTCCTCAAAATCATGTTCATTTAATATTCTACCACATACCATTCTTACCCCCTCTGGAGTATTACTGTTTATAAGAGTGTTATAATCATCTACTAGCATTCTAAAGCCTAATATATCATTAAATACCTTTTCCACCTGCATTTCAGGATAATATTTATCATACTTTCGTAAGCAAGAATCCAAGCTTTTAATTCTATAATCCAGGTCCACTTCGTCCAATGTCTCTATCTCGGTATAATAACGAATCATAGTTCTGACTTCATCAAATAATTCTTCTTTACTGAATTTTCTAAGACTATTTTTTAAATTTTTACCGAAAGAACTTTTGTAAGAAATTTCATTTAGAATATTTATAGATAATCCGTTTTTCTCCAATTCATTTAACAAAATAGTCCCCCTATGCTCATATGTTACTTAAAATGTCTCTTCCGCATGTTCTTAAAATAATATCAATCACTTTTTTATAGCCAATTAAATATTCCTTTAGAATTAACCCTTACTTATGATAAGGCTCCCCACAAATAATCCGGTAGCTGCGGTAAACCTGTTCCAGTAGTATTACCCGCATCAGCTGATGAGGAAATGTCATCCTTGAAAAGCTAAGCTTATAATCAGCCCGCTTTAGTACCGCATCTGACAGCCCAAGGGAACCGCCGATGACAAATACAATCTGGCTGGTTCCTCCGATTCCAAGAGAGTCAATTTTCTCAGATAGCTTGACGGAATCCAGCATCTCTCCTTCAATGGCAAGGGCGATCACATAAGCGCCGTCTTTGATTGAACCAAGGATCCGCTCCCCTTCTTTTTCCTTAATCTGGCGTTCCAGCACCTCGCCGGCATGATCCGGTGTTTTTTCATCCGGCAGCTGAATGATATCCAGCTTGCAGTAGCGGCTCAGTCTCTTCGTATATTCTGAAATGGCGTCGGTGTAAAACTTTTCCTTGATCTTTCCGACTGTGACCAAAGTTATCTTCATGTAACTCTCCTATCCATCAAGCTCCTTTTTCATCATGGCGATGAGAAGCTTTGTTACGTCTCTTACTGTTTTTTTCTCTCCGTTTTGTACCTTTCGGACTACTTTTCCATCCGGTTTTACGCTGATATGATATATGATTCTTAAAAACTCCTCGGCTTCTTCCCAGGCTTCCCGGCTTTCTGGAATCAGGTCAAGGCCCATCTGGAATACATGGAACATGCCATCGTATACGGAAAGGCGGTGCTTGACTCCTGCTGCTTTCAGCTTTTCTGCGATGGAAAGGGTATCACTTAAAAGGACCTCATAGCTTCCAGCCTGTAAAAGAACAGGAGGAAACTGGCTGAATTCGCCAAACAGAGGGGAAATGTAAGGATCAGCTGGGTCGTTTTCTCCCACATAGGAAGAATCGTAAAGCATGTTTCTGGTGGAATTTCCAAACAGAGGGTCTATCTCATAGTTGGTCTTATAGCTTTCTCCGCTGTTTGTTAAATCCGTCCAGGCAGACATGGCGATGTAGCCGCCGGGGAGAGGCATATTGTGATCCTTTAAATAAAGACCAAGGGCAAGACCTAAGCCGCCGCCCGCTGAATCTCCTGCAATTACGATGTTGGCAGGGTCGTACTTTTTCTCCTCTATCAGCCATTGGTAAGCAAACAGGGCATCCTTAAGAGCGGCAGGATAAGGATTTTCCGGTGCTACCCGGTAGTCCGGAGTCAGTACATCCCCTCCATAGCTGATTTTGGAATAACGGACGGCAAATCTCCGGTAAATGTTCTTCATGGGACCAATGTAACCGCCGCCGTGAAGCTGTAAGATGACACGGCCGGTAAAGACACCTACTGGCCTTAAATATTCCATTTTGGAATTCTCATTTTCTATGATTTCATATTCATAGCCAGCCGGACAGACCCAGGCAGGTTCTACGGGATTGCGTCTTAATTCCCCGGTCTGTATGGGCTCTTTTAAGGATGTTTCCATAACGTTTTGCATCATTTCTCTCACCAGATTTCCTCTTACGCTTACATTTTTTCTTCTCAAAGCTATGAAAGCTCCTTTCTGCCCTTATATATGAAACCGCCGCTTTAATTCATTTTTCACGCTCCGGTCACCAAGTAAAATGGTGACAGCAAGGAGTATAACCGTCAATGTGACAGCGACTATGGTAAGGGGCGGTCTGGTAATCAGGCCCGCTGCCCAAAAGATCAAAGGGATAAAGCTGAATACGGTGATAGCAATCTGATACATGAAATAGCTTTGCCAGTTCATTCGGTTTACCAGAATCAGGAAAACTACGGATAAATCTGCAAACAGAATGGTACTGGGAATTCCGTAATTCACAGACCAGCCGCTGTAGCCGTTGGAATAATCGATGGCCACCCACAACGCTTCTGCCGCCGCTGTCTGCATCAGAAGCTTAGCACCCAGATTGGAATGGTGCAATAAGGAATATCGAACCGTAATCACCGCATAAGCCATCAGGCCTATGGCAATGACAGACCACATGGAACCAGAATAAGTGGCATAATTAATGATTCCCAGAATAAATGACATAAAAATCATCAGACCATAGAAAACATTGGCAATCTGCTTCATCTTTTCCTGATCGTAACGAATCTGGGGATACATTCCCTTATCATCCCGCTTTTCGGGAACACCGTTGCTTTCCGTTTTTACCGGTACGCCTTCTGACTGTAAAAAGTCAAAGAAGCGGTCCTGGAGTCTGGTATCCTGGAACACAGAGGTAAAAGTGACCACTACCTCACCTCCATAGGAACAGACGGCGCATTTTACCGGCTGCCGGTTGGAGACTCCAATCAGCATATGAAACCGTTCTACGTCTTCCCTGTATTCTTCCAGCACATCAATAGGCCCGATATTTGACAGGGTCATGGTATAGGCTTTATCATTTTTCCGGAACACGTAGTTAATGGCTCCCCATTTCACGAAGAGGGGAACAACCCGCAGATACCATTTTTTCTCATTGGAAACATTATAGGAGATAACTTCCTCCATCCTTTCCTTTGTAATGTTATGATCCATCTGAGAGCTGACCGTTTTTAATATCTCCGGAAAGGTATGGTCTTTTCCGTCTGATAGATACTCAATCAGGGTAACTGCAAAAAAATTCGCCATGGTCTTGGAATCGAAAAAGGTTCTAAGATTAATGGGAATGCTGATTCCAATGGGAGCATGACTCGCTTTTTTCTCCAGAAATTCTTCATAGATAGACCAGATGAGAGCTGCCGTAAGAAACTTGGTAATACTGACATTGTAACGCTTTCCGGCCTCTTTAAGCTCCTTTAATCCCATATAGCCATGAAGGATATTTTCTTCATCAAGAGGAAGGGGCTCTCCTTTTATATGATAAGCACTTTTTGAGCTGTATTTGCGTTTTTCCGTCTTTTTGTAGTTTCTGACATAGCTGTCCTCCACATTCATGGAGATATCCGGGGATATCTTCTGGGAAAAGTTATGCTCTGATTTCCAGCCCTTCTTTAAATCCAGATACCGGTAGACTAAGGCCTTTAAAAAGTTCACGGCTCCCAGTCCGTCTGTAACTGCATGAAAAACCTCCAGATTAATCCGTCTGTCATAATAACTGACCCGGAATAAAAACTGGTGGCTGCTCCTTGGATCAATGTATTTACAGGGATAGGTGGTCTCCCTTTCGATGACAGGCATCCTCTTGTTATGTTCAAAATAATACCAGAAAAATCCTCTTCCCAGCCTGACAGAAAATCCCTCAAACTCAGGAAGGACCTCTTCTAAGGCTGTCTGGAGGGTTCCTGGATCTATCTCTTCTTTTAATGTAGCTGAAATGCGAAACACACTGCTTAAACTTTTGCTTGCTATAACGGGAAATATCTTTGCCGTATTATCAAGTCTTCTCCATCTCTCTCCCTGGGGACTTCGCTTCATCCAGTCTGTGCCTCTCTTCTCGTTCCATATGGACGGTATATAATATTGTTATCTTTTCCCATGATTTGGAAAAGACGGATTTCCCCGGTATGCGGCAGGAAATCCGTCTTATTATTCTACCCTAGACGCGGAAATAATAACCAACGCCCCATTTGGTATGCACATATTTCGGATCGCTTGGGCTAGGCTCTATCTTCTCTCTTAGACGGCGCACATGAACGTCAACGGTACGGACATCTCCGGTGTCCATGGCCTTATTCCCCCAAACAAACGTAAGAAGCTGTTCCCTGCTGTAGACCTTTCCAGGATTGCAGGTCAAAAGCTCTAACAGATCAAATTCCTTGGCGGTCAGATTAATCTCCTTATCGCCAATAAAAACACGTCTGCTGTCACGGTCCAGCTTTAAATCTCCTGCGGTAACAAGACGTCCTTCATCCTGACGATCCCGTCTGCCCTTTTTGGCATTCCGGCGCATGATTGCCTTGATTCTTGCCTTTACTTCCAGAATATTAAAAGGTTTCGTAATATAATCATCAGCCCCGTACTCCAGTCCAAGAATCTTATCCATATCGTTGCCCTTTGCTGTCAGCATAATTATGGGCATCTCGGAAAACTCTCTGATTGCCTGGCAGACCTCATAACCATCAAACTTCGGAAGCATGACATCAAGTAAGACCACGTCGTACTCCTTCTGTTTTGCCAGACTGATGGCTTCCTCTCCGTCATACGCACAATCGACGTCCATGCCATCCTGCTCCAGGCTGAATCTCATGCCCTTCACAATTAATTTTTCATCATCCACTACTAAAACACTTGCCATCTCACACCTCTGTCTTCTATCTTAAACCGTTATATCGTCTTTTATCTTTTGAAATGCTGCATCCTTGATCCCGGATATATTCATAATATCCTCGATCCGTTTAAATCCACCGTGGCTGTCCCGGTACTTTATGATGTCACCCGCTTTGGCTTCTCCGACACCTCTTAAAGTCATCAGTTCTTCCTTTGAGGCAGTGTTTATATTAAGCTTGGAATCTTTCTTTCCGGTTTCTCCTGAATTCGGATTTCCAGCGGTCACTGCTTCTTCTCTGCTTAAGACCACAATCTTCATGCCGTCTCTGATCCGTTCTGCCATATTCAAATGCTCCGGTGCTGCCTGGGGGGTGAAGCCTCCAGCCTTTTCCACGGCCTCAAATACTCTGCTTTCCTCTGAAAGCTGGTACACGCCAGGAAAAACCACCTCTCCGCAGATATGTATATAGCAGGGCAGACTCCCCTCAGCCAATGCATCTGAGAAACTGCTGCCCTTAGATTCTTCTGATATCTTTTCCTGGGAAACAGTGCCTGAGGTTTCTTCCATCTCTTTTGTTGACGGTGATAATTTGGTACTATCTGTCCGCTGATAGGAAAACCTGCTTACGGTATAGCATATGCCTGAAATTAAAATACATAAAACGAGTAAAATTAATTTCGCTTTCTTATATTTCATGATATCCCTCCTGTTACAAAATTTGGATAAAAAGGATACCATCTTCAGCCTATGTTATTATTCTACCGAAAGAAATACGTAAATACAAGCACTATTTCCAAATTAATTAAATATCATGATTCCGATGATAGCCACTACGGCACCGATCAGCTTTTTCCACTCAAATCCTACCTTTTCCACACCAAAGAGACCGAAAAGCTCAACGCCATAAGCCACGATGATCTGGGATACCACAATAACAAGGGCTGCTTTGGCAGGTCCTAAGGTACTCATGCTTCGAACGACCGTATAGGTGATGAACGCGCCGATGATACCTCCCACGAGCATGTATTTTGGATGCACATTAAGAAGGTCTGTAACATTCTCCCGGCCTGAAAAATACCATAACACCAGACAGGTCAAAAATGCAGTGAGCTGCACCCAGCCTGTAGACACCCACATGCTGGTCTGCTTGGTCACTCCTGTATTTAAGACTCCCTGGATGCTCATAAGTGCCCCTGAAATAAGGGCGATTATAAAGCCTGTCATAAATAACCTCCTTTGTTCCTGTTTTCTTTTTCTGCTATATACTAGGTTGTGCCTTATTTGCTTTTTTATGCAAATATTATCATTTGACACAACTTGACAAGGGATACCAATTGCGTTATACTCACAGCAACAAATAAATGTTCACACGCTAGGGGAGCCTCAGGCTGAGATTGGTCGTTACCTAACCCTCACTACTTGAACCGGTTAATACCGGCGTAAGGAAGCATCAGTAGTCCCCTCCTGCGCATATAAAAGGAGGTATTTTTATGTCTTTTTTTCTGAATTACTCCGCTGAGAATGCGGAATATATGCTGACCACGGCAGGATATACAGCTGTGATCCTGTTGTTAGCAGCAGTCTTTTTTGGTTTTCAGTTCTTTTCAAAGTCCCAGGATACAACGCCTCATGTAAAGACCCAGCGTATGGTTTACTGTGCAGGCGCCATGGCTCTTTCTCTTGTGACTTCCTTTATTAAGTTTGCCTCACTTCCATTTGGAGGCTCCATCACCCTGTTTTCCATGCTGTTTATCTGCCTCATTGGCTATGTCTTCGGATTAAGAACAGGAATCATGACTGGGGTTGCTTATGGAATTTTGCAGTTTATCATGAATCCATATATATTCGCTCCCATTCAGGTGCTCCTTGATTATCCTCTGGCATTCGGTGCCCTTGGACTGTCTGGCTTGTTTCGCAATAAAAAGCATGGACTGGTGGCTGGATATATCACAGGCGTTATAGGACGATATCTCTTTCATGTAATCTCCGGTTACATATTTTTTGCTTCTTATGCACCGGAAGGTACCAATTCCATGATTTATACCCTGGTATATAACGCCACTTACATTCTCCCAGAGTTAATTGTAACCGTTATTATTCTTTATATGCCTCCTGTATTTAAGGCAATCACCCAGGTAAAGCGGCTGGCAGTAAGCGAATAAGCTTGATAAGAAGAAGGCGGCCTTTAAACCGTCCTCCAAACAACAGAACATAACATCTGACGTTTGGGGGACGGTTTTTTATGACAAAGAAATACTGTGCTCCTTTTCTGCCTCATCCTTAATTATTTTTCAACGACGTTTGATAGCTGCAATGCATTGTTGATATTTAATTAATAGGATGAATATTTTTTGTCCAGATATTCATATCTTCAAATGCACCGCATATATTACAATTATTTATTAACCTGCCTGCATATATGTATTCGTGTTTACATAACACCATATTAATGCCAGTATTTATAGCTCTGGACAGACTATATAAAGTAATAAAGTTCCTGTTTAAAAGCTCTGATTCCAACTCATTTATAATATTGGACAGAACCCCTTTTCCCCTGTATTCTGCATAGGTGGCGCAATCCGTCATTTCAGCATTCAGATTCACTATGTCCATATCCGCTGAAGCGATCCCAATTATCTTTCCCTCTAATTCAGCAATCTTATACAATACGTTTCTATTCATTGTTTGACTTAGATAATCCTCGTCATATACAGGGGTAGGATATGTCGAAAACACGGCTGAAAACAAAGCAGCGATTTCTCTTATATCTCTTTGTGTCGCGGTTCTAATGCTATATGGCAGAGTGTTACTGCCACCGGCAATATATTTTCCATGTTTCTTTATGCACTGCCTGACCAACATATCTTTCTCTACAGAATTAGCAGCAATTTTTCTTTTGCTGTCTATAAAATAGGACAAACAATATGCATCTTTTCCCTTGAAAAATCCAGCTATCTTTCCTTCGATATTAAATCCTGCCTCAGTAAATATCTTCAAATTAGATATATCGGTATTAACTATTATTTTACCCGCCTGATTTACCGTTGCAACGTCTATTATTTTTTCTAAGGCCTGAACCGATATGTTACTGGAATCAAGTATTTTCACGCGTTTATTCATGTTGTCCAGATATATTTTTATTGTATCTATTGTAATTTTACAATCATTTTCAGCATCACATTGAAATTTTTTCATGATATCTTGCTCTCCTGTCTATTCGTACATTGCTCGCTGGTATCAGGCAAGTACACTCATTTTTTAAGAGTTTCTCCACCCCCTTATATTCATCTTTTTTGTATTTATCACAAATACCACACTGCTTACATGTATGGGTTTTATCCACCGGTTCCGTATACGTACATATAACACCTTCATAGTTTCTTAGAATTACTTTTTCCGGCGATTGAGATATCACATATTGCGGATTAACTGGTATCTTACCACCGCCCCCTGGTGCATCTATTACAAAGGTTGGCACTGCAAATCCTGAAGTATGGCCACGTAATAACTCTATGATCTCAATTCCCGCCGCTACTGGTGTACGAAAATGTTCAATGCCCTCAGACAGATCACATTGATATATGTAATAAGGTCTTACCCGATTAACTACCAATTGCTGCACAAGTGACTTCATAATAGATGGACAGTCATTTATATTCTTTAATAATACAGACTGGTTACCTAGTGGGATTCCTGCATCAGCAAGCATTTTGCATGCAAGTTTTGATTCTTGTGTTATTTCATATGGATGATTGAAATGGGTATTAATCCAAACAGGATGATATTTTTTAATCATGCTGCATAGAGTTTCTGTTACTCGCTGCGGCATAACAACTGGAACGCGAGTTCCAATTCTAATGATTTCAACATGGGGTATTGCTCTTAATTCTTTCAAAATAAATTCAAGTTTTTCATCTGAAACGCACAATGCATCACCGCCAGATAATAAAACATCTCTCACTTCAGTATGGACTTTTATATATTGAATGGCTTTTAAAATAGATCTTCTTGACAAGGAAT
This sequence comes from Lacrimispora xylanolytica, assembly GCF_026723765.1. Taxonomy (NCBI): domain Bacteria; kingdom Bacillati; phylum Bacillota; class Clostridia; order Lachnospirales; family Lachnospiraceae; genus Lacrimispora; species Lacrimispora xylanolytica. The sequence continues at coordinate 3,502,168 of NZ_CP113524.1, forward strand.
TATCTTCCTGTCCTGCAAAGCGTCTCCTTGTACAATGTCTGCAATACATAGAACATTGTTCGGTAATAAGAAAAAGCACCCGATCCGGATATCTGTGTGTAAGTCCACAAACTGGAGAGTCAAGGGTTTCATGTAAGGGGTCGCAGCTTTCACAATCTGATATCTCTGATTCATGAACTGTTGGAATCGCTTGCCTTCTAATTGGGCAATTATAGTCATCCGGATTAATTAGCGTTGCGTAATAAGGAGTGATAGCCATTTTTAATTTCTTAAGGCTGGTTATTATTCCATACTTTTCATCATCCGTAAGATTTATAACTTTCTCCAGTTCATCCACCGTGGTAATTCTATTCGATATCTGCCATTGCCAACTGTTCCACTGTTCTTGCGTTACATCCTTCCATAATTCTATATTTTTAAAATTTCTTTTCATAAACACCTCCAGATAAAGCCAATCTATTAGTTAAGTATATTAATTCAGGCAATTCTATAAAATCTGTGATATAAACTCTTTCGTTCTCTCATTTAAAGGACGTTCAAATATTTCCTCCGGTGTTCCTTCCTCGACAATTTTGCCTTCATCCATGTAAACGATTCTGTCAGCAACTTCCTTTGCAAACCCCATCTCATGTGTAACTACAACCATGGTCATACCATCATCTGCAAGGTTTTTCATAACCTTTAAAACTTCACCAACCAGTTCCGGGTCTAAGGCTGATGTAGGTTCGTCAAATAACATAATCTTAGGATTCATAGCTAATGCACGTGCAATAGCGACACGTTGTTTTTGTCCGCCTGATATCATGGCTGGATATGTATCCGCCTTGTCTTGCATATTTACTTTATCTAACAATGAAAGTCCTTCTTCCTTTGCCATTTTAAGCGGAACTTTCTTAACTTGTGTTAAGCCTTCCATCACATTTTCTAATACAGTTTTGTGTGGAAAAAGATTAAAATGCTGAAACACCATGCCTACTTCTTGTCTAATCAGGTGTAAATTCTTCGTTTTTGAGGTTATTGTTTTCCCATCAATCTGAATCATTCCCTCCTGGGCTATTTCAAAAAAATTAATACATCGAAGTAACGTACTCTTCCCTGACCCACTTGAACCAATAATAACAACTACTTCATTCTTGTCTACATGGAATTCGATATCATGCAATACTTGATGCTTTCCAAACCATTTATTAAGTCCTCTTATATTTATCATAGGATGATCACTCCAATACTTTAAAATCACTGACATTTAATCGTTTCTCAATTCCATTAGCTAATATCGTTAATACTGAGGTCATAATCAAATAGTAAATAGCTGCTATGCTTAACATTTCCATTAATCGGAACGTAGAGGAACCAAGCTGTCTTGCATATAGCAATAGCTCCGGTATGGCAACAGCACTCGCTAAAGAGGAATCCTTTAGGGCTATGATCAACTGATTGCTTAATGAGGGGACTGCACGTTTGAATGCCTGCGGTAATACGATACGGCGCATTACCTTCCCCTCTGTCATCCCCAAAGAAAGACCTGCTTCCCGCTGTCCTCTGGCAATTCCCTGTATCGACCCTCTGAATATTTCTGCGATGTACGCCGCATTATGAAGTCCAAGTGCTAAAAAAGCGGAGGGTAGATTACCAATACGAACGATATTAACGAGACCAAAATAAATCAATAGTAACTGTAACAGCAATGGAGTCCCCCGAACAATCCATATATATACCCGTGCAGGAATGCTTAAAATCCTGTAATTGGATATACGCATCAGTGCAAGAATAAGTCCAAATATAATACCAATAAGGATACCGAATACCGTTACCAATACCGTCATCTTTGCTGCATCTAAAAATGACATAAAATAGTTTGGAATAACTGAAAAGTCCCAAATGCTCATACTTTTCCTCCTTTATATGTAAATCTAAAAACTATTTCACCGTGATATCCACGCCACCCAGCCATTTTTCACTGATCTTAGTTAATGTACCATCCTCATGCATTTCTTGTATTATTTTATTTATTTTTTCTAGTAGTTCCTTATCATCCTTGTTGATTGCGATCCCCATATTTTCAAGCCTTAATAGTTCTCCGATAAGAATCAGATTTTCACCGCCTGCAATATCCTCCATTGCAGACAAGCCTACCAATCGGTCTGTAATCACACCATCAACCCGCCCATTGATCAACTCCAAAAGTGTCGCATTATCATCTTGATAAAAGCTTACTTCTGCTCCTAATTTTTCTGCATCTAAAACAAAATTCGTTCCTGTCGTTACAGCAATTTTTTTTCCGCTCAATTGATTCACTTCAGTAATTTCTGAATCTTTATTTACAAATAATTGTGCACCTGAATAATAATAAGGATTTGTAAAATCTACAACTTTAAGGCGCTCATCTGTTATAGCCATACTACCTAAGACAGCATCATATCGCTTGTTCCTTAACCCTTCCGTCAGGCCATCCCAATCAGATGTGACATAGTTAAGTCCAACCCCTAAACGCTTTGCTATTTCTTCCCCTGTATCAACGTCAAATCCGACAACTTTACCATCTTCCATATAGTTAAATGGGGGGTAACCTCCACTTCCTACAACCGTTAATGTACCTGCTTGCTCAACGCGCTTTAAACTGTCTGTTTCCTCCTTTTTGCAGCCGGTGAAAAGAATCGAAATTGATGTTAATACTAAGAATAATATTATTTTTTTTCTCAGATTCATGTAACCTCCTTCTTGTTTCAAGCCAAAAGTAACAACTTCATTTTATCATGAAGTTGTTACTCATCCAAGTAAAATTTTATTTTTTTTACTAATTATGTGTTTAGCACCTGTACCCATTACGCTCAATGTAAGTGAGTAATAAATGGTTTCTTGCATCAAAATAGCGTAGCAGCTGAAAACTACTACGCTATTTTGTCTGAATCATTGGGGCCACATCGTTACATGCCCTTTAAGATACTATTTTTACGCTCTAACTCGTTTCCACATTATGATAGGACTGTTTCTTTCGCTTCTGACCGTACAGTCTCACTGCGGTTAAACAAGCACCCATTCCGCAAATCGCTGCGGCAATCAGATAGACGGTCCTCATTCCATAAATAAATACATCGTCACGTCCCCTGATATAATCTGATACATTATAACCGACCTTCTGACTCATCTGGCTGTAGAGAATAATAACAGCAAAGGACACTCCGCTGATAATACCCAGATTCCGAATCAATGCATTGACACTACCGCAGATTCCCAGCATATTTTTCGGAGCCGTAGACATTGTAATAGAATTGTTGGGAGATTGAAATAATCCGTTTCCTACTGACATGATTGCCAGATAAACCACCAAAACCTTGATTTCTGAAGTTTCCGTTAAGGTGGCCATAAGACAAAGTCCCACTCCTGACAAGCAAAGTCCTGCAAAGGTAAGAATCTCCGAACCTATCTTATCAGATAAATACCCGCTGACTGGAGCTACTACTGCCAGAATTACCGGAGATACCATAAGTATGATTCCTGTAAACGCAGGAGAATATTTAAGGGTATCCTGAAGATAAAAGGGCAGGATGATGGAAGAGCTACTGAGCGCCACAAAGGATAAAAAGGCGCATAATATGCTGATGGAAAACAGGCTGTTTCGAAACAGACTGAGAGGCAAAAGGGGTACTTCTGTCCGGCTCTCCAGATAAAGAAACAAAAGGAAGGAAATAAAAAAGAAAAGGAATCCTCCCACAATCAGCGGGCTTGCGTATCCGTAGTTCTTTCCCAATGTCAGTGATAAAAACAAAGTGACCACGGAAAATAAAAATAAAACACTTCCTTTTCTATCAAAGGGCTGTTGCGATGCTTTTTTTGATTTGGGAAGAATCCTTATTCCTAAAAAATAAACCAAGATTCCAATTGGTACATTAATTAAAAATATATATTCCCAGGCAAAAGAATGTATAATAAAACCGCCCAGGGGTGGACCTGCCATGGACCCAAGCGCTACCGCAGTACCTGAGATTCCAAGGGCTTTTCCCCTCTCATTTGCTGGAAAGACCTGGGTGATGATTCCCTGATTGGTGCCCATAGCTGCCGCTGCTCCAAGAGCCTGGATTCCCCGGGAAATAATGAGCTGTAAAAAGCTATGGGATATCCCGCAAAGCAATGATCCAGCAGTAAAAACTAAAACTCCGTATAAGAAAATCCGTGTCTTTCCTATAATATCGCCCAAACGGCCAAAAATTAAAATGGTTCCGACCACCACCAGAAGATAAATCGTTACTACCCAGGAAATTGCCTCTGAGCTTACGTGTAAAAGCTCTGACATCTGGGGAAGGGCCACGTTTACGATGCTGCTGTCCAGAGTAGCCATAAGGGTGAGCAACACTACATTAATTAAAATAAGCATACGGTTTTTGTATACTTTTTCATTTGTTTGTTCCATTGATATCTCCGTTTCTAGATTCATATAATAAATTCTCTCTTCTTTCTTCCCCTTTTATTCCTCATCTTTTTGAATCCTTCGAAGATGTCTTGCTTCTTTTAAAACCACATCAAGCATCCTCATCAGTTCTTCCTTTTCCTTCTCATCAAGCCCTTTTGTAATGGCATCGTTCCAGAGAGTCATTTCCTTTTTGATGGCTGGAATCATGGATTTTCCCTCTTCCGTCAGATAAAGCTTATACGCTCTTGTATCCTTATGGTCTGTCTCTTTTTTCACATATCCCATTTGGATCAGTTTTTTTACCTCTCTGGCTGACATCGCTTTATCCACGTTTAATTCCTTGCTCAGCTGGTTTTGGTTGATTCCATCTTTAAGAGCTAACGCCAGCAAAAAGGAACCGCTTCCGCCGCATAATCCGTATGGTTTTAATACTTCATTGGTATAAGACAGGGTACAACGATAAATACCTCCCGTATACTTACTGAGCTTTCTATATTCTTCTTTCATTCTCTCTCCTTTTTCCTGATATTCCCCATATTCATTCGTTGGATATTATAGTCCTTTTTAGTTGATATGTCAACTATATAAGAATAGAAAAATTGTCAGTAGCACATCAGCATGTACTTAAGGAATATAATGAAATAAAAAGCTTAAAAGGAGATATTATGAACGATCAGGTGGAAGCCTTACATGAATTGAAAGCGCTTTTGGAAGAAGCCGGAAAGGACAGCCGGAATTTTAAGATTTATGATAAATTAGGAGAATACTATAAAAAGGAAGGGAATTTAAAACGGGCGTATTTTTGCTTTGTCCACAGTTTTTATCTTTGTGAGGATAAAGAAGAAGCTTCCAGGCTTTCAAGCATCATTGAAGCTATGAAAAAGGATTCACCGGAGGATACCCCCCAGGTATCTCTCCTCCTTCCATCCGTACCGGAACTGGCACAAATGAAAGCTATTTTAGCTGCCACACTGGCCCTTAAGGAAGATTCCAATCACGTTGTAATTCTTGACTGGGAGGAATCAAAGGAAGTTACTGACTGGCTGCTTGGTGAAAAAGAGATTACGGTACTTTCTGTCAAGGGACTTACCCTTCATAATGCCTATGAAAAGGCTGTGAAGCTGACAGGAGAAGCAGATGATCTTATGATTTTAGATAAAGGCTCTGCTCTCCTTGCCCATGCCCTGTTCCTCCTTCGCATGTCTCTTTACAGAGATGACGAAATTGGCGCTGTCAATGCAGTCACCAACGGACCTGCCTACGGACTGACAGAATTTGAAACTCCCATTCGCCGGGCTGATGGTTATGCGATTGAACATAACCTGCCTGGAGATGATAATATGGCTCCGGCTCTTGTCCCCTCCTGCGGCAGCATTCTGGTAAACAGAAAATGCTGGGATGAAGTCAAAGGCTTCCATCCATCCTTCCTGACCTTAGAGGTAGCGGAAAAGGATTTAAGCTTCCAGCTTATTTCCTTAAAAAAGCTGACCTTTATCTGCCACCACGGCTATGTCTATACCATTGTACAGAATCAGAATAATCCAGCCAGACTCCTGGATTTCAACCATTTTTATGATAGATGGAACGTGCGCCTTAATTATTCCATGTTCAGCCGTCCGGATATCCTGGCCCTCATTACAGATCCAGCCGATACCCCACTAAGAGTCTTAGATGTAGGCTGTGCCTGTGGAGCTTCTCTGCTAGCCATAAAGAATAAATACCCACTGGCAGAGCTTCACGGCATTGAGCTGGATCCCGGCTCATGGAGCATTGCTTCCAAGCTGTTTCCCGTAACTCAGGGCAACGTAGAACAGGACCTGGATTATCCAGGGGAATATTTTGACTATATTATATTTGGTGATGTACTGGAGCACTTAAACCAGCCTGAGGCTGTGCTGGTAAATATGAAACGTTATTTAAAGCCAGGTGGTATGATTCTTGCAAGCATTCCAAATATCATGCACATTTCGGTTATCGGCGATCTGTTAAATGGTGCCTTTACCTATCAGGACAGCGGAATTTTGGACCGGACCCACCTTCGTTTCTTTACAAAGGCAGAAATCATCAAAATGTTCTCACGGGCAGGATATGAGATCCTTGATGTTGGCAACACCAGAGTCTGGGTCAGTGATGATCAGCTGCGCCTGATTGAGAAGCTTTGCGCTCTCAGTACCAGTCAGACAGACGCATTTACCGCTTATCAGTATCTGGTGAAGGCGAAAAAATAAAAACTGAGAAATAAATAAAAAGAACGCGTTGCAAGACTGGCTTTACAACCAGTATGCAATGCGTCCTTTTCCTGTTACATAAATTTATTTATGCCTCTCCAAGCTCTTCCACCATCCGGTATCCGACCCCCATCTCAGTGAGGATATATTGGGGATTCCCAGGATTAATTTCTATTTTTCTTCGAATGTTGGCCATATTCACCCGCAAGGTATGGCTCTCATCCGTATAAAGCCCCCATATTTCCCGAATGATAAAATCATGAGTCAATACTTTGCCTGCATTTTTGGAAAGAAGCACCATAATCTTGTATTCAATGGGCGTTAAATGAACCCGCTCTCCATCCTTTATGACGATTCGCTTTCCATAATTAATTTCCAGATTCCCTACCATGAATTTATCTGCTTCATGACCTCCCGCGCCAGCTGCCTCTGCGCTGTGGCGGATGGCTGTTCGAATCCGGGCAAGAAGCTCTGGTGTGCCAAAGGGCTTTACGATATAATCATCTGCCCCAAGATCAAGAGCTGCTACTTTCTCCCGTTCATGGCCTCTGGCTGATACTACAATGATAGGTACCTTTGACCAGCTTCGGATTTTTTTCAGTATCTCCACCCCGTCCATATCAGGAAGACCAAGGTCCAAAAGAATGATATCAGGGATGTGAGAGGTGAACATGGAAAGTCCTTCCTTTCCTGTTTTGGCTTTTATGACCTGATAATCGTTAGAAGTTAATACTGCTGAGATGAAATTGCAGATGGCATCCTCATCTTCGATGATTAAGACCGTTGGTTTGGTATCCATTTTATTCACTTCCTTTCAATGGCAGGGTAAGGCGAAATACGGCTCCTTTGCCCTCCCTGTTTTCAGCCATTAATTCGCCTCCATGGGCGTTTATAATGGTCTTGCAGATAGACAATCCGATTCCAAGGCCTCTGGCTGAATCAGAGCTTCTATGTTCTGCCGGCTTATTTCCGGTAAAAAGATAAGGAAATTCCTCCTGGGAAATCCCCTTTCCCCGATCCATGACCATAAATTCAGCCCAATCTCCATTCCTTTTTAAGTGGAGCTCCACAGGGGTATCCTCTGGTGAATACTTGATCCCATTTTCCAAAAGATTGATGAGTACCTGTACAATCAGCGTGCCATCCATGGGAACCTCCAGGTACTCCTCTGGTACATACACCATGATTTCCCGTTGGGGAAACCTGTGCTTGATTCTGCTTACTGCCTCTCCCACTACCTCCTCCGCTGCTTCCGGTTTGGTTACTAAATTAGATGCGTTTTCGTTAATTCTTGTAACCGAAAGAAGATTTTCCACCATGCGGATCAGCCATTGGGATTCTTCCTGTATATTGGCAATAAGGCTATCTCTTGTCGCCTCGTCAAGCGCTTTTCTGTTTTCCAAAATGGCAGAGCTGGAGCCTAATATCCCTGCAAGGGGGGTGCGCAGATCGTGAGAAATGGCCCGCAAAAGCGTGCTCCTCATTCTCTCCTTTTCTGACTCCACCACAATGCGGTTCTGCTCATCAGAAAGCTTTTGCCGCTCCAGAGCCATGGCTGCCTGAGATGCGATCATCCGCAGGAACAGACGGGTATCGTGATCTAACTTTCCCTTTTTACAGGAGATTCCCCAAACAGCAAGAACCTTCCCCTGGGAAACCACTGGCATATAGAAAGCGGCAGCTCCCATTAAAGTATCCGTTCCTGCCCCGGCCCGCTTCTGATTGAGAAATACCCAGTGTGCCACTGCCTTTTCATCCGGAGAATTCAAAACAGAAGCATCCACGTCGTCAAACGCCTGCATGACTATTCCATCTTCCCCCTGTACCGGATCCAAAGGAAAGAACACAATGGATCGGTCAAACAGCCTGGTGATGTAGTCATTGGTCAATGATACAATAGTTTCAAGTCCTCTGGCTGCCAAAAGCTTTTTGTTGATCTCATAAAGCACCTCCGTCCGGTGCTCCCTTTTTACCGCAAGTCTTGCTTCCGCTTTAATCCTTACCGTCATGGCACTTGTAATCAGTGCCACCAAAAGCATAATAAGAAAGGTCAGCGGATAGCCGGTTTGTATGGCATCCAGAGTAAAATAAGGCTCTGTAAAAAAGAAATTAAAGGTCAGGACGCTGATGACGGAGGAGGCAATTCCATATACATACCCTTCTGTGACCCTCGAAATCAGTAAAACAGAAAAAATATAAACCATAATAATGTTCTGGTTCATAACATCCAGACCATGAAATCCAAAGGACAGTAAGGTAGCTGCCACCAAGATAGCAAGGGATTTCATGGAATCTCCTAAGGATAGATGGGGCATTTCCACATTTAAACTTTTACGTGGTTTTCGATAGCTCCGTTTTCCCACAGTTCCAGGGATGATATGGACCTCTATGGCTGGCAAAAGGGAAATCAGCTTATCTTCTAAATCCTCTTCAAACAGACTTTTCAGTGTCTTTCGGTTCCGGCTCTTACCCACCACTATATTTGTAATTCCAGATAGCTTTGCATATTCCGATATGACAATTGAAAGGTCATGACCGGTCAGGTTTACGATTTCAGCTCCCAGCTTTTCTGCCAGCTCTATATTCTCCTGAATGGTCTTTTGCTGCTGCTTTGTGACCCCTTCTCTTTTGGTATCTTCCACATAAAGAGCACTCCAGCTTGCATGAAATGCTTCCGCTGCCCTGGCGGTCCAGCGGATACATTTGGCAGAGGAGGGTGAGGGACCGATGCAGACCAGCATCTTTGTATTAGCCAGCTTATCGGATAAGGTGCGCTGGTTTTGATTTTCCAGACTTATCTTATCAGCCGTGCATCTAAGAGCAATTTCCCGCAAAAGTCTTAAATTTTCCCGACTGAAAAAGTTCTGCATAGCCAGCCTGGCACGGTCAGGACCGTAGACCTTACCGCCTTCCAAACGGCGCAGAAGCTCTTCCGGCTCAAGATCCACCAGCTTGATTTCCTCTGCCCGGTCAAAAATGTAATCCGGTACGGTTTCCTGAACCCTGATTGTTGTGATGTTCTCTATGACATCATTCAGACTTTCCATATGCTGGACATTTACCGTGGTGTAAACATCGATGCCTGCTGCCAGCAGCTCCTCAATATCCTGATACCTTTTTTTATTTCTTCCGCCTTCCCCATTGGTGTGGGCCAGTTCATCCACTAAAATCAGCTCCGGCTTTCGCCTTAGGGCTTCGTCCAAGTCGAATTCTTTTAACTCTATCTTCCGGTATGATACTGTTTTGGGAGGGAGGATGGGGAGTCCTTTCAGCTTTTCCATGGTTTCCGGGCGTGTATGAGGCTCAATATAGCCAACCAGAACATCCACGCCGCTTCTATAAAGCTCCTGCGCCGCATCCAGCATGGCATACGTTTTTCCAACACCAGCCGCGTACCCAAAAAAAATTTTAAGTTTGCCTGCCGGCTTTGACTCTCCGGCTTTGATCGTCTCTAAAATTTCATCGGGATCCGGCCTCTGGTCCATCAGATCCATTCCTGCATCACCACCTTTATCCATGAATCATACCACTTTTTTTGATTATATCAACCCATCCAGCGCTAAATTTACCATGAATACATCAACAGAAGGCTCCCCCATAAATCCCAGCAGCCGGCCACTTGTATATTTATTAATCATATGGCGCACTTCCTCTTCTGTCATCCCTCTGGCCTTTGCAATCCGCGTTACCTGATACTCAGCTGCCTGGGGTGTGATGTGAGGGTCAACGCCGCTTCCCGAACCAGTGACCAGATCCATTGGTATCTCCTTTTCATTCTCTGGATCCAATGTATGCCACCAGTCTATCCGTTCCTGCACCAGCGTTTTCTCCTCCTTGCTGACTGGAGAAAGATTGGAGACCCCTGCTGGCCTTCCCACCAGATATTCCGGCTTTGTGAAGCTTTGGGCAAGGAGTCTGGAACCCATTTCTATTTTTGTACCGTTTTTTTGATGCACGGCAACGATACTTCCATTTGCCTGGTCCTTAAACACAAGCTGGGAAATCCCTGTTATGGCTGCCGTATATAGAGCACCGCAAAGAACCGTCATAATGCCAAAGCAAATGAGTGCTGGTCTTAATTCTTTTTTTAATTTCATAGGTACACACCTCCTTATACCAGCCCACTGGCCGTCAACAGCATATCAATTATCTTAATAGCCAGAAATGGAGCCGTGATTCCCCCCAGTCCATAGATCAATAAGTTTCTTTTTAGCAGCTTACCGGCTGGCAGTTCACGGTATTTGACTCCCTTTAATGCCAGGGGAATGAGCGCTATGATAATGACAGCGTTATAAATAATGGCTGAGAGCATGGCACTGGAAGCACTGGTCAGTCCCATAAAATTAAGGGTTGAAAGCTTAGGATAGATACCGAAAAACAGCACCGGTATAATAGCAAAATACTTTGCCACATCGTTTGCCACACTGAATGTGGTCAGTGAACCTCTGGTCATTAACAGCTGTTTTCCTATCCGGACGATGTCAATCAGCTTTGTGGGACTGGAGTCTAAGTCAACCATGTTTCCGGCTTCCTTCGCCGCCTGTGTGCCCGTATTCATGGCAACGGCAACATCTGCCTGGGCCAGTGCGGGAGCATCGTTTGTTCCATCTCCTGTCATGGCGACCAGATGGCCACCTGCCTGATACTCCCGGATAAGGGCTAGCTTTGCTTCCGGAGTCGCCTCAGCAAGAAAATCATCCACCCCTGCCTCCGCTGCGATAGCCGCTGCAGTCATTGGGTTATCTCCGGTTATCATAATAGTCTTAATGCCCATGATTCTAAGGTCCTCAAAGCGTTCCTTTACTCCGTTCTTTACAATATCCTTTAAGTGAACCACGCCAAGGACCTGACTGTTTTTTACTACCACCAGAGGGGTTCCTCCAGATCCCGCGACCCGTTTCACCAGCCGGTCACATTCCTCTGGATATCTGCCGCCCTTTTTTATGACATACTCTTTTACCGTATCTGCGGCTCCTTTTCTTATTTCATTTCCCTGATAATCAATTCCGCTCATCCTTGTTTTGGCTGTAAACTCTACAAAAACTGCATCGAGCCCGGAAAGCTCCCTGCCCCGTAAGCCAAACCGCTCCTTGGCAAGCACTACAATGCTTCTTCCTTCCGCCGTTTCATCGGCAAGAGAGGACAGCTGGGCGGCATCTGCAAGCTCCTGTTCTGTTACTCCGGGAACCGGAAGAAATTCGCTGGCCTGACGGTTACCTAAGGTAATTGTCCCTGTCTTATCCAGCAAAAGTACATCCACATCTCCTGCCGCCTCAATGGCGCGGCCGCTCATAGCCAGAACATTGGCCTGATTCAAGCGGCTCATTCCTGCAATTCCAATGGAAGAAAGAAGGGCACCGATGGTGGTAGGGGCAAGGCATACGAGTAGAGCGATGATGTTGGTAAGAGAAATCGCAGTGCCAGACCCTGCCTGTTTGCTTGCGAAGTCTGTAAAGGGCAATAAAGCCGCCGTTACCACCAGAAAAATTATGGTTAAGGTAATGAGAAGAATCTGAAGGGCAATTTCATTGGGCGTTTTTTTTCTGGCTGCCCCTTCTACCATTGAAATCATCTTATCCAGAAAGCTCTCTCCGGCCTCTGCCGTCACCCTGATGATGAGCCAGTCAGATACCAGGGTGGTGCCCCCGGTTACTGCACTTCTGTCCCCTCCTGATTCCCGGATTACGGGAGCAGATTCTCCGGTGATGGCACTTTCGTCAACAGAGGCTGCTCCTTCTATGACTTCTCCATCCATTGGAATCTGTTCGTTCCCTTTCACGTATACGATATCCCCTTTTTTCAGGGTATTGGAAAGGACTTCCGTGTAATCAGAAAGGTCCGCAGCATTCTTTAGCTTTCTGGCCTTCACATCTTTTCTGGCACTGCGGAGGCTGGCTGCCTGTGCCCTTCCTCTTCCCTCTGCTATGGATTCTGCAAAATTAGCAAAAAGTACCGTAAACCATAGAATCAGTGAGATGGAAAGGGTATAACCGGCCCTTTCATCGCTGATTCCAAAAAATGAGAGAACATAGAACCCTGAGGTCATGATGGCACCAAGATAAACCACAAGCATCACCGGATTTTTTACCTGGACGCGGGGAGACAGCTTTTTAAAGGACTGTCTGATGGCATCTGCAAATATACTTTTTTTACTATCTTTCATTTCCATATTATCACCTTCTGTTATCTTGATGTTACAAAATCAGCAATGGGGCCAAGTGCCAGAGCAGGTAAAAAGCTGAGCGCACCCACAATCAGGATAACGCCGATCAAAAGGCCGATAAAGGTTACGTTGCTGGTTGATAAGGTTCCTTCACTGGAAGCAACGGTCTTTTTCTTTGCCATATTTCCGGCAAGGAATATGGCTGCGCCCATGGGGATAAAACGGACCAAAAGCATGATGAGACCGCCGGTTACATTGGTAAATACTGTATTCCCATTAAAGCCTCCAAAGCTGCTTCCATTGTTGTTTGCCATGGATGAAAAGGCGTACAAAATCTCTGAAAATCCGTGGGCACCCGAATTGGTAAGCCAGGTTGCTGCCTCTGGCATACAGACTGCTGCTGCCGTTCCAATAAGAGTTAAAAGCGGCGGTGTTAGAACGATTAAACACACCATCTTCATGTCAAATGGCTCCACCTTTTTCCCTAAATACTCCGGCGTTCTCCCCACCATAAGTCCGGCGATAAATACCGTTAAGAGCACAAAACCCAGCATTCCATAAAGGCCACTTCCCACGCCTCCAAATACAATTTCCCCTAGCTGCATGAGAAACATAGTGACAAACCCAGCCATGGGAGTCAGGCTGTCATGCATGGCATTGACAGAGCCATTGGAGGCGGCCGTCGTAACCACAGCCCATAACGAGGACCCTCCCACACCATGAATCACTTCTTTTCCTTCCATGCTTCCAGAGGCAGCCACTCCATTCCAGACAGGGCCAGCCATTTGCTCGCTCATGGTCGCCACCAGCAATGCGGCGGCAAAGAAAATCATCATGACAGCATAGACGGTGCGCCCCTGCTTTCTGTCCTTAACCGCCTTTCCAAAGCTGACACAAAGGGAAGCCGGCAGGAGTAGTATGGATAACACCTGAATGAAATTGGATAATATCGTAGGATTCTCCAGAGGATATGCAGAGTTCATTCCAAAGAAGCCGCCGCCATTGGTGCCAAGCTGTTTAATGGCGATCTGACTGGCTGCAGGGCCAAGAGGAATCACCTGCACTGACCCATGTTCCAGTGTGGAAACCTCTTTATATGGTTCAAAGGACTGGACAACGCCCTGAGAAACCAAAAGAAGAGCAATTACTATGGAAAGAGGCAGAAGGATATAAAGCACACTCCTTGTTACGTCCTCCCAAAAGTTTCCCAACGTGCTTGTTTGCTTCCATATGAACCCTCGAATCAGGGCATAAAGAACTGCGATTCCAGTGGCCGCTGATACAAAGTTCTGAACCGTCAGGCCCAGAAGCTGGGTCAGATAAGACAGAGTGCTCTCCCCGGAATACGCCTGCCAGTTTGTATTGGATACAAAGCTTGCCGCCGTGTTAAAGGCCAGATGCCAGCTGGTTCCCTTCATTCCCTGGGGATTAAAGGGCAGAAACCCCTGTAAAATCAACATAAGAAACAGGAATATAAAGCCTGCTGCACTGAAGAAAATGATGGAACAGGTATACTGCTTTGCAGTCATTTCCTCATGGTCACTCATTCCCATAAGCTTATAAATTTTTTTTTCCACAGGAGCCAAAAGCGGACTTAAAAAAACCTTTTGTCCGCTCATTACCTTATGGATATAATTCCCCGTCAAAATGGATAACCCTAATAAAACAGCCACATAAAAAATATCCTGCATGATGATATACTTCATAATTCATCACCTCGAAATAACACGTAAAACAAATAAATCAGCAAGGCAAGGCCAACCATGCCTGTTACTGCTAAAAGAACGCTCATCTTATCATCTCCTTCGTCTCTTCCTCCTTCATTGATGGATATTGACCCACCACTGAACGATGCAAAGCATGGATAAAACAATGACAAGAATTAAAAGTACCAGTCCAAACCAATCCATAACTCTCACCTCTCGCTTAAATTTTTTAAATAGAAGTCTATCTCCTTACATCTGCAATCATATCAGAAATAGAATCAAAGGGGTGTCAAGATGGAACGGGTCCATGTCAAGAAGTTGGCAAGAAAAAAAGAGCCTGCTTCGGTTTCTGTTACAAAACCAAAACAAGCTCTTTCTACACTTTTTCGTTCATAAATGAAATGTCTTTTCTTACCTCTGGGATAATCCAGCAATCACAAGATGCTTTGCCAACACAGCGGTAGTAACAGCGCCCACCCCGCCAGGAACTGGGGTTGCCATGGATGCGATTCCCTCCAGGGAATCGAAATCCACATCGCCGCAAAGTTTTCCGTTTTCATCCACATTGATTCCCACATCAATGACAACGGCACCAGTTCCAACGTAGGAGCCGTCAAGCATCTTTGCCCGGCCTACGGCCGCAACCAGAATATCTCCCTGTTTGCAGGTCTCCTTTAGATTCTCTGTCCGGGTGTGGCAGATCGTAACAGTGGCATTTTCTTTTAACATCAGCATGGAAAGGGGACGTCCGACCACCATACTTCTGCCGACCACAATTACCTTTTTACCTGTCATGGGGATTTCATTGGCCTTTAGAACCTCGACCACAGCTTCTGCAGTACAAGGTGCAAATCCGGATTCATCTCCTGCAAAGACCTTGGCAATGTTAACAGGGGAAATGCCGTCTAAATCCTTTTTCGGCTGGATCATTTCCTCGATATCTTTTTCCCTGATCTGCTCAGGCAGGGGGCGAAGCAGCAGGATTCCCTGAATCTCAGGATTTTCATTGATCTTTGAAAATTCCCGTTTAAAATCCTCATCGCTGATATCACCTGGAAAGGCAAAGCTTTCTGCCAGAAGGCCGAATGCCTCCATCTTTTTTAAAGCTCCCCGCTCATAGGAAAGATCATCGGGCCGCTCTCCTACTCTTACGATTGCAAGCTTCGGTGTACTTCCTGTCATTCCCTTACAAAGCTCATCCACCTGTTCCCTGATTTTAGCAGATACTTCTGCACCCTTTAATGTTATCACGGCTATTTTTGCCTCCTTTATTCTGTCTTTAACGCCGTTTCCACCTGCGTATAAATTTGATCTGCCCAAAGGATTCCTTCCTCTGAAACGTACTGAGCCCTTGCATTTAATTCTCTGGCTTTTTCCCGGTTGACCATTGTTTTTGTATTGATTAATACGTTCATCTTGGCTCCAAGGAGGGAAGCACGGATCATCTGTACCCCTACTCCCACATCGCTGACCGCCAGGCGGCTTCCTTTGACTGCCAGAACCTCCATATGATTAAGAGCCTTTAAGCAAAGCTCCATGACAGAAAGAGGCACCTGGGCAGCCGAAACAAGGAGATCTTCCAGGATTTCAGTTTTTTTCTTCTTTTCTTCCTCCGTTTTAGACGGAAGGGCATAAGCTTCGGCCAAAGGTGCAAATACAGCTGCATCCTCATCGGCAAGTCTCATAAATTCCTCTCTGATCTGGGAAAGGGATTGAAGGATAGACTGCATCTCCTCTTCCACCTCTGCATACTTCTTTTTACCAAGAGTCAAATTTACCACCATCTCACCGAGAGCCGTTCCAACTGCGCCTCCAAGACCAGCTGCACCGCCTCCCCCTGGTGTGGGGCTTTTGGATGAAAGCTGTTCTAAGAAGGAAGAAACTGTAAAATCCTGTATCATTTGTCTATACCGCCTTTCAGACTGAAAATTTTATTTAACATTATATAAGGCTTTCTGGAAAAACACAAGGTTAACTTGAAAGGTGTGGAAAGGAAAGATCGTCAAGCTCTGATCTGAGCCTGATATCTCCATACTTTGCCGCAAGGGGCGAAAAGATTCTCACTGTCTCTTCTGCCCGTTTCTTAAAGGTGGCCGGATCTACAAATTCTATGGTCCGCATATTGTGAAGACGGTCCGCCAATGCAATCAAAGCACCACGGTCATCGGTACATATGCCTGTTTTTTGAAACTCTTCGTAGGCATAGAGTATCTCTTTGATGATTCCTTCTTCCTCCCATTTTCCTGCATCATGAAGAAGTCCAGCGCCTACCGTCATAAAGTCTGCTCCCATGTCTGCTAAGAGTATGGCTACCTTTAAGGGATGGGTAATGTATTCCTCTCCAGAATACCGCTTTTGTCCCTGATGGAAATGAAATGCCTTTTCATATAGGTTTCTCAATTTTTCCGGTTCATATTCTGTACCATTTTCATTTAGAGTATTTAAAAGCTCTTTATAAAGTTCTTCCGGTTCCTTTAAGTTTTCTGTATTTTTTAAAGATAATCCCATGGTGTCTCCTTTCCATGATTGGTCACGGAGATGAAACGCTCTTAACAGCGCGGGAGAATAGCCGAACTGGCTGATAAAGGCTTTGGCAAAGCCGCCATGGGTATCCCAGCCATAATCGAGAGCCACATCTAAGATTTTCCGGCCTCTGGATATTTCTCCGGCTGCCGCAAAAAGACGTCTCTGCTTTAGATATTCCATGGGAGACGCTCCCACCTTTTCCTTAAAACATCTGGAAAAATACCAGGGGGAATAGCCTGCCCATGCGCTTAAAGCTTCCACAGTCAGATTCTCTTTTAAATGCTCTTCCATATAGAGGGTACATGACAAGGCCCATTCTCCTCTTTTCATTCCGCTGCCTCCTGTTGTTGGTTTCCCACGTGGTAACCTGATTATAGCAGAATGAAAAGAGGCTTGCTGCTCCAAATTTGCCTTTTTTAGAATTTTTAGAACTTCAAGAATATTTAGAATCAATAAAATGATTAGAATGATTGGTAAAAACTGATTATTTCAATGTTTTTAAAACCGCTTCCAGCTTCACGACCATATCATCTACATGTTCCTTCTCAATGACAAGAGGCGGAACCAGACGGATTACATTCGTACCTGCGCTGATGATAATAAGCTTTTCTTCCAGGATTGCCTTTTCCGCTACTGGAGCCACTGGCACAGAAAACTCCAGTCCCTGGATTAAGCCCACTCCCCGGTGTCCGGTTATCACCGGATACTTTTTTACAAGCTCCTCCACCTTTTCCCAAAGATAATCTCCCACCTCATTGACGTGGTTCACAATATCTCTGTTCTCAAAGATTTCAAGAACCTTTGCTGCCGCAGCTGTCACAAAGGGATTGCCGCCGTAGGTGGTTCCATGATCTCCTGGTGCCATGGCTGTAGCGGCCTTTCCTGATGCTAAAAAGGCACCGATTGGCACACCGTTTCCAAGAGCCTTTGCAGCTGTCATCACATCAGGTTTAACGCCGTATTTCTGCCAGGCAAACATATCTCCTGTCCGCCCCATGCCGCACTGAATCTCATCCAAAATAAGAAGCATATCGTATTCATCACAAAGGGCTCTCACGCCTTTTAGAAATTCTTCTGTAGCAGGATAGATTCCTCCTTCTCCCTGAATCGTTTCCATGATTATGGCACATGTTTTATCATTGACCAGTGTCTTTACGCTTTCTAAGTCATTGAAATCTGCAAACTTGATTCCTGGAATAAGGGGCCTAAATGGCTCCTGATATTTATTATTTCCGGTCACGGAAAGAGCTCCAAGGCTTCTTCCATGGAAGGAGTGGTTCATGGCAATGATCTCATGATCATGGCTGTTATCCTTATTATAGGCATATCTTCTGGCGATCTTTAACGCCCCTTCAATGGCTTCTGTTCCACTGTTGGTGAAAAACACCTTATCCATCTGGGAAACCTTTAAAAGCCGTTCTCCCGCCTCTACTACCGGTACGTTATAAAACAGATTGGAGGTGTGAATCAGCTTATCCACCTGAGACTTTAAGGCATTGTCGTATTCCTTATCATGGTAACCAAGACCCATAACTGCAATTCCAGCGGTAAAGTCAAGATACTCGGTTCCATCGGTATCGTAAAGATGAACACCCTCTCCATGGTCAAATACCACGGGAAAACGGTTATAGGTCTTATAAATATGCTCTTCTGACTGATCAATATACTCCTGTTTACTCAGCATGATAAAAACGCTCCTCTCCCGGACTGATAATTGCAGTTCCGATTCCTTTATTAGTGAATATCTCAAGAAGCAGGCAGTGTGGGATACGTCCGTCCATAATATGTACCCTGGATACTCCCTCCTTCATGGCATCAATACAGTTTTGAAGCTTTGGGAGCATTCCACCCCCAAGGGTTCCGCTGCCGACAAAATCCTCCGCTTCTTCAATGGACATTTCGGAGATGAGAGAGTCTTTATCTTTAAAATCCCGGTAGACCCCCTCCACGTCCGTCAAAAAAGCCAGTTTCTCTGCTTTCACGGCTGTGGCAATGGCGCAGGCTGCGTCATCGGCATTGATGTTGTATGTCTTAAAGTCCTCGTCAAAACCAACAGGGCAGATGATAGGTAGAAAATCCTTTTCCAACAAATCATAGATAATCTGTGGGTCCACCTCGGTAATGTCTCCTACAAAGCCGATGTCCTCCCCATTAGAAAAGCGCTTTTTGCATTTTAACATCATTCCGTCTTTTCCGCTGATTCCTACCGCCTTGATTCCAAGCTCATTGACTAGCTGCACCAGACTTTTATTCACCCGGTTAAGAACCATTTCCGCAATCTCCATGGTAGGCTCATCGGTTACCCGAAGTCCTCCCACAAACTGAGGCTCCATGCCAGCCATCTCCACCCAGCGGCTGATTTCCTTTCCGCCTCCATGAACGATAATGGGCTTAAAGCCAACAAGTCTTAATAAAACCACGTCCTGAATGACCTGTCGTTTCAGCTCCTCATCCACCATAGCGCTTCCGCCGTATTTCACTACAATGATCTTTTTGTTGAATCTCTGGATATAAGGTAGGGCCTCAATGAGTACTTCTGCCTTCTGCATGATGCTTTGATCTAAATCCATAATGTTTTTCCTCCCTTATTTCCAGTTACGAACGGTAATCTGCGTTGATTTTTACATAGTCAAAGGTCAAATCACAGCCCCAGGCTGTGGCGGTCGCCTCTCCCATTTTAATGTCTGCGGTGGCCGTCACTTCCGGCTCTGATAATATCTTGGTGGCTTCTTCTTCGCTGTAGGGAAGAGCCACGCCGTCTTCTATGATTTTAAGCTTTCCAGCTGCGCTTTCAAAATATAAATCTACCTTTTCCGGATCAAACTGTGCCCCGGAATAGCCCATGGCACAAAGGATTCTGCCCCAGTTGGCATCGTGGCCGAAGATGGCTGCCTTTGTCAGGCTTGAGGTAATGACAGACTTTGAAAGTGTTTTGGCCTGCTCCTTTGTTTCTGCGCCGATAATCTTTACCTCAAACAGGGCTGTACAGCCCTCTCCGTCTCCTGCCATCTTCTTTGCCAGTGTCTCATTGACTTCGTGGAGTGCCTTTATAAAGGTGTGATAATCCTCATTTTTTTCTGTGATTTCCGGATTCTCTGCCAGGCCGTTGGCAAGGAGCAGTACGGTATCATTGGTGGACGTATCTCCATCTACGGAAATCATGTTATACGTGTCTTTAATGTCTTCCCGTAAGGCTTCTACCAGAAGCTCCTTTGAAATGGCGGCATCTGTGGTAATGAAGCTTAACATGGTACACATATCCGGATGGATCATGCCAGAGCCTTTGCACATGCCTCCGATGGTAACGGTTTTTCCTCCAAGCTCTATCTGCACAGCCACTTCCTTTTTCACGGTATCTGTGGTCATGATAGCTGTGGCTGCATCGGTTCCGCTCTCTATGGCTGGGGATAAAGCCGGAGCCATGGCTTTAATTCCTGCCCGTATCCGGTCCATGGGAAGCTGCATGCCAATGACTCCGGTGGAAGCCACCAATACGGCGTCTGCCGGAATGGAGAGACACTCTGCTGCTTCCTTTGCGGTCTCCTGACAGTAGGAGTAACCCTCCTGACCGGTACAGGCATTGGCGATTCCTGCGTTCACTACAATGGCCTGAATGAATTTGGAATGGTCCACCATTTCCTTATCCCATTTGACTGGTGCTGCTTTTACGATGTTGGTGGTATAGGTTCCTGCTGCTTTACAGGGAACTTCGCTGTAGATCATTGCCATATCTTTTCTGTCTTTATATTTGATTCCCGCTGCCGTGCAGGATGCTTTAAATCCCTTTGCTGCTGTTACTCCGCCGATAATTTCTTTCATATAATGTCCTCCCTGATCTATGGAAATGTATATCCTGCTTGTATGAGTTTTTCCATTGCCTTTTTATAATTTTCTTTTTTCACCAATATGTAATCCGTTTGAAAGGTCGAGACTGCAAAAATTCCGATTCCATGGTCTGCCAAAACAGCGGACAGCCTGGATAGTATGCCAGTCAGAGAAAAATCCAAAGTCCCCTCGATACGAAACGCCCGAAAACCATCTTCGCGCTCGATGGACTCCTTGGGAACCAAAGCGGTTTCACACACCAGGGAAAGTTCTTCATCGGTCTTTCCAAAGAACCAAAACTGGGAAGCCTGGATTTCCTGAGTCAGCTCTGAAAGTTCGGAGATCCTGCAAACGGTATAATCTCCTTTGATCTGTTTTAATTCCATCTTACTCCTCCTATGGATTTACCATGGATTTATTTCCTTCATTTAATATATAATCATAGGAATTAACGTCTTCTCGCAGAGTAAAGCCTAAATCCTGCCAGAACTTATTTCCCACTTCGTTGGAGCAGAACGCAATCAAACTAACCTTATTGATTCCTTCTTTTTTCAGTCTCAAAACAGCTTCCGAAACCATCTTATGTCCCACGCCCCTGCCTCTGTAATCACTAGCTACACATACGTGGTAAAAGCTTGCCTGTCTTCCATCGTGGCCGCTTAAAATGGTACCGATAATTCTGCCGTCTTCCTCTGCAATTACACTGGTCTCTGGATTTCTTCTTAAAAAGCGGTCCACGCCCTCCCTGGAATCATCGAAACTGCGAAGTGCAAATCCTTTGATTCCGGTCCAAAGCTCGTAAACCTTATCGTAATCCCCAGGTGTCATGGTTCGAATGATCATCATCTGCTCCTTACTAAAATCAATTTACTCTTTTACGGAAACATGGGAATCAGCTTAAGCCCCTTTTGTTCCGGAAGTCCAAAGAGAAGGTTCATATTTTGAACCGCCTGTCCTGCGGCTCCCTTAACCAGATTATCCATGGCTCCCATCATGATGACCCGGTTGGTTCTCTCATCCACCACCGCATTCACATCTACGAAGTTGCTGCCTTCCACCCATTTCGTCTGAGGCGTAATGTCACCGTTTAATACCCGGACAAAATATTCCTTCTCATAATATTTATGGTAGATTTCTTTGATTTCCTCATTGGAAACCTTTTTTGTAAGAGTTCCATATGCAGTCACCAGGATTCCCCGATTCATTGGTACAAGATGAGGAGTAAAGCTGATGGTAACCGGATTTCCGGCTCCGTAGGAAAGCTGTTCTTCTATTTCCGGTGTATGTCTGTGAGTTCCTACGCCATAAGCCTTGATGTTTTCGTTGACTTCACAGTAAAGATTATCTACCTTAGCTCCTCTGCCAGCGCCGGAGGTTCCTGATTTTGCATCAATAATGATGCTGGCCGGGTCTATAAGGCCTTCCTTTACCAGAGGATAAATACTTAGAATCGAACAGGTAGGATAACAGCCTGGATTGGCGATCAGCCTTGCTTCCTTAATTTTTTCCCGGTTAATCTCAGGGAGTCCATAAACTGCTTCCTTAATATAATGAGGCGTTTTGTGAACCATTTTATACCATTCTTCGTATACTGCAACGTCCTTGATCCGGTAATCTGCACTTAAATCAATAACCTTTGTCTTTGATAGAATAGTGTCATTCAGCAGAGATGCCAGGTAACCCTGAGGTGTTGCCGTAAAGATTACATCTGCTTGTTCTGCCAAAGCTTCTATATTATCATCCAGACAGCTGCCTTCTACGATTCCAAACATGTTTTGATATACAGAAGCATATTTCTGATCTACATAGCTTTTGGAACCGTACCATATAATTTCCACATCATCTCTCTGGAGCAAAAGTCTTGCAAGCTCTCCTCCTGCATATCCGGTCGAGCCAATGATACCTGCTTTTATCATATCCATCTCTCCTTTTTGTACTTATCTTATACCTATCATTCTTTGCATGAAAATCACGTTTCATGCCTGTGGATTTATTAGTTCATAATTATACATCTGTTTTGTATATTATGCAAGTTCTTTTTAATTTTTATATTTTATGCTTGCATTATACCCAGTTTTGGTGTATATTTATGAAAGTTCAATTAATAAAAAACCATTTAAGGCAGAGGAGGAACATAGAATGAAAGAAAAAGTTATTTTAGCTTATTCCGGAGGACTGGATACCACAGCAATTATCCCTTGGTTAAAGGAGCATTTTGATTACGATGTTGTTTGCTGCTGCATCGACTGCGGCCAGGGAAATGAATTAGACGGTCTGGAAGAGAGAGCCAAATTATCCGGCGCTTCTAAATTATATATTGAAGATCTCGTTGATGATTTCAGCGACAATTACATTATTCCCTGTGTCCAGGCAAATGCCGTATACGAGAATAAATACCTGTTAGGCACTTCCATGGCACGTCCTGCCATTGCAAAAAGACTGGTAGAAATTGCAAGAAAAGAAGGAGCCACTGCTATTTGCCACGGAGCTACCGGAAAAGGAAATGACCAGATTCGTTTTGAGCTTGGCATCAAGGCGCTTGCACCAGATTTAAAGATCATTGCTCCATGGCGTATGACTGATGTATGGACCATGCAGTCCAGAGAAGATGAAATCGAGTACTGCAAGCAGCATGGAATCGACCTTCCCTTCTCCGCAGACAGCAGCTACAGCCGTGACCGTAACTTATGGCACATCAGCCACGAGGGCTTAGAGCTTGAGGATCCAGCCAATGAACCTAATTATGACCATCTTTTAGTACTTGGCGTTTCCCCAGAGCAGGCACCAAATGAAGGCGAGTATGTAACCATGACCTTTGAAAAGGGAGTTCCAGTAAGCGTTAACGGGAAAAAGATGAAGGTTTCTGATATTATCACCACCTTAAATGAGCTGGGCGGAAAGCATGGAATCGGTATCATCGACATCGTTGAA
This sequence comes from Lacrimispora xylanolytica, assembly GCF_026723765.1. Taxonomy (NCBI): domain Bacteria; kingdom Bacillati; phylum Bacillota; class Clostridia; order Lachnospirales; family Lachnospiraceae; genus Lacrimispora; species Lacrimispora xylanolytica. The sequence goes on from NZ_CP113524.1 coordinate 3,525,958, forward strand.
AACCGTGTAGTTGGAATGAAATCAAGAGGTGTTTATGAAACTCCAGGCGGCACCATCTTATTAGAGGCTCATCAGCAGTTGGAGGAGCTTGTGTTAGACCGTGCTACTATGGAAGTGAAAAAGGATATGGGAAATAAATTTGCTCAGATCGTTTACGAAGGAAAATGGTTTACTCCTCTTCGCGAAGCCATTCAGGCGTTCGTAACTTCCACTCAGGAGTATGTGACTGGCGAAGTGAAATTCAAGCTTTATAAAGGAAATATTATTAAGGCTGGAACTACCTCTCCTTATTCCTTATACAGTGAATCCCTTGCTTCCTTTACCACTGGAGATCTTTATGATCACCATGACGCTGACGGATTCATCACACTGTTCGGCCTTCCGTTAAAGGTTCGTGCTATGAAGATGCAGGAAGCTGAGAAGAAGAATTAAGAAGAAATAAAAGGAATAAAAGAAACTAAAAAAGGGTACTGCAAAACGGAAAGAATCAACGTTTCATTTTGCAGCACCCTCTTTTTATTCTCCTAATTGCTTTAAGGAATCCCCGGTAACCCGGTAAACAGTCCACTCATCCATAGAAACCGCTCCCATGGAACGGTAAAAGTCTATGCTTTTCTGATTCCAGTCAAGACATGACCACTCCAGTCTTCCACAGCCACGCTCTACGGTTATGGATGCCAGTTTTTTAAGAAGCGCTTTTCCTACTCCCGCTCCCCGGTATTCTGATCTCACAAAAAGGTCTTCCAGATAGATGCCGGCTCTTCCAAGGAAGGTGGAGAAGTTATGGAAGAACAGGATAAAGCCTGCTTCCTTTCCGTCAGCCTGAGCCAGAATAACCTCTGCTTTTTTCTGGTTAAATATCCACTCTTCTAAAATTTCCTCCGTTGCTACTACTTCATCCTGTAGCTTTTCGTATTCAGCCAGTTCCTTAATATATTCGAGAATCAATCCTAAGTCCTGTCTGTCAGCATATCGAAAAGTAATCTCCATTTCATTTTCCTCCTGAATGTAATTTATTTAATGCCTTATATTCACTGCTTCTCCAGCGCTTTCTTAATGCGGGGAATCATCTGTTTTGTATAAATATAACCATTTTCCATGCACTCCTCCATGCAGTCAAAGGTAAGAAGTCCTGCTTCCTTTGGTAAAGGCGGCTTTAAGAGCATGACCTCGCCTCCGCTTCCGCAGTCCTTTAAATCCCGGCTCATCACGGAGAAGGAATGATAAGCGATCTCTATAATGGAATCGTCATGAGGCTTCTCATACTTTTCTCCAATATCCACGCCTAACACTCTGGGGACTCCGGAGGCAATTAATAAGTCTACCGGAAGATTGTTCGTCACTCCCCCATCTACCAGCAGAAAATTCTTAATAGGTCTTGGGCGGAAGATGGCGGGAACAGAAGAACTTGCCATCATCACCTCACACAAGGTACCGCTTCTCTCCCATTTTACATGTTCCAGTTTTAAGGCCGAGAGAGGAATCTGTTCCTGAAATAAATTGGTGAATACAATGGTATCTCCGCTGTTAATATCCACAGCCGGAATCAAAATTCCTCTGCATTTCCCCTGTATTCCTAAATTGTTGGTAAGATCACAAAGAAAATTTTGTAATCGGTTTCCCTTAATGAGACCTCTAAGGGAAGTCTGCTTTCCCAATATAATCTGGGGAAGAAATAACGCAATCCCAAGAACGTCAGGGTCAATCAGGCTTTTTCCGTGCTTGGCTAACCAACGCACCGTCTCCCTCATTTCCCCAATGTCCATACCTGCTGCGTAAAGCCCTGCCACTATGCTTCCAGCGCTGGCTCCTGCGATATAATCCGGTAGAAGTCCATTCTCCTCCAAGGCTGTTAAAACACCCACATGGGCAGCCCCTCTGGTACCGCCCCCTGCCAGCGCCAGTCCGTAATCTGCCATTCTTCTCTCCTCGCGTTTCAGCTAGGTTTCAGAAAAATTTATGCCCTGGAGGAGAAATATATACCTGTCCTCAGGATACAAAGAAGAACAGATTTTAAGGCATCCCAAACCCCTGGGATCGCTTCTTAAAAACTGTTCTTCATTTCTTTATTTCAATGGATTTGACTAACCCAATGGATTATTTGGCATAATAAGCATCGACACCGTCTGCAATTCCCTTGGCGATCTTATCCCGGTATTCTTCCGAAGCCATCTTCTGGTCTTCCTCTGGATTGCTTAAAAATCCCATCTCTACAATGGTCACCGGAATCTTACACCAGTTGATGCCGCTCATGGAATCAGTCTCCTGAATTCCCTTGTTCTTAAATCCTGTCTGTGCTGCAATTCCATCAACGACTGTCTTAGAAAGAGCATGGCTCTTATCGTATAGATTGCCGTTGTATGGATTTTTCGATGTCTGGCTCATAGTTAAAACACCATGAACACTGCTGTCATTTAAAGAATTGGCATGAACACGGATAAAGATATCGGCACCGCTTTTGTTTGCCATCTCGGCTCTCTCTGCATTGCTGATATTCACATCATCGGACTCACGGATCATATACACCTGATAGCCTCTGTCCGTCAGCTCTTTTTTCAGCTTTAAGGATACGGCAAGGGTAAGCTTATATTCGGGGATTCCGGTCTTAACACCGGTTGCTCCTGATGCCACCTTCGCCTTCATCTGGGAAGAGCCTGGGGCAACTGGTTCCTTCTCAGAATTTCCCTTAGCCTGATGACCTGCATCAATGGCTATGATCTTACCTGCTCCCTTTGAGGAAACTGTAGACGCTTTGCTTGGTTCCTCTTCCTTTGGCTTGTCCTTTGACAAGTACTGGGAAGAGACATAGCTGATCTTTCCATCAAGCACCACGCGGCTCCAGGAGCTGCTATAGCCGGTCCGCTTTAAGGAAGTGCCTTTGTTAAGCTTTGTAAGAATCTCACCACTGGAAGAAGGAGACTTTCTTACATTTACTGATGTGGCAGTCACGTATACGGTTTCATCTTCTCCCTGAAATGCAGGAGCCGTTTCCTTTGTGACCGATGCCTCATTGGAGCTTGATTCCGCTTTTCCTGAACTGTCTTCTATGGAAACAGGAGCTGATTCCTTATCTCCCTCAGGCAGACCACCCTGGGCTTCTTCCACCGAAGGGGCATCCAGGGCCTGGTACTTTTTCTGACAGCCCATAAGGACTGATGCACAAAGAAGAAGCATAAAAAGGAGTAACCAGACCTTACTTTTTCTTAGATTTCTCACAGTATGGTTCCTCCTCCTACTACATAGTCCCCATCATAAAATACCACTGCCTGTCCAGGTGTGATTGCACGCTGAGGTTCCTCAAAGCGGCACTCTACGATTCCATCTTCCACTTCCTTTATGGTACAGGAAGCACCCTTGTGGCTGTAACGGATCTTGGCAGTAACCTTCATCTCTTCCCCATGAAGCCCGTCCACTGACATCCAGTTAAGGGTACCGGCACGAAGGGTATCTGAAAATACATCTTCTCCCTTTCCAATGACTACTTCATTGGTTTCCGGGCGGATCTCCACCACAAAGACAGGATATCCCATGGATAAGTTAAGACCTTTTCTCTGGCCCACCGTATAATGGGTAATGCCTTTATGACGCCCGATGACCTTGCCGTCTAAATCTACAAAGTTACCTTCCGGTGCTTTTTCTCCTGCATTCTCTTCAATAAAGCCTGCATAATCATTATCCGGAATAAAGCAGATCTCCTGGCTGTCCGGCTTATGAGCGACCCGCAGGCTGATCTGAGTGGCTATCTCTCTGATCTGGTCCTTGGAATAAGCGCCTACCGGCATTAAGGTACGGGAAAGCTGCTCCTGGGTCAGATTATAAAGGGCATAGGTCTGGTCCTTCGCAGCAGTGACTGACTTTTTTAAGGCAAACCGTCCGTTTGGCAGCTTGTCTATCTGGGCGTAGTGGCCGGTTGCAATGTAATCGGCACCAATATCCAGACTCCGTTTTAAGAGAGATTCCCATTTCACATACCGGTTACAGGCGATGCAGGGATTGGGCGTTCTTCCCTTTTGGTATTCCTCTACAAAATAATCAATAACACTTGATTTAAATTCCTCTTTGAAATTCATGACATAATAAGGAATAGAAAGATCCCAGGCAACACGTCTGGCATCGTCTACTGCACTGAGTCCGCAGCAGCCTCCGTTTTCTTCCTGGGTATTATTATCCTCATCCTGCCATATCTGCATGGTGACTCCGATCACGTCGTAACCCTGCTCTTTTAAAAGCCAGGCGGCGACTGAGGAATCCACGCCTCCTGACATTCCAACTACTACTTTCGCTTTACTCATAGCTTCACGCTTCCACTTTCCGCCCACGCTTCTGGGTATAGAAGGCTTCTTAATATTCTTCTTCAACCTCTTCTTCACCAATATCAGACTTTGGTTTCTTAAGGCCGTCAATTTTAATCCCGTTCTTATTTGCATAATCCCATAACGCGGCATGAATTGCTTCCTCTGCCAATAAAGAACAGTGTACCTTTACTGGAGGAAGTCCGTCGAGTGCCTCACAAACGGCCTGGTTGGTAATCTCCATGGCCTCCTGTACTGTCTTTCCCTTTACAAGCTCGGTTGCCATACTGCTGGTAGCAACAGCTGCACCGCAGCCAAAGGTTTTAAATTTTACATCCTGAATGACCTGATTCTCATCAATGTCCAGGTACATTCTCATGATATCTCCGCACTTTGCATTTCCTACGGTACCCATACCGCTTGCGTTCTCTATTTCTCCAACATTTCTTGGATGCTCAAAATGATCCATTACTTTTTCAGTATACATATTCTATATTCTCCATTTCCAGGTAATGATTCCCAATTGTGATCGTCTGTCGATTGAATGTTTTATTTGGCCTGATGTCTCATATAATCTTCATAAAGAGGTGACATGCTGCGAAGCTTATCTACAATCTCTTTCATGGACTCCACTACATAATCCATCTCTTCTCTGGTATTAACCTGATCCAGGGTAAGGCGAAGGGATCCATGAGCGATCTCATGAGGCAGCCCAATGGCTAAAAGTACATGGGATGGATCTAAAGACCCGGAAGTACAGGCGGAACCGCTGGAGCCGCAGATGCCCTTCATATCCAGCATGATGAGAAGAGATTCTCCCTCAATGAACTGGAATGCAAAATTAACATTATTGGAAAGTCTGTTCTTTCTATGACCATTAATCCTGGTATACGGAATCTCATCCATGACGCGATTCATTAAATATTCCCGGAGATCGGTTTCTTTCTGGATTCTTTCATCCATCTCTGAAATGGCAAGCTCAACCGCTTTTCCAAAGCCAACGATTCCTGGAACATTCTCAGTTCCTGCACGGCGCTTTCTTTCCTGACCGCCTCCGTGTACAAAGGAACGGGATTTGATTCCGGTTCTTATATATAGAAAGCCAATGCCCTTTGGTCCGTTGATTTTATGACCGCTGGCACTGAGCATATCGATATTGTATTCATCTACATTAATCGGCACATGACCGAAAGCCTGGACTGCATCCGTATGGAAGAGAACTCCGCGTTCCTTTGCAATCTGTCCAATTTCTTTGATTGGTTCTATGGTACCAATTTCGTTATTGGCAAACATAATGGTAATGAGAATGGTATCCGGACGAATGGCTTTTTTTAATTCCTCCAGTTTTATCACACCGTTCTCATCTACATCTAAATAAGTAACTTCAAAGCCCCGTTTTTCTAAATACTCACAGGTGTGAAGCACCGCATGATGTTCAATCTTGCTGGTAATGATGTGTTTTCCTTTTGTTTCGTAGGCTTCTGCCGTAGCAATCAGTGCCCAGTTATCAGCCTCCGAGCCGCCTGCGGTAAAATAAATCTCATTGGATTTTGCACCCAGGGCGTTTGCAATGGTCTCTCTGGCTCCTGTAATGGCCTTTTTTGAGATCCCGGAAAACTCATATACGGAAGATGGATTTCCATAAAATTCCGTAAAATAAGGCAGCATAGTCTCCACGACCTCTGGTCGTGTTTTCGTCGTTGCTGCATTGTCAAGATAAATCAACTGCTTCATAGTTGTTAGTTCCGCCTTTCTGTAGTTCTAAAGTTAAAAGCTTCATCTACAAATTCTATTATACACACATTTCCTAGAATTTCAATAGGAATGATTCTCATTATGAATATGTCATGAAGAAAGAATGCCTTCCATATATTATAATAATTCTCATTTCCAGGAGATTTCATGAATGAATCTTTAAAGATCCCACGAAAACTCTCTCCAACAAAATATGCACTTTTGACCGGCACGATTCTCCTTACTTCTGCCGGACTGATTACCAGAGTGCTGGGCTTTTTTTACCGCATCTTTCTCTCCAGAACCATCGGTGCTGAGGGTCTTGGAGTCTTTAATTTAATTCACCCGGTCTTTGGCATCTGCTTTGCCTTATGCGCAGGCTCGATTCAGACCGCCATATCCCAGTCCGTAGCCGCAAATGCCAGAAAAGGACGGTCTATTTTCCGCACCGGCCTTGTGATTTCTGTGGGAATTTCCGTGGTTTTAGCATATGGTATCATTCAGTTTAAGGATATCATAGCAAATAACATCCTTATGGAACCCAGATGCGCCCCTCTTTTAATCTTTGTGGCTGTGTCCGTTCCCTGTGCCGCCATTCACGCATGCATCAATGGTTACTATTATGGTATGCAAAGACCTCAGGTTCCGGCCTTCGCACAGATCATGGAACAATCCGTCCGGATTGGGGCCGTGTTCCTGATTGCTGATATTATGATAAAATCCGGGATGACAATCACCGTTCAGCTTGCTGTACTGGGCCACTTAATTGGAGAAGTGGCATCTTCCCTTTATACCATTACTGCCTACCGGTTCTTTCCGCCTAAAATGGCATCAGACGCTGCTCCCATACACTCTGGCTTTCGGGATACCGCCCCAGAGCTTATGCAGTTTGCCCTCCCTCTTATGGGAAACCGCCTTATTTTAAATATCCTGGCAAGTGCGGAGGCAATCTTAATTCCCAGCAGACTCCAGATGTCAGGTCTTTCTGACTCTGCTGCTCTATCCGTTTATGGTGTGCTGACCGGAATGGCTCTGCCCTTTATTTTGTTCCCTTCTACGGTATTTAATTCCCTTGCTGTTCTCCTGCTTCCAACGGTTGCAGAAGCCCAGTCAGAGGGAAATGAACGGAGAATCGGATCAGCCATCTCCATGTCACTGCGCTACTGCCTGTATGTGGGTATCCTTTGCATTGGCATATTTACCATGTTTGGGGATGACCTTGGTGTCAGCGTGTTCAAAGACAATACGGCGGGAAGCTATATGACAATCCTTGCCTGGCTATGCCCCTTTTTATACCTGGTCACTACAATGGGAAGTATTTTAAATGGTCTTGGAAGAACCTCCGTCACCTTTGTCCAGAACGTGATTTCCATGGTGGTTCGACTCCTCTTTGTCCTTATTGGCATTCCAAGGTTTGGAATCCTGGCCTATCTGGTGGGGGCTTTGGTAAGCGAAATCTTATTGGCTCTCATGCATGTTCTCACCTTAAAGAAAAAAATGGATTTTGTCTGGAACGCCTGGGATATGATTGTAAAGCCATCGGCTCTCATGATACTGGCCATTGGAATTTATTATGCCGCCATTTCCTTTACAGATCCCTTTGACGGCCTCCCCCTGTTTCTTAAAACAGTCCTACATATCATGGCCTTATGTATCTTCTATTTAGGGTTACTCTTAGGTGCTCACGTTATGAAAAAGGATGAGACCGAGACTTGACTTCAAACTCCTTATTGATATAATGATAAAAAAGGAGTGAGTCGATTCCATGGATGTGAAAGAAGCATGTTCCCAAATTGAATTGTTTCAAATGATATCGGAAAAATCAAACGCTGCGCTGGAAGCCTGCGGAAGTCTGCGCCGCATTCCAAAGGGAACTCATCTCTTTTGGGATAAGGAAATGAACCAGACTCTTTATATGGTAGTTACCGGATTTGTATCCCTTTATAAAATCAATTCCCAGGGGGAAAGAAAAACTGTATTTCTTCTTGGCAAGGGCGATGTGGTCAATGAGGAGGTCTTACAGAACATGCCGGCTTCCATTAACTGCGAGGCCTTTGAATCTTCCCTGGTATTATGCTTTCATAAAATGGATTTTCTGGCAATCATGCGCCAGGACTTTTCCCTGACAAAAGCCATGTTCGATTCTCTGGCCTTAAAAAACCGCCGTCTGTACCGCCAGTTAAAAAATACGTCCAATTCCCTCCACGGGGAAAAGCGGGTAGCTGCTAAGCTTTGGAGACTGTCTAAGGATTATGGCGTTTCAGAGCCTGACGGAACTTTAATTAATATGGAGCTAAGCGTTACCTATCTGGCGGATATGCTGGGCTCAAGACGGGAAACCGTGTCCCGTCATCTAAAGCATCTCACTGAACAAGGTCTTATCCGATCTCAGAATGGAAAAATTGTCATTCCTGACAGGGAGGCCCTCTCTGTTTTTTTCAAGTCACCGTGATATAAATCACGGTGATTTTTTTATTTATTGATTATACTGTCATTACAGGAAGATTGATAAAAAATAAACAAAGGAGGTAATTTATGTTTCAGGAGGAATATTCAGCGTTAGCAAAAGCAGCAGAAATGAAATCAAAGTTCTTTAAAAGCAACCCGGTTGGTTACTGGATTGCATCTATGCTGGCAGGTATTTATGTGGGGTTTGGAATACTGCTGATTAACTCTGCGGGAGGTATGATTTCTGGTCAGCCCTATGTAAAGATTATTATGGGAATGTCCTTTGGTATTGCCCTTAGCCTTGTTATCATGGCTGGTGCCGAACTCTTTACCGGTAATAATTTAGTCATGTTAGGCGGGGTTTTTCATGGTACGGTTAAGTTTTCAGATACAGTTAAAGTATGGGTCATCTGTTTTCTCGGAAACTGGGCTGGTTCCTTTCTTCTTGCACTTATTTTCTGGGGAGCCGGGCTGACAAAGGGTCCTGTGGGAGAATTCATGGCAAACGCAGCCGCAGCAAAGATGGCAATCCCTCTGGTTCCTCTCTTTTTAAGAGGGGTGCTTTGTAATGTATTAGTCTGTCTTGCCATCTGGTGCAGCTTCCGCTGCAAATCAGAGAGCGGAAAGCTGATCATGGTATTTTGGTGTCTCTTTGCTTTTATTACCAGCGGCTATGAGCACAGCATTGCCAATATGACCTTACTCTCCGTAGGTATCTTAAATCCAGGGGAAGCGGCAGTATCACTCTCTGGTTATTTTTACAACATCATCGTAGTGACTCTGGGAAATATGGCAGGAGGAATCCTGTTTACTGCAATTCCATACTATTTGATTTCCAGAAAGAAGGAGGTTTAGCATGGGTTACATTTTAGGTCTGAAGGAAATCGATGAGGTGCTTCTTCACTGGAAAAAGGATTACGTCATCTATGCACCGAAGCTGATCCCCGATGGCGGGGCATGTTCTGATACGGACTCCATTCACTACGGTGAGATACAGTCCATAGAAGAGATTGTCTTTGACAGAAAGTCAGACTTTTCCTTTAAGGAAATTCTTCTCCCCATCTCTGAAACCTTATTCTATTTCACAGAGGATTCCGTCATGGAACCGGCTGCTCCTGAAAAACAGGCCATCGTCTTTCTTCGAAGCTGTGACCTTCACGCAGTAAAGCGTCTGGATACCATGTATCTACATAACGGTGGGGAGGATCCTTATTATAAGAGGCTTCGTGATCGGGTGAAATTTATCCTGATGGGCTGTGAAGAGTCCTATGAAAGCTGCTTTTGCGTGGATATGGAAACAAACCGTACGGAGGATTATCATGCTTCCCTGGATCTTTCCGAAGAAGGTGTCCGCATTGATAACAAAAATCCCGATTGGGATGAGGTGTTTGCTTCCAGATGTCTGGAAGAGAGGGATGTCATTCCTAACTATGTGACTGAGACTGAGACCCGGGTCAATATCCCAGACAATCTCTCCTTAGACATTATGAAATCAACCATGTGGAATCAATACGACAGCCGCTGCATTGGCTGCGGACGGTGTAACTTCGTGTGTCCTACCTGTACCTGTTTTACCATGCAGGATATTTTCTATACGGATAATGGCAAGGCAGGAGAACGCCGCAGAGTCTGGGCCTCCTGTATGACCGACGGCTTTACCGATGTGGCCGGAGGCGGCAGCTACCGTAAGAATAACGGACAGCGCATGCGTTTTAAGGTGCTTCACAAGGTTTATGATTATAAGAAACGGAATGGGATCCATATGTGTGTTGGCTGCGGACGGTGCGACGATGTCTGTCCGGAGTATATCTCCTTTTCCCACTGCATCAATCAGCTTGAAAATGGTATGAAGGAGGTAAACGAACATGAAGCATAATGAATATCTTCCCTTTCCATCCCGGATCAAAGAGGTCATTAAGCATACGGATATCGAATATACCTTCCGCATGGCCTATGAGGGAGACGTAAAACCGGGTCAGTTCTTTGAGGTCTCCATTCCGAAGTTTGGGGAAGCCCCCATTTCCGTCAGCGGCGTCCGTAAGGATTCTGTGGACTTAACCATTCGCCGGGTAGGAAAGGTAACTGGAGAAATCTTTGAGCGGTACGAAGGAGACAGTCTGTTTTTAAGAGGTCCTTACGGCAATGGATTCGACGTAGAAAACTACCGGGGAAAGGAACTGCTTGTGATTGCGGGAGGTACCGGACTTTCTCCTGTGAAGGGCGTGGTGGATTATTTTTCCGATCATATCGAGGAAACCAATGGAATGACACTGGTGGCTGGATTTAAAACGCCAAAGGATATTCTCTTTTTAGAGGATTTCGGCAAATGGAAACAGGCCATGGAGGTCATACTGACCGTTGACTGTGCCGATGATGACACTGCCTGCCAGATCGGACTGGTCACTCAGTACATTCCAGGCTTAAAGCTTAAGAATAAGGAAGAGACTACTGCAATCGTAGTAGGACCTCCTGCCATGATGCGCTTTACCACTCAGGGACTTTTGGATATTGGGCTCAAAGAAGAGAATATCTGGATCTCCCATGAGCGGAAAATGTGTTGCGGAATCGGCAAATGCGGACACTGTAAAATTGATGACACCTATGTGTGCCTGGACGGACCTGTCTTTCCATTTACCAAAGGCCGCAAACTCTTGGACTAGAAAGGGGAACGTCTTATGGATATAAACACAAAGGAACTGAAAAAAAATGCATTTCGAATCACCAAGCACAGGGGACTGACTGCTTCCCGAATCCGGGTTCCCGGCGGCTACTTAGATGCAAAATTACTGTCTATGATACAGAACATTGCAGAAACCTACGGAAATGGTACCGTACAAATCACCTCCAGACAGGGCTTTGAGATTCCTGGCATTCCATTTGCCGATATCCCAAAGGTCAATGCCCTTTTACAGCCTATTATTGAAGAACTGGACATCAACCAGGCAGAAAAAGGACAGGGCTACAGCGCTGCCGGCACCAGAAATATCACCGCCTGCATCGGCAATAACGTATGTCCCTATGCCTGCTATAACACAACTAACTTTGCAAAAAGAATCGAAAAGGCTATTTTCCCTAACAATCTTCATTTTAAGGTGGCCTTGACCGGCTGCCCCAATGACTGTGCCAAGGTGCGAATGCACGACTTTGGAATCATGGGAATGACACTCCCACACTACGATGCAGACCGGTGCGTCAACTGCGGGGCTTGTGTCAAAGCGTGCAAGAGAAAGTCAACCGGCGCTCTTTCATCCGTAAACTGTAAGGTCGTGCGCAATCATGAGTCCTGTATCGGCTGTGGAGAATGTGTCCTTGCCTGTCCTACCCGCGCCTGGACCAGAAGCCGGGAGAAGTTTTACCGTCTTACCCTCCTTGGGCGGACTGGTAAGAAAAATCCCCGTCTCGGTGAGGATTTCATAAAATGGGCGGACGAAGACAGCATTCTTAAAATCATTTTAAACACCTATGACTATGTAGCAAAATACATTGATCTCACCGCTCCTGGCGGAAAGGAACACATTGGCTATATCGTGGACCGGACCGGCTTTGAAGAATTCTACCACTGGGCCATGAAGGATGTTTCCCTGCCAGAGGAGGCCGATGTTTATAAGCCGCTTTACTGGAAAGGTGTCAAATACTAGTTTCTATGCTGCGCCTGTAAAGCTGTGATGATAGAAAAAGGACTTGAATCCATCTCACGATTCAAGTCCTTTTTATTCCTCACGAGAAATCTGGTAATCAGCCTGATGGCTTACCTCTAATCCTTATCCTTAAGCAGATTATTTAAGATTGCTATGATGAAAGCGGCAAGGAGTGAGTTCATAAAACCACCCATGCTTATATTCTCAACAAAATAATCTGCAATCATAATCGTCCAGGCATTGACTACAAAGCTAAACAAGCCCAGGGTGAGCAGATTGACAGGTAATGTTATGAGCATCAAAATCGGCTTTAGAATAAGGTTTACCAGCAATAGCACCATCCCCATAATCAGAAGCGATCCAAAGCTTCCTATATAAATGGTGTTTAATACCAATGACAGTAGATAGATTGCTAATACAATGGATATATATTTTACGAACAGTTTCATTGTCATACCTCCAATCAACATGTTTCCATTATGTTACGTAGTGTCCTGTCGCCAGTCAATAGCCTTAAGAGAATTATATGATGATTATGCTGGTCCCTGTTTCATTATAAATGATTTTCTATATTCCAATGGAGATAGCCCTTTCCATTCACGAAAGCACTTTGAGAAATAGCTAATATCTGAAAATCCACAGCTTATGGCAATTTCATTGGCCTTTTCATCGGTTTCTGTTAACCGTTCCGCTGCCTTTTCAATGCGGTACTGAACCAGGTAGCGAATGGGTGTGGTTCCAATTACCTGGCGAAAACAGCGCAGGCAAACACTTTTGCTGACGTAAGCACTGTCAGCAATGTCATCCAGAGAAAGTTCCTCTGCATAATGTTCTTCCATGTACTGTATCATGACCTTGGTCCTTTCAGCAGATAATCGTTCTCGGTGACTGGTTTTAACCCCTTGCACCTGCCGATTGCTATTTAGAAGCCGAAATGCTTTTGACAAATGATAGCGAGTAAGGTTTTCATAATCATCCAGCTCATCCACCACTGCCTCCCATGCTGCTGCCATATTGTTAATTACATCTGCCTGCCAGGACATGGAATGGTCCAAGCGCAGATACCGAAAGGATTTATCCTGTATTATGGGAGTAATGAGCTTTTGCCAAAATATGCTGTCAATACTGCCGCCTATCAGTCTGGCATGAAACACCAGGGAGCGGTATCTGGCTTCTATCACTTTGCTATTATCAATATTGTGGAGGACACCAGAATTGATAAATATGGCATCTCCCTCCATGAGCTGAATGGTTGTTTCTTCTACCTGGATGGGAGCAATTCCTTCTGTTATCATAATAAATTCAAACTCATCGTGCCAATGCCATGGCACCGTAGTTAATGATAAATCGTCTTCATAGCAGGCTATGGGAAACATAACAAGCCCATGCCTTTTAAGCTCTTTTCTGGTTCTATCTATGGTAACGTCACAAACTGATAATGCCACGCTCCTCCCCCCCTTTCCGTTATAGATAAAAACGAAGATATAATCATAGGATATCGACGATTTCATTCTATATTTTATACCCTTGCGATGATATAATCATATCAACAAACAAGGAGGATTGCAAGATGACTCATTTACTTTTAGCAATTATCTATATTGCTTTTATCAGTCTTGGACTGCCTGATTCTTTACTGGGTTCTGCATGGCCGTCCATCTATACGGAATTCGGTGTGCCGCTTTCTTATGCCGGAATCATATCCATGATTATTGCATTTGGAACTATTATTTCAAGTCTCCAAAGTGATCGATTAACACGTAAATTGGGAACTGGAAAGGTAACGGCCATCAGTGTTGTCATGACTGCTCTTGCACTATTTGGTTTTTCTGTTTCTCATTCTTTTGCAATGCTTTGTCTTTGGGCAATCCCTTATGGCTTAGGCGCAGGCAGCGTTGATGCTTCCCTGAATAATTACGTTGCCCTGCATTATGAAAGCAAGCACATGAGCTGGTTACATTGTATGTGGGGAGTGGGTGCAACTCTGGGACCTTACATTATGGGCTTTGCACTAACCGGGGGAAATGGCTGGAATATGGGCTATCGCTATATTGGTATCTTACAGATCGTGTTGACCGCGGTATTGGTTTTCAGCCTTCCACTATGGAAAGGTTCAAAGACCACTGCTACTGATTTCACGGATACAAGCAGAAAACCGCTTTCCCTGCCTGAAATCATCCGCATTCCCGGTGCTAAAGAAGTTATGCTATGCTTTTTCTGCTACTGTGCCTTAGAGCAGACCACAGGGCTTTGGGCCAGCAGTTATTTAACGCTGTACAAGGGCATCCTTCCTGAGACTGCAGCCAGCTTTGCCAGTCTGTTCTTTATTGGAATCACCATTGGCCGGGCACTGAGTGGATTTGTTACGATGAAGCTGAGTAATGTTCAGATGATTCGCCTGGGCCAGGTGCTGATTGCAGTAGGTATTATCACTATGCTCCTTCCTGGCCTGCCGTTATTTTCCCTCATTGGCCTGATTTTAATTGGTCTTGGATGCGCCCCTATTTATCCTTGTATTATCCATTCCACTCCGGCACACTTTGGGGCGGAACGTTCTCAGGCAATCATTGGGGTTCAGATGGCAAGTGCCTATATTGGTACCTGCCTGATGCCGCCATTGTTTGGAATCTTGGCAAATAGGATCACAGTCGCTTTATTGCCATTGTATCTGCTGGCTGTATTACTTATTATGGTCCTTATGCATGAGCTATTAACACGTAAGACCGGCTCTTTTGCAGGTCCAGAAAGTGAGGGTTGAAATTGTTTGCAGATTATCATGTTCATACTGATTTTAGTGATGATTCGAATTACCCGATGGAAGCGGTTGTTGAGGACGCCATTCAGATGGGAATGGACGAGATTTGCTTTACCGATCATGTAGATTATGGGATTAAATGTGACTGGGATTCTGGCCCTGGGATTCCTTATAGGGATGGTAAATTGCTGGCAAATGTTGATTATCCTCTTTATGCAGAGACCATTCGGCAATTCCAGTATATCTATGGGAGTAGAATCACCATACGAATGGGGATGGAATTTGGCATGCAGACCCATACCATTCCCCAATATGAAACACTATTTAAACGATATGCGTTTGATTTTATCATTCTGTCGGTACATGAAGTGGATGATAAGGAGTTTTGGACACAGGAGTTTCAAAAGGGCCGAACACAAAAGGAATACAACGAACGCTATTATCTGGAGCTTTATGAGCTGGTGAAAACCTATAAAAATTACAGTGTTTTGGGCCATCTGGATTTAATTACCCGTTACGATCCAAATGGAATCTATCCCTTTGAGAAGGTACGTCCCTTAATCACTGAAATTTTAAAAATCGTAATCCAGGATGGAAAAGGGATTGAAGTAAACACCTCCAGCCGCCGTTATGGCTTAAAAGATTTGACTCCTTCCAGAGACATCTTAAAGTTATACCGTGAATTAGGAGGGACTATCCTTACCATTGGAAGTGACAGCCATGAAAAGAAGCACCTTGGAGCTTATATTACGGATACCAAGCGTGAGCTTCTTTCTCTGGAATTTCATCGGTACTGTACCTTCCATAAGATGGAACCATGTTACCATCTCATAAGCAAAGATTTAGAGTAGGTTCACATTCAGCCACAGGGCAACATAAAGAATGACCCCATGTCTGAATTCACGGGGATTATAGCCTGACAGCCTGTGAATGCGGTCTAATTTATATTGAAGGGTATTCTTATGGAGGAATAAAATCTCGCAGGTTTTCGCCAGAGACATTCCCTGCTCGTAATAGGTCCGAAGCAGATTTAAATCTTCTTCACTGAGGGCTGATAATGTCTTTTTTAAATATTCTTCCCGTGATTTTAAATCAATGCTGCCAAGAATGATTTCTATATCCAGTAAATCAAACTCTGCATAGTTGCTTTTTGCCACTTGCAGACTTTTTAGGGCAATATAGCTATTGTTATAAGAAATCTTAAGCTGATTCATCTCCTGACTGCTTCCTACTCCAATGGATAAAATCTGCTCATAATCTGCCGCCAGCTGTTTTAATACGGGAACCGTTTGCTGCAGATTTTTTTCGTAGACCACTGCAATAAATTCATTGGGGTAGGTATAAGTAAAAAGGGGAGCTTCTATGGATTCCAGAGTTCGAAATAGTTTTTGTTCAATCAGGGATATATTTACCACATTATATCTATGATCTAAAAGAAGGACGACGGTCCTCATTTTCTCCGTGGTATCTACCTTTACTTCATTTAAGCATTGGGTCAAGTACGTTCTGTTTGAAAAGTCTCCCGTAATGAGGCTTCGCACAATATAATTTACTTTTTCTTTCTGTGTAAAAATGGCGGCGTCCATCTCCTGCTCACGAATCAAAAGCTGGGTGATTCGAATGGCAAGATGGGCAAATTTGCGGACCTCATCCGGATCCCCGGTGATTCCGATGACCGCCACAAAAAGCGCATTATGAAAGATCGGTATGTTTACCCCTTTTTGCGACCCCTTAAATTGTTGTTCGCCTGTTGTCTCAATCACTTCTCCTGTCATCGCAGCCCGGTAGCCAATCTCGTGAAAATCACCGATTCTATGATGATTGGTACTGGCAAAAATAATTCCGCTTGCATCAATGAAATTAATATGATAGCCGCTCACGTCCTTCACGGTATCCACGATTTGCTGTGCCAGCTTTTTGCTGATTTTTGTAATCATATCTCTCCAATCTGAATTCTCTCATTTGATACAGATACGAGTCTGCCATATTTGTTAAGTGTAACATATTTTCATCATATAAGATACAAATATATGTTATCCAATATATATATTTCTTATAAAAATATTGTATAATTACGATTATAAGAAAATAAGTTTTATCCTTGATGAAATAGATACCTGGAGGTTTATCATGAATATAGTTATTGCAATTGATTCCTTTAAAGGAAGCCTTTCTTCCATGGAAGCAGGGGAGGCGATTGGAGAAGGAATAAAACGAGTGAATCCGCAGGAGCGTATCACAATCTGTCCTCTGGCTGACGGTGGAGAAGGAACCGTAGAAGCATTGGCACATGGAATGAAGGGAACGCTTCTTTCCATACAGGTGACTGGTCCATTAGGGAAGCCAGTGATCTGTACTTATGGAATCATGGAACATACAAAGACTGCCATTATTGAAATGTCGGGAGCCGCCGGAATCACTCTGGTACCGGATAATAAAAAAAATCCTTTGTATACCACCACCTACGGGGTTGGAGAGGTGATTAAAGATGCCATTACAAGGGGATGTCGCAGATTTATCATCGGTATCGGAGGAAGTGCCACCAACGATGGCGGTGCTGGAATGTTACAGGCATTGGGATATGAGCTTTTGGATTATGATGGGAAAGAGATTCCCTTTGGAGCCATTGGACTTTCAAAGCTTAAAACAATTTCTGACCGGAATGTGATTCCGCAATTAAAGGAATGTTCCTTTTTTGTTGCCTGTGATGTGACGAATCCTCTTTGTGGTGAGCTTGGATGCAGTGCGATCTACGGACCGCAAAAAGGGGCAACACCGGAAAGGATTCAGAACATGGACAAATGGCTGGAAGAATATGCCCTCTTGTCAAAGAAATCATATCCAAAGGCAGATCCAGCCCAGCCCGGAACAGGGGCAGCCGGCGGTATGGGATTTGCGTTTCTCACCTTTACCAATGCAGTGCTGGAATCGGGAATAAAAATTGTATTGGAGGAAACCAGGCTGGAGGAGAAGGTAAGGGATGCTGACCTAGTGATTACAGGAGAAGGACGACTGGACGGGCAGACTGCCATGGGGAAAGCGCCAATCGGCGTGGCTAAGCTTGCCAAACAATATGGGAAAACCGTCATTGCATTTGCAGGAAGTGTAACCAGGGATGCAAGGGAATGTAATCAGTACGGAATTGACGCTTATTTTCCTATCCTCCGCACTATCACAACACTAGAGGAAGCTATGGAATCAGAAAATGCCAAGAGAAACCTTTCCGATACCGCAGAACAGGTTTACAGGCTTTACAGGAAAGGGACGGAAGAATAAATGACAGTTACATTTACAACCATAGGGGCTTTGATCGGGCTGGTCACAGCAATCGCACTCATAAATTTAAAGGTACAGCCAGCTTATAGTTTGATACTGGGAGCTTTGATTGGAGGTGTCATTGGAGGCGGCGGCATGGATACGACCATTGCTGCAATGATTACGGGATGCCAGGGAATGGTATCTGCTGTTTTAAGAATATTGACATCAGGAATTTTAGCTGGAGCTCTAATTATGACCGGCTCCGCAGAAAAAATAGCCGATGAGATCGTCAACAGACTTGGGTCGAAACGAGCCTTTCTTGCCATTGGCCTTGCGGCAATGATTATATGTGGAGTAGGCGTTTTTATCACCGTTACTGTAATTACCGTAGCACCTATCGCTCTTGCCATCGGTAAAAAAGCGGGATTTCCTAAGGAGGCCATTGTTTTGGCTATTATTGGAGGAGGTAAAGCGGGTAATATTATTTCTCCCAATTCCAATACCATTGCTGTGGCAGAGGCATTTCAGGTGAATTTAACATCTCTGATGATGAAAAATATGATTCCTGCTATTGTTGCTGTGCTTGTTACGGCACTGCTGGCAGCTCTCCTTTCAAAGAAACCGGGCATCCCAATTACAGATGCCGATTTAGAGCATGGCACCAACCATAGTGCAACACTTCCTCCCATCTGGGCAGCTTTAAGTGGTCCGGCTGTGGTTATTTTCTTACTGGCTATGAGACCATTGTTTCATATTACCGTTGATCCTTTGATTGCACTGCCCATTGGCGGAGTTGTGTGTACCATCGCATGCGGTCACACAAAGCAATTTTTAAAATATGCGGAATTTGGATTGAACAAGGTGATGGGAGTCTCCATTCTATTGTTGGGCACCGGGGCCATTGCAGGCATTATCAAGGCCTCTTCCCTGCCCTCTGATGTACTTGGCTGGCTCCAGATGATGAATCTGCCTACGTTCCTGCTCGCTCCGGTCTCTGGTATTTTAATGGCTGCTGCCACTGCTTCTACTACCGCAGGTTCTACCGTTGCATCACAGACTTTTGCTGGTGTGCTGACTGGTGTTGGTATTTCAGCCCTTTCTGCCGGAGCCATGGTGCACTGCGGTGCCATTGTCATTGATTCCCTGCCACATGGTTCCTTCTTTCATGCATCATGCGAACCAGTGGGCCTGACCATTAAGCAGAGAACGAAATTAATTGGGTATGAAGCAATCATTGGTTTTAGTGCAACCTTAACAGCAGTATTGCTTTATCTTTCAGGGCATTAACAGGAACGGAAATTAGTCTATATATAACACGTAAAAAGAGGACAGCCATGAACTGGCAGTCCTCCTTTTATTTGGTTTAAGATACCTCTTTTACCTTTATTCTGCCATAGATTTGTTGCACAAGGAACAGCTTGCACAGTCGGCTGGACTGCAGTGCATTCCCGGACGTAGAAAAGGTTCAATGGTGAATCCACAGGATTTTATGTAGTATCTATCCCCTTCAATCATCACTTCACCGGAATCCGGGAGAAACTTTACCGGTATGCCTGATACAGTCTGAATCTCATCGTACAGGGGATGGGCCTTTACTCGAGGAGAGTATTTTTTCAGCTCCCCTTCCTCAGTCTGGACATAGATGGAATGGTCACAGGTAATTAACCCCTTTATTTCTCCAGCCTCCGTAAAGGAAAGAGAATTGCTGTCTGCATTGATTCCATTCTGATCCGGGTCATAGGCTGTGATTCTGCCAATAGGGGTAGATACAAGAACCGGGTCTCCAGGTTCTATGGACTCCAGATTACCTGACTCGTATAAGGACAATCCCACCTTAGTCTCCACCATTCCCATAGGTGTCTTTATGACGGCTTTTTCATTTGGAAACAGGGTGATACTTTTGATGTTTCCGTTTTCATAAAAGCAAATGCCATTGATCATTGCTTTAAACTCTGAAAATCCCAGGTCAAAGGTCAGTGAGATGTTCCGCTCCCGCTCATCCTCTTCCGTCCAGAAGCCGCTTAGCTGTCCATCGAGAATAAATACTCTGTGAAGCTCTCCTGAAGGATAAAACTTGACCAGCTCTGCTGGAAGCTCTCCAATGGGGGTATATACCTCCTGCTGTTCTTCCAGAGCTACGCTGATGATCATTCCCTGTTTATTAAATTCCACAGACGGCTTCTTTTTTCTTCTGGCGGTTTCTGTGTAAGCAGGCACCAGCTCTCCTGCCTGGGTGACTATCATGTTTTTTTCGGAGAGATTCACTCCGGAAAGCTCTCCCTTTGGGTGACAGTAAAAGGATTCCACTCCTCCCAGAATGCCGTAAGGAGTCTGAATGGTTTCTCTGTCCAGTACCATATAATTTTGCATTGCTTACACCTCCTGTTAACATCGTGATTTGGTTATGGTTACATACAGCCCGCCCTCTTCTTTTCTTATCTTCTTTTCGTAGGCCGAATCCATGGAAAGCCAGGGCGGAATATGAGCACAGACCAGATGAAGCTCTAAAAAAGGAGTATCGGAAAGAAAGGGAGCGAGTGCCTTTTTTGAGGAAATCTCCGGACACTCTTTTTGCAGCTCCAATAGATTTAAGAAATAGATTCCAGGAGTCTGGGTTTGCGCGGGTCCTGCATTCTTTACCATTTCAGACCGGATTCTCTTTTTTTCATCACTCTCTTCCAGATCGGAAAGTACGCCATCAAAGGTATCTTCATCCGCTTCCTCCGTACAGAAAATCCCATATCCTTTCCGATCAAATACAGAGTATGGAATTCCATTGATTTCCTTGCAGAGAATGGCTTTTGCTCCTTCTGCAAAAGCGGCGGTATTTTGTACCTCTTCCCTTTGCTCCTTTACGGTTGTTCCTTTTATGGGCGCAAAGGAAGCCTCCCTGGCAGGTTTCCAGCCATTTTCCTGCTTCTCATAAATTGTGACCATATTGCAATCGTAAAAAGGTGCCAGCTCTCCTTCTCTGGTATAAACTGCGATTTGATCCATCTGCCGTTCCTCCTTTCTTTATTCCTCAATCTCAACTACATTTCCATGAATCAGCTTCGCCAGAAATTCCTCCAGCTCCAGCGTAGCTTCTTCCTCATCTAGATTTTTTTCCTCTGCTAAAAGTGAGACCAGCTCCGTTACCTTTGTTCCCCGCTCCAGGCTGTTCCAGAGAAAGATACAGGTCTCATTGACAGAAGGAAGGCCGTCTAAAGAACCGTTTTGGCTGTCTCTTTCATCGAATATACAAAATTCTCCTCCCAGCTCCTTTAATACGAAACCAGGCTTTAACCTAACTTGTTTGATTACCATTTCAACCCCTCAGTCTTTCTACATCAATCCCGCTTTTTATCAATTCCAAATCCTCCCTGTCATAGCCTGCACTTACCATGACTGCTCCTGTTGTGAGCCACAGGTACATTAGGCTTGAGGATTTTCGTATCATTAAGGCCAGGAGCCACGCACTGATCTCCGGCTCCTTTACACTTTGATTCATCATCTGGGCCAGAATCGCTTCTGTCTCAGTCACCCATTTCTGTTTTAAGATATCTTCTTTCCTGCAAATGCCGTACTGCTCTATGGTCTGGGCATAGGCCACAGCGTATTCAAGTCTTGTCTTTTCTTCCCTGCTTTCCAAAAGAGTATTCCCCCCAGCCAATATGACTGGTGCACACATGGACAGGCCTGCAATCCGTTCTCTTAGTTTCTGTTTATCATAGTAATTGGTTTCCGGAGCGTTGATTTTATTCTGTATGGATGCGACCCGTCTGCGAATCTCTTCGGAATCCGCATCACCAGCCAGTATGGTATAGTCGCCTGTCATTGTAAGGGTCTTGGCTCTTCCAAGCATCTCCATGGTAATGTCCTTAATTTCACAGGGATATAATCCGTCAAACACTCTGGTTCCTGTTAAAGCTGCCGCATCTTCCATAATATCTGTTTTTCTCCGCCCCAGCCCTGGCCCTTTCATGGCCCATAGGTGGAGACGGTCTTGTTTTACATTAGCAGTGAGAAGAGACAGGGCCTCCCCTTCAATCTGATCTGCGATTAAAAAGAGTTTTCTATCCCCCAGCGTTTCTAAAAGGGGATAAAGCTCCAAAAAAGATGAAAGTGTCCTGTTTATGATGAGTACAAGAACCTCTGTCATGGTTGATGGTTCTCCCACGGAAAGAGGGCCGTCAAGACGCATCCCCCTTGTTATCTCCAGCCTTGTTTCTGCGTACATGGATTCTTTTACAACCAGCTCACCTTCTTTACTGCCTTCCAGTACCATCTGGGCGGTTTTATCATCCCTTGTGATCTGACGGATTAAATTCACTTTGGAATTCGTAGAGGAAAAAGCATGGGATAGGATAGCTTCTTCCAGCCTTTCTGATGAATTCCTTAAGTCTCTTGCCAGTACAATCGGGTTTTCCCCGGAGGCTGATTTTCTTTGGTAAAGGGTAAGCAGGGAAAGAATCATGGAAGCAGTTTCCTTTGTGCCGCATCCTGTAAGGGAATTGATTTCACCAATGGCGGCGGCAGCCAGACGGATTCCCTGATTAAAATAGAGGTCTTCTCCCTCCAGCTCCTTTGCCACCTGGCTGGCAGAAAAGGTATAGCTTCCTTTTACTAAAATGCCCCCGTCCAGGGAAAGGACATTGCAAAGGCACCGAATTCCATCCGCCATTTTTTCTCTTCCGTCCTGATACTTAGTCTGACGTATCATCCTTTACACCTCCTGCCATGATATTTCTTAGTAAATCCTCGGCTTTTCTGATGTCCTGGCTGGTGACTCCTAAATCAAATTTCCGGTTGGCACCATGGACAAACTCGTAAAGATTACAGTTTCCAGCACGCTCTCCTATTCCCAGTAAGGTTCCATCCACCATATCGGCCCCAGCCAGTGCCATGACCATGGAGTTGGCAACTGCCATACCAAAATCATTATGCTCATGGACCTCCACCTGGATGCCGGTCTGTTTGATTTCCTGAATCAGGGCTCTTGCCCTTCTTGGAAATAAGACTCCTACGGTATCGGCAAGGCGTATGACCTCTACCCCCTGCTGTTTCATCAATCGGATTAAGGAAATTAAGAACGCGACATCAGCCCGGGAGGCATCTTCTAAGCCAACGGTTAAGGGAATATTATAATCCTTTGCCACCTGAATGCATTCCATTAGTGTGTTTTCAATCCATTTTTTGTTCTTTCCTATTTTATTATATATTTGTGAGTAGGAGACAGGAGTTCCCACATGGATGAGGTCCGGTTTTTGTCTGGCGGACTCTTCGATATCTCCTGCATTCAGACGGGACCAGACGGAAACAATTGCCTGTTTTTTCTGCTTCATAATCTCACTTAAGTAATTAACGCCTTCTGTTCCGGTGTCATAGATGCCCGCTTCTATTTCATGGATTCCGATGCGGTCTAAATAAAGAGCCAGTCGGATCTTATCCGATGGAGAAAAAACGATGCCAGGGCACTGCTCCCCGTCACGAAGGGTAGTATCAACTATTTTGATTCGTCTCTTCATATTTTTCACACTCGCTCAATATTATTAAAAACTCTTCATCGGTTACTTCTCCGCCTTTTTTCATGCTCTTTCGTTTTACCATATCTAAAAGCTGACCAACATCATATTTTCCCTCGCAGTCAAACTCTTTCAGCTTATATCGAATGGAGGTGCCGCCGGAGTGCTTTCCTAATACCACCTTTCTGGAGGCACCCACCAGCTCAGGCGCAAAGGACTCGTAATTGGATGGCTTTTTTAATACTCCATCCACGTGAATGCCGGATTCAATGTGAAATATCTTCCGGCCGATGACTGGCGTATGATCAGGAATTTCTGTCTTCGTCATTTCTTCAAATAAATCTCTAAGGAGGGTGAGCTTTTCAAAGCTGTGATTTGGCTTATACCGCTCCACCACCCTCATGGCCAGGAGCACCTGTTCTGTTGCTGCCTTATTGCCAATGCCTGTAAAGGTGGTCATAACCGTACCATTGTGATGGTACTGGAGATAATCAGCCGCAATGGCTGATGCACAGTAGTAGGAGTCCTCCGGGTAAAGTATAGGGGATACTGCCATTAAAAGCTTCATCCCCCGCTCATAGATGTCCCGGCTTTCATAGATCAGCAGATCGTCGAGGCCGGTCAGCCTCAGCTTTTTATCCGCTTCCATATCTTCTAACCCCTTTAGCTCCCATAAGTCATTGACCTGAATGTTTCTGATGCTCCTTCCCGTACCGTCGCAGAAGGAAGATAAGAAAAAATGAACTCCAGGATACTTCATATTTTCCGCCAGGCTGGGAAGCTCCATATAATAAACTATTCCCTCCGGCAATTCTCCCTTTAACAGGCGGTAGACTTTTGGGGATAAAACTACCCCTGAAACAGAAAGATTTCCCAGCCCTTCGATAAAACCAGAAGCCAGTTCCTTTGTCAGTGCAAAATCATCAAGCATTGTCAGTGTAGCATCAATTATCTTCATCATCCCACAGCCCCTCCTTTTGCGTGTGAATTTCTTAGATCATTAAATCATCGACTGGCACTCCCCCCTCAAAATGTTCCTCTACAATCCGCTCTACATCATCCTCTGACACATTGCCGTACCAGACTCCTTCTGGATAGACCACTACCACCGGTCCTTTGTCACAGATGCCGAAACATCCGGTATTATTAATGACCACGTCCCCGGTTAAATCCCTGTCTTCAATTTCCTGCATAAAGCTCTGAATGATATCCACGCTGCCTTTTTGAAAACAATAGCCTTTTTGAGTTCCATTGATTCTGCAGCTGGTGCAGATGAATACATGATATTTTGGCTGTACCATTTGACTCCTCCTCTTTACATGGCAGCGGCTGCCTTTTTCACCGCATCTTCGATCATGTCATAGGTATTCACTGGTTTGATTCCCAGCTCTGCCAGCTTTCTCGTTGGCTCCATACCGATCCGCATGGCAATGACTCCATTGCAGCCCTCTATTGCCGCCATAATTCCTTCCATCTTAGTTTCCTTTTCTCCGCATTCCTCTTCCCCCATGCAGTACTGCTCAACCTTTCTTTTTCCGGCGAAACGCACCTCTCCATTTAAGTAATCATAGAGATAAAATTCTTTTGCATGACCAAAATGAGTATCTACGATGACTCCGCTTTTTGAAGCTACCGCAAACCGGTACTTTGTGGTAACTGTCTGGGGATTTTTTGGTTCTTCATTTAAAAATCCTTTCAGCTCTATGGATTTATCATCGGTTAAGGTTCCCACGGCATCTGCCCGGCAATGCTGGCAGTGATACATCTGGGGCATGATCTCCTCACACTGTTTTCTGATCTCCGTCAGCTGCTTATTGGAAATAGGCTCTACCTGTTCAAATATACTTCCCTCTACCGGAATCATCTGCATGATATTGGTAATAAAACACCCCAGGTCTTTTACCGTTTTCACTACTTCTGCTACATGGCCGTCATTGATTCCCCTGACGGTTACAATGTTTACCTTAACAAGAACACCGCTTGCAACGAGAAGACGGATTCCTGCCAGCTGGTTTGCCACCATAATGGCCCCTGCCGCATCTCCCGTATATTCCTTTCCCATGAACCGGATGTACTGATACATCTGGCCGCTGATATGAGGGTCCACCGCATTTAAGGTCACAGTTACGTGGGAGACCGAGAGCTTAGCCAGTTCCTCCGCATAAAGGGGAAGCTTTAATCCGTTGGTGGATAAACAAAAGGTAACATGAGGATCATGAGCCCGGATCAGTTCAAACAGGGACTTTACGCTCTCCCAGTTTTCCAGTGCTTCCCCCGGCCCGGCAATCCCTACCACCGTTAAGTTTGGCATCTTTTCCTTTACCGCCAGATAACGGCTTAGTCCTTCCTCCGGGGTGAGAATCACAGAGGTAACTCCCGGACGGCTTTCATTGGGGCAGTCAAATTTTCTGACACAGTATTTGCACTGGACGTTGCAGGCCGGTGCCACCGGAAGATGAATCCTTGCAAACTTATGACCCTTGCAGTTATAGCAGGGATGCTCCAGAGTCTTTCGTCTCATTTCCTCTTCTCTCGTACTTATCATAGGCTCCACTTCCTTTTCCTTGGTGTCGATTAAAGTATCTTTATAATAGTCCTTGTAAAGGGCTTCCCGAAAACTTGTTTCTGTGGTATCTATCAGGTGGTTGGATATCTCATCCATGTATTCCATGGAACCTTCGTACCCCAGCATCTTTAATCTCTGGCCTCCTACGTGGTCGTGAATGGGAAATCCTCTCCGCACCAGGGGAAGTTTTAAATCCTCTGCAATCCTTCTGCCATCGGAATTCCCCACCAGTATGTTAGCCTTGCATTCAATTACCATAGCCTCAATTTCTTTAAAATCCGCTTTGTCTATAACCTTATACTCTTCCTCCAGATAAAGGTCTGCCAGCTTTTCTATCTCAGGACCGGCTTTCTTTGCCAGCTCCGGACAGGCAGTTCCAGTGGCGCACACAACAGGCAGAATTCCGGATTCACACATGAGACGGATGGTGGAATACACCATATCCGGCTCTCCAAAGACAGCGGCTCTTCCGGCAGAGTTGTATTTGTGGGAGTCGATCATGGAATCCAGATACCGGCCTCTTTCCTTTTTAAGCTCCTCAGGTATCTCCTTTCCTGAAATCTCTGAGAGGGTATTTAAAAAGGTGTCGGTATCTCTTAATCCCACAGGGAGGGGAATTCTTACAAATGGAACCCCATAGGTTTCCTGCAAATATTCTCCCACAGAATTCTTTCTTTCAAAATCGCAGATTTCCAGGGTAATTTTTGCTCCGCCCATTTTCTTTAACTCTGAGATACTGGTTCCATAATGGGGAAGTCTTTTATACTCCTTATGGTGCTCCCCATCCAGATTTTCAGAAAGGTCAGGAAGGAGTATGGCTTCCAGTCCAAACAGCTTTAACATGGATTTTATGTATCTGGTATCCCCTGGGCTTATAGGGGCAGTCACCACATTCACCAGATTGTTTTTCCCGCTGTCCATTATAATAGAAGAAACCATGGAATAGAGTGCTCCGAAATACCCGTCGTACTGACTCCCGCCATATCCTGGGGAAGGACATGAGATGAGTGTGATATCCTTATACTCCGGATGCTCCTCTTTAAAATCATCTAAGATTCCGGGGACATCTTCGCCAATAGTCTCTGCTAAGCATGTGGTCATGACTCCAATGATATCCGGATGGTAAAGCTCGATTAAATTATTCAGGCCTTTCTTTAAATTCTCACTTCCCCCGTAAACAGTTCCTTCCTCTGTGAGGGAAGAGGAAGCAATGTCCACAGGTTCATTGTAATGGGTCGCCATATGTCTGCGGATGTAGGTCGCACACCCCTGAGAGCCATGAAGAATGGTCATGGAATTTTTCAGACCATAAAATGCAGTCGCACTTCCCATTGGCATACACATCTTACAGGGATTGATATTTAGATTTACCAGAGGTTCTACCTTACTTTTCATTCTCATTCCGCCTTTCTGTCAGCTTACAAATTCCCATACCGAACTGTTTATGCTTTTATTGATTTCCATGGTAAAGTTGTAAACCCCCTCAAAGCCTGCCAAAGGTATTTTCCGTTCGTGATTGTGATCGCAAAAGGCGATGCCCAGCTTATAAGCCAGGGGCCGCTCTTTTACTCCCCCTACCAGGATATCAGCTCCTTTTTCCCGCATAAAGGTCTCAAGCTCCGCAGGATTTGCATCGTCAAGGATTACAGTTTCCGGCTCCACCAGGCTCTCTATGATTTCGTAATCTTCCTTTTTTCCTGTCTGAGTTCCCACAACCACGGTTTCAATTCCCATGGCTTTGAACTGGCGGATTAAAGATATGGCCTTAAAGCCTCCCCCTACATAAATTGCTGCTTTTTTTCCCTCCAGATGTTTCCGGTATTTTGCAAGGAAGCTGTTTAATTCTGCCTCTTTTTTAGAACAGAAGGCAACTGCCTTTTTCCTTGCTTCTTCATCCTTAAGTGCTTCTGCCACCCGGATCAAAGAAGCCGTGGTATCCTCGATTCCAAAGAAGCTGACCTTTAAAAATGGAATGCCAAATTCTTCCTCCATCCGATTAGCCAGATAGGTGCTGGACCCTGCACACTGGACGATGTTTAAGGAAGCTTCCGGTGCCTTTATCATCTGCTCATAGCTGCTATCCCCCGTAAACCCGGATATGACATCAATCCCCATTTCCTTAAAATAATTCTTTATAATCCACATTTCCCCTGCAAGATTAAAGTCTCCTAAGATATTGATAGCCTTTCGTTTCTTCTTCCCCTTAAAAGGAAGAATCACCTTCATAATGGCATCGCAGGCCATACGGTAGCCGGTGGATTTATTCCCGGAGAAACCGGGGGATTTTACGGGAATGACCGGAATCCCATATTGTTCCGACTTCATCCTGCAAAGAGCATCCACATCATCTCCGATGACTCCTACGATACAGGTGGCGTAGATGAAAATCAGCTTTACCTTCTCTTCTTTTTCCATTAACTCATCCACTGCTGCCTCCAGCTTTTTGATCCCTCCGAAAATAATATCTGTCTCCTGCAGATCCGTAGAAAAGCTGTTGCGGTAAATATCTTCTCCGCTTGTTAAGGACCCTCTGATATCCCAGGTATAGCTGGAACAGCCAATGGGACCGTGGACGATATGATAAGCATCTGTAATGGGATTTAAGACGACCCTGGCTCCGCAGTATACACAGGCCCTTTGGGACACGGAACCGGATATACTGTTGCTGTCACAGCAGATCCCGCCCTTTGGGCCGTTGCATCCCTGGGTTACGACAATAGAACTTTTTCTGGCATCTAATACATTTTTGTTGCAGCTCTCCGCTTCCATGACCATGCTCCTTTCAAGCCTCTGACGACAAAATACCACAATAGGGAGGGGTCGGCTCCCTCCCTGGTTCCTTTGTTTACTGGTTTACATTACTACTTCAAAATCTTCATCTGCCACATCCCGGTCCAGACGGTCCATTAAGGTATCTACGATTTTTTCCACGTAGCGGATTCCTCCTGCGTAACCAACGGTGGCCTGAATGGGGTTGCCATACCGGTCAAGCACTGGAAATCCCATCCGCACCATTGGAATGTCCTCTGCCTTTGCAATCTGCTTTCCATAGCTGGACCCAAGAAGGAGATCGACGGTCTCGTTCTTAATCAGCTGATGAAGGTAGAATAAATCGGTATCCGCCTTTACCACATACTCGCTTTCATCCACTCCGTACTGATCCATAAGCGCTTTAATTTCCTTCTCCCACCGTTCCTTTGGTGTTCCGGTGATGATATACTTAGGACTCATACCAAGCTCCAGACACAGAGAGGTAAACGCATACACAATATCAGGATCGCCGTAGATGGCTGCCTTTTTCTTATAAACATACTGGTGGGCATCTAACATTAAATCCACCAGACGGCCTCTCTCATCCTCAAGCACAGAGGGAACCTCTTTCTTCGTAAATTTCTGAAGCTCCAGAATGTACTGATCTGTAAGCTTCACTCCCACTGGCACTGGAATGTTTGAAAATGGAACCTTATATTCCTTTTTTAAATGCTCCGACGGCTCCAGACTGCAGTAAGTTCCCATGGAAATAAGCTTTTCACAATCCCCAAGAGCTGCAATGTCCGCACCACTGGTTCCTGCGTTGCTGTGAAAATATTCATTTTTGCCATCCATGGGGTGATCCAGGATTCCATCGTGATCCGGGAAATAGATATATTCCGCACCCATAAGACCCGCAATCCTCTTTAACTCTCTGTCATCTCCGGGATTGACCCAGCCTGGGAAAATAGCAACCTTTCCGTTTGGCTCTCCCGTTTTCTTTGTCATATATTTCATGAAACCAATCATCATATTGGCATAGCCCTGAATATGAGAGCCTTCATAAGAAGGAGTACTGGCATATAAGACGGTCTTTCCTTCCGGCACTTCCACATCGAAAATATAGGAACCAACGTCATCTCCAATGGTCTCGGAAAGACAGGTGGTATGTATGGCCATAATATCCGGATTATAGATATCAAAGACATTTTTCACAGCCGTAGTGATATTGCTTCTTCCGCCAAATACGGATGCTCCCTCTGTAAATGAGCTGCTGGATGCAATGGCCGGTTCTTTAAAATGTCTGCTAAGCACGGTTCTGTGATAGGAACAGCAGCCCTGAGACCCATGGGAATGGGGCATACATTTTTCTGCACCAAGGGCACAGAACATGGCACCTACCGGTTCACAGGTCTTGCATGGGTTTATGGTCATATGGCGTTTTTCCATAATTTCTTTTGGGGTCAATTCAAGCATCAGCCTACACCTCCTAACGTTCCTTCCAGCATTGGGGTTACCTTCCACGGGGGCTTAACGAGAGCCCAGGCATTGGTATACAAACTCATGGAAACATCTCTTCCAAAAATCACAGCTCCCCGAAATCCGGCATAGGGACCGGAATAATCATAGGAATGCATCTGTCTGGATACCACACCGCCGTGCTGAATGGCGTATTTATCCTTGATTCCTGAGAAGAAAATATCAGGTTTGAATTCTTCGATCAACTGGTCTGTCTCAAACATGTTATAGTCATCCACGACTACATAGCCTTTTTTCATATCCCGTATCATACCATCATAGGTGTCAAGCTCTACTCCTGACTTTCTCATGGTATCCATTACTTCTTCCGAGTAACGGTCCTCAAAGCCTGGTTCACGCTCTACCGAAATCTCTTCGATATTTTTGGAATCTGCATCTGCCTTTATCAGGGGAATGACTTCACGTCCTTCGTAATCATCCCGGTGAGCGAATTCATAGCCTGCAATGGTGGTTTCCATACCAAAATCCCTTAAAAGCATCTGGTAATGATGGGAACGGGAGCCTCCTACAAAGATACCGGCGGTCTTTCCCTTTAATTTGGATTTGTAATATTCCATATCCTCATTGATTTCTGCCAGTTCCTCTGCAATGACTTCCTCTGTCCTCTGTGTAAGCTCCGGGTCATTAAAATAGGTGGCAATCATTCGCAGGGATTTACAGGTCGACCCCACTCCGATAAAGTTTACCTTAATCCAGTCCACACCGTATTTGGTCTTCATCATCTCTGCTATGTAATTGATGGACCGATGGCACATGACCAGGTTTAAATCTGCCAGATGGGAATTTTTAATGGTCTCATAGGAACCGTCACCAGTAAAGACCGAAACCACCTCATAGCCGATTTTCTTTAAGATACGTTCCTGCTCCCAGCCATCACCGCCAATGTTATATTCCCCAAGCAGGTTTACACTGTATTTGCCCTTTGGCGCTTCTTCCCCTTTTCCAATGACATAGCGCATCAGGCCGTTATTTGCAATGTGGTGTCCTGCGGACTGGGAAACTCCCTTATAACCCTCGCAGGAATATCCGATTGCAGTGATTCCATACTTTTCTTCCACCCGTCTTGCCACGGCCTGCACATCATCACCAATCAGACCAATGGGACAGGTAGAGCAGATAAAGATACACTTGGGGTTAAAAAGCTTCATGATCTCGTCAATTCCCTCTTCCAGCTTTTTCTCTCCCCCAAACACGATATCAGATGGTCTCATATCCGTACAAAAAGAATACGGTACAAAATTTGGCTCTCCTTCATAGGAAGGCTTTGCCTTGTTTCTTCTGGTAGACCAGGAATAAAATGCACAGCCAATGGGTCCGTGGGTAATGACCACAGAGTCTTTCATGGGTCCTACCACAACGCCCTTACATCCGGCATAACAGCATCCTCTAGCTGTAATAATTCCTGGTATTGCCCTGGTATTGGCAGCGATTTCATCTGGCTTCTCTGCAAATTCCAGCTGCGTAATGTGACTCTTTCGATTCTTAAATACTCTGGATGAATATTTATCCAGCAATATATCTCGTTCTTTTGCCATTGCCTTCACCTCCTGTCAAAAAGCATCCCTGGTGTGCTCGCCGCTTCTTACGGTATACGCCTCGTATATGGGGAGCACAAATATTTTTCCATCCCCTGGATTTCCTGTCTGGTTTGTCTTAATAAGGATATTTACCACATCCTCTACCTGCTCATCTTCCACAATCAGAGTGATCAGCCGCTTTGGAATCCACCGAAAGGACTCTGTCAAATGTTCTCCCTGGGAAGATAAGGGAAGCTCTCCGCTTTCTATGACCAGACTGATAAGCTCCGGATCAATCCGTTTCTTTCCTCTGCCAAGCACCGACCGGCAGGTAAAAGCCGGAAAACCGCCTTCTGCCAAGGCTTTTTTGGTGGGATTGATTTTATTGACCCGGATAAATGCCATTACCTCTTTCATAATAATCATTCCTTTCTTAAAAGCCCTTTTACAGTCCTTTTTTGCCTGTGCTGACGGTATAAGCCTCTTCAATGGGTGATATAAAGATCCGGCCGTCTCCGTAATTACCCTCGCCGGTTCTGGCTGTTCTTAAAATCACCTTTACCAGGTCATCCTTATCTTCATCATTGCAGAAGAATAACAGCATTTCCTTTGGGATCTCATCATAGTGAATTTCTCCTACTGTGATTCCCTTTTGCTTTCCACGTCCATAAACGTCCATTTTGGTCACTGCCTGGAATCCTGCTTCTGCTGCCTCTTTCATTACGTGATCCGCCTTCTCCGGCCGGACGATCGCTCTCACCAATACCATATTTTTTCTCCTCTCCCTGTTTGGTTAGTCCATAACGCCGTACTGCATCAGAATCTCTTCCAATTCATCGATCTTCATTGGATTCGGAATGACGAACATCTCATTGTCATCCACTTTTTTTGCCAGGTTACGGTATTCGTCGGCCTGAGCCTCATCCGGGGAATAGTCAATGACAGTTCTTTTTCTGATCTCCGCTCTCTGTACGGCATTGTCACGGGGAACGAAATGGATCATCTGGGTTCCGATTTTAGCGGCTACCGCTTCCACCAGATCCTGCTCCTTATCTACCTTTCTGGAATTACAGATAAGTCCGCCAAGCCTTACTCCTCCGGTCTTGGCATATTTGGTGATACCTTTGGAAATATTGTTGGCTGCATAAAGAGCCATCATTTCTCCGGAGCATACGATATAGATTTCCTGGGCCTTTCCTTCTCTGATGGGCATTGCAAAGCCTCCGCATACAACATCTCCAAGTACGTCATAAAACACATAATCCAGATCGTCGGTATAAGCGCCAAGCTGTTCCAACAAATTAATAGAAGTAATGATTCCCCGCCCGGCACATCCAACGCCTGGCTCAGGACCACCGGACTCCACGCCCTTGATTCCGCCGTAGCCTTCCTTCATGACTGCCTCCAGTTCGATGTCATCGCCTTCATCACGAAGGGTGTCAAGAACTGTTTTCTGGGCCAGACCTCCAAGAACCA
The DNA here is from genome assembly GCF_026723765.1 of Lacrimispora xylanolytica. Classification (NCBI taxonomy): domain Bacteria; kingdom Bacillati; phylum Bacillota; class Clostridia; order Lachnospirales; family Lachnospiraceae; genus Lacrimispora; species Lacrimispora xylanolytica. The sequence goes on from NZ_CP113524.1 coordinate 3,559,436, forward strand.
ATCGGGTGGAGTCTGCCTTTGGATCGCATCCTACAATCATAATGTGTTTCCCCATTTCGGCAAGACCAGCCGTTAAGTTCTGGGTCGTCGTTGATTTACCGATTCCGCCTTTTCCATAAATAGCAACCTGTCTCATAGCTAATTCCTCCTTACATTAAGAAAAGAGGCAGAAGGCAGATACATAGGTATCCTGCCATTCCACCTCTTCGTGAATAGAATAGAAAACAAAACCACTTAGGTTGCTACTACTATATCTGTTTTAAACAGCCAATTCAATACAGCACTATGTACAAATGAAAGAAGGGCTATGGGGAGCATTCTATACAAATATTACTTATATGCCACTTCAGCCTTCGAAAAAAGAGCTGGATCACCAGCTCTCTCTTCTTAAGTTTCCTAGACCCCGATCATCACCGAGGTCGCTTTCATCACAGCATAGGCGTCTTTTCCTACTTCCAGCTCCAAGTCCTTTACCGCTGCCATGGATATGGTGGCTGATACAAGATTGCCGCCACCGATATCAAGGGTCACCATTGCATTTACGGCCCCTTCTTCGATTCCTATTATTTTTCCTTTTAACTGATTTCTTGCACTTAATCTCATGGGCACCGTCTCCTCCGATTGTCATTGAAAAAAAGCAGGTCCTTGCGTTTTCCTTTTGGAACATCTTACGCACTTCCCTGGCAAAAGTCAATTTATATTCATTAAAACTAATATTATTAAGACAAAAGCAGGATTTCTTCTTTGGGAAACTGAATAAATAATGGTATATCTTCTTTTTTATCCTGTATGAGCCAGATCTGCTTCGAATCCTTTTCCTCCCCGTTGTGAAAAATGACCTGACGCTCAAAGGGAGTATCCGTTACTCCCCTCAGCCGGATCTTCATGGTATTCTCTCCTGGCTGGCTTACGGGAATTAGGGTGTGCCCCCTGATTCCAATATAACGAATGGTTTCCCTGATCCTTTCTGCTGTCTTAAGCCTTATGTTCCAGTCACAGGCATACAGCTCGTAATCTCCCAGTCGTTCTATGGCTGATATATTCTTGCAGCCAGTCAGCCTTGCGGCCTCCATGGTACCGGGATTTTGAAAAATATCTCTTGTATTTCCCTGGAGCAGGCTCTTTCCTTCTGACATGACCACCATTTGATTGCAAAAGGTATAGATCTCATCTCTGGAATGGGATACCATGAGTACATCCTTTCCATAATCTCTGATAAACTCCAGCATCTCATTTTGCAATATATCCCTTAAGAATCCATCCAGAGCGGAAAATGGTTCATCCAGGAGAATGACTTCCGGTGTGCTTAATAGCATACGGGCCAGTGCCACCCTCTGCTGCTGTCCCCCGGATAACTGGGAAGGGTATCTCTTTTTTAACCCGGAGAGCTGAAACCTCTGTAAGATTTCATCAATGACCCGCCCTTTCTCCGTTTTCTTTCCGGGAATTACGATTCCTAAGTTGTCTTCCACCGTCATGGCAGGAAAGAGGGCGTAATTTTGAAACAGATATCCGATGTGACGGTCTCTGGCTGGAACATTGATGCCTTTCCTGGAATCAAAGAGCACCCTATCATTTAACACGATACGGCCTTTATCTGGCTTCTCGATTCCAGCCACACATTTTAATGTCATGCTTTTGCCGCAGCCGGACGCCCCTAAGATTCCCAGGCAGCCGCCGTCCATCTCAAATTCCACCTTCATATGAAATCCGGAAAACTTTTTACTGATATCTACCTGCAATGCCATATTATCTCCACCCGCTGAAATCCTTGCTGCCTTCCCCAGAAACCAGATTAATAAGTACCACCATTAGAAACGATATGACAACAATCACCAGTACCCAAAAGCCTGCCACCTCCCAGTTACCGGCTGCCACCTCTGTGGCAATGGCTACAGAAATGGTCCGGGTCTTTCCAAGGATGTTTCCTGCCAGCATGGTGGTAGCCCCATACTCCCCAATGGCTCTTGAAAAGGAAAGTACAGTTCCTGATGCAAGTCCCGGCCCTGCCATGGGAACAATGATTTTCCAGAATATCTTCCGTTCGGATAGTCCCAGGGTCCGCCCCGCATAAATCATGGTTACATCCACCTGTTCAAAAGCCGCTCTTGCATTCCGGTACATGAGAGGAAAGGCGATTACAAAAGCAGCCATGACACAGCCAAGCCAGGTCTGAACCAGCTTCACCTCATAATGCTCCCATAAAAAAGCACCAAGTGGCCGCCGCAGGCTGAACAGGAACAGGAGAAGAAAACCAGCCACCGTAGGCGGAAGCACCAGAGGAAGGGTAAGGATTCCATCTACAACAGACTTGGCCCGGTGGTTCAGCCTCATGACTCCCCTGGCTGCAGCCGTTCCCAGAAAAAAGGTGAGCACCGTTGCCAGAATCCCCGTTTTCAAAGAGAGAAACAGGGGGCTGAAATCAATGGTATGTATCAAGGTTTCCATGGCCTCTTCACTCCTTTCCTGGCATATATCTACTTATACAATTCAAATCCTGCATCTAAAAACAGTTTTTTCACCTCTTCCGATCCGGTCAAATATTGAAAGAATTCTTCTGCTGCCTCCAATTCTTCCTTTGACGCCTCTTTATCCTCTGTAAGTCCAACAGGATAGATGGCCGGGTCAAGCATTCCTTTGTCCACCGTTGCAATCACTTCCACTTTGTCGGCCATGGAAGCGGCGTCTGTGGCATACACGATTCCCACTTCATTGCTGCCTTCTGCTACGGCTGTGAGCACAGCGGTCACATTTGGTCCCTGATTGATTTCCATTGCCATTACTTTGTCTAGAATCCCCATTTTCTCAAAGAGCTTTCTGGCATATTGGCCCACCGGCACGTCTTCCCCTGCAAGAGCGAGGCTTGAGGCATTTGTTATATTATCAAATCCGATCACTGTGGTTTTACCGCCCTTTGGTTTTATGAGCACCATCTGATTGACCAGTAAATTATTTACTGAATCTTCTTTTACAAAGCCGCCTTTCTTAAGTTCATCCATCTGCTTGGTAGCCGCAGAAAAGAAGATATCACATCTGGCCCCTTCTTCAATCTGGGTCTTTAAGGTTCCGGAGCTGTCCGCATTGTAAATCACCGTAACCCCCGGATGCTTGCTTTCATATTCCTTTTTCACTTCCTCCATGGTATTTTTCAGACTCGCTGCAATGAATACGTAAAGGTCTGCGCTCTGGGAAACGCTTGTTTCCGTTTTTGTCTCAACCTTCCCGGCGTTTACGGCTGCTGCTCCCTGGCAGCCTGTAAGCTGTAAGGCGGTTAATACAGCAAGCAAAAGGGCAAATAACTTTTTTCCTCTCTTCATTGTGTTTCCTCCTTGATTTTTATTTGAATAACATAGAAATGTTGTTCATTCTTATTGTGTTTTGTTCTGTCTTTTTCTGTTTCGTTCATTTTAGAAGATATTGGCATCAAAATCAATGTTCATATATTCACAGTATATCGAGATATAATCAGACACTTTTTATCAATATAGCACAATAGTTCATCTGAATATCCTTTCATTGACAATGATTCAAAATATGATATAACTAATTATAACTGACAGTAACCATAGGAAATTAAGAGGGTCTTGAATGGAGAAAATATATACGCCACAGGAAGTGGCAGACCGGCTGCTGATAAAGAAAGCAACGGTTTATGAACTGATTAAACGGGGAGAATTGAATGCCACCAAAATTGGAAGGCAGATAAGAGTCAGCCAGGAACAGCTTGACAGTTATTTAAAAGTGTCTTCAAAACCGGCTGAAAGGTCCTATGCCGAAAGGCCCAATATGGAGGAAGCTCTGCTACAGGTCACGGACATTCCACGCTTTGCTTCTGTGTCAGGAGCCCAGCAGACGGATTATTTACTCAATACCAGCGGTCTTGTGATAAGCAGTCAGGAGTCCAGAGTGGTAGAACTGCTCCGGGGGCAGCTAGGTAAGGAAAGGAACAGCCTTCCTATATTACATTCTTATATGAACGACTATAACAGTTTGTACTCTCTGTATTATGAGAAGACCCATCTGGCTCTTACTTGTTTTTTATCTGATCGTGAGAATTGGGACAGGAATCCGATGAAACATCTGATGCCGGGAAAGGAAGTGGTGGTTCTTTCTGTGTGCAGTTTTCTGTGTGGCTTCTACGTAAAAAAGGGGAATCCGCTCCATATCCTCACTCTGGATGACCTAACTCGTCCCGAGGTGCGTTTCTTAAACCGGGAGCTGGGAAGCGGTCTGCGCATGTATCTTGATTCTTCCCTGCTGGAAAAAAAGATTCCGAAAAACGCCATTAACGGATATGATAAGGACTGTTTATCCAATATGTCTGCCGCTCATGGAGTCGCATCTGGAGCTGCTGACATAAGCATAGGGGATATCTCCCTGTTGTCCTCTTACCCCCAACTGGAATCTATCCCCTTTGCCCATGGTTTTCTTGACCTTGTTTTTCTTAAATCAGACTTAGACCTTCCTGCGTTAAAGTCCATCTTAAACGCCGTTCATTCGGAAGAATTTAAAAGCAGTCTGCTGCATTTTAAAGGCTATGATACAAAAACGACTGGAAAGATGACTATCATAAGCGGTTAGTCCGCACGCCCTTCCCTTCGATAAAACAGATAAAACATGATGGCTCCAGCCAGACAAAGAATGGCCCCACAGCTCATCGCCCAGGAAATATTTACTTGGGCCGCCTGTCCGAATATCACATTGGTAACCACGCCCGTACCTTCAAGAAGCACGGCATAGATGCTTAAAGCGGTTGCCCGGTCCGCAGTTTTTATTTGCCGGTTCTGCAACTGAGTGGAAAAGGGTGCGAAAAGACTGGCAGAGATGCGCAGCATAACAATTGCTGCCACTGATACCAAAGCCTGGTTGGTCAAGGCCAAGATCACGCAGGATATCGCTCCACTTAAAAACATGGCGAGACCGAAGGATATTCCTCCCATCTTTTTCGTGACCCAGTGAGACCACATCCCAACCATTCCACATAAGGTAACAAGAATATAAATAAGTCCCATGGTTTTTACATCAATTCCAGCTTTCACATATTGAATCTGATTTAAATATATAGTTATCGTCTGGTTTGTCTCAGCCAGAAGTCCCATGCCAATCACAGCCAAAAGAAACCGTCTGTCTTTCACTGTTTCTAAAAATACACGGATAAAGGCCTGATTGCCCCACCTCCCTTGTTCCGTGGCTTTCACTTCCCTGATTCCAAAAGCCAGGACCGCGGCTGCCCCATAGGTTATCATGGTCAGTAATCCGGCCAGTCGGTAATTTGCTCCAACGTATACAGAATACAATAGAGAAGCCCCCAACAACCCAGCCATATTAAAAAACTGATAAATCCCAAATACCTTCTGGCTCTCCTCTTCCTTACAGGACAAATATAAAAGGCTCACGTCACACCCGGAAAATCCAGCCAACACTACACTAAGAAGAATCCGCTCCAGTAAAAAATCAAAAAAGCTGTCTGCTCTCCAGAATACGATTTTTGACAGGAAATAAATTATAGAGCAGGCAATCAGCGTTTTTCTATATCCAATCCGATCTGCCACCATCCCCCAGGGCATCTCAAGACCAATGCACAGCGCCAGGCTTATGCTCTCAATTAAGGTAATCTGAAATACACTCACCCCTGCCGCCTGGCGGTAAAGTGTTGCTATGGGTCCATAAAATACCATTCCATGTAAAAAAGAAATGGCAAACATAATATATATATTTCGTCTCGTTTTCATTTTCTCTTATCTCCCTGTTTTTTCCTACGAAAAATAAGCCCTGCTCTGCAGCGCCTGTTTATAGCCATATTCCTTATAAACTACGTGGGATTGTTTAAGAGAGACATGAAAACTGACATGATAACCAGACCTTCCTGATTTTTTTCAACATTATATCACAGAAGACAGGGTGTGTAAAGAGTATTGACATCCTGCTCTCCCTATTTGTATAATGTATGTATTACAGTTGTAAGAACAGGAGATTTTCAATGAACCATCTGCCTCAGATTTCAGAAGCTGAATATGAAGTAATGAAGGTGCTGTGGAAACATGCCCCCATCAACACCAATGAAGTGACTGACATGCTTACAAAGACTATCGGCTGGAATCCCAAGACAATACACACCCTTTTAAAGCGGCTGGCCCAAAAAGGTGCCATTACCTATGAAAAGGAAGGCCGTGTCTTTGTCTATACTCCTATAGTCAAGGAAGATGAATATCTAAAAAAGGCCAACGACCATTTTTTAAACCGTTTTTATAATGGTAAGATTTCCAGCATGGTGACCAATTATATGAACAATGAACAACTGGAACAGGACGAACTGGAGGAACTGAGAAAGCTTTTACTGAACGGAAACAGGGAGGACCGCTGACATGCCCTATTCTTTTATGGCACGCCTTTTCCTAAACAGTCTGGCCATTCCTCTATTCTTCATCCTCATCCTCTGTATGAGGAAATTCCTGGGCAGCCATCTGACCAGCAGAGACAGATACCGTTTATGGTTCCCCTTTCTGCTTCTTTTAACGTTTCCATTTCTCTACTTCCTCCACCTTGGGACGTATACAGGATATCTGCCTTCCCAACTTTTTTGGGGAATCCATCCTAAGGCAGCCCCTCCCCCGTCTCCACACGCTTATGAAACAGCAGTTTCTGGAAAGGACCTGTTTTTAGATTTTTCTATTTCAGTGATTTGCAATACGCCTTCCATTGTGCCTGTGATTCTTTTTGTTTTGTGGGCTGTTGGTGTGGTATTTATGACAATGGTCACCTTATATAGTCATCATCAGGTCAGACGGCTAAAGAAATCGTCCCTTTTACTACAGAATGAAAGGATACGGGCCTTGTTTGAATCCTGTTTAAGAGAATCCGGTATTCGCAGAGACATTCCCATCTACAGCAGTGCCTATGTGAAATCTCCCATTGCAGTAGGCTTCCTTTTTCCTTCCATCATCGTTCCGATCCACATTCTTTCTGAAATGCCGGAAAAGGATATCCGATATATCCTGCTTCATGAGCTATCTCATTGCAGACATAAGGACCTTTTTATCAGCCAGTTGATGGCCCTGGCTCAGATTGTCTATTGGTTTCATCCTGTGGTATGGCTGGCTTTTAAAACCATGGAACATGACCGGGAAATCGCCTGTGATTCTTCGGTCCTATCCATGCTTCCACCGGAGCAGTATCTGGACTATGGAAATACCTTAATCAACTTTGCAGAAAAACTTTCCCGTTTCCCCTATTGTACCACAGGGATTGGGGGATCAAAAAAAGAAATCCGTAAGCGTATCATAAGCATTGCCCGTTTTCAAAAGGAATCCAAGAAGCATAGAATGAAAAGTGGAGTCATTTTAGTCACAACCACCCTGTTCATAGCTTCCTTATCCCCTTATCTTTCTGCCGGAGCCGCCTATGATGGGAACTATAAATTTCACGGTGAGAATATCAATAAGCTGGATGTTGAATCCTGTTTCTGTGGCAAAAAAGGCAGTTTCGTCTTATATAAAATAAACTCGGACCAATACTCCATTTATAATGAAAACGAGGTTACCAAAAGAATCTCCCCGGATTCCACCTATAAAATATACAGCGCTTTGGCCGCACTGGAGGAGGGCGTCATAGCCCCTTCCTCCTCTAAACTTCGATGGAACGGGAACACCTATCCTTATGAAGCCTGGAATGAGGACCAGACTCTTAACAGCGCCATGAAATATTCCGTAAACTGGTATTTTACTGAATTAGACAAACAAACCGGATTAAATACATTAAAGAGATATTTTCAGAACATGGGCTATGGTAATTCTGATTTCAGCGGTGGCTTAGGGCGGTTCTGGGCAGAATCCACCTTAAAGATATCCCCAGTGGAACAAGTAGAGCTTTTAACACGCTTCTACCAGGGAAATTTAAATGTTTCCCCTGAAAATCAAAGAGCCATTAAGGATTCTTTATTTATCTCTTCCTCAAAGGGAGCTTCCCTGTATGGCAAAACCGGAACCGGTGCAGTCAATGGAAAACAGATAAATGGGTGGTTCATTGGGTTTGTGGAAGCGGCTGAGGAAACCTATGTGTTTGCCACCAATATTCAGGATACAGATTCTGCCAGCGGAAGCGCTGCTGCGAAAATCACTATGGAAATTCTGAATGAAAGAAATATCTATGGGAACTAACAAGGGAGGGCCACGCTGGCCCTCCCCTTTATATGATTCTCCCCTTATTTTGTTTCACTTGGTATCTTATTCTATATTTCTTTTGATAAAATCCTTATACCAATGGAAGGATTTCTTCTTTTTCCGTTCTAAGGTACCATTTCCCTCATTGTCCTTATCCACATAGATAAAACCGTACCGTTTTTCCATCTCTCCGGTTCCTGCACTGACTAAATCAATGCAGCCCCAGGATAAATATCCAAGACAGTCCACACCATCATTGATGGCTTCTTTCATGGCTTCAATATGCTGTTCCATATATTCAATCCGGTAATCATCTGCAATGCTTCCATCTTCTTCCAAGACATCCTCAGCTCCCAGTCCATTCTCCACCACAAAGAGGGGGATCTGATACCGGTCATATAATTCATTCATGGTGGTTCGAAGTCCCAGGGGGTCAATCTGTCTTCCCCATGGAGTGATACCAAGATGAGGGTTTCGTAATGTGGTTATGGCATTCCCGTCTGCCACCCGGCCTGAAATCTCAGGACTGACTCCTGCCAGTCTGGTGGAATAATAGCTGAATGCAAGATAGTCCACGGTATTCTGCCTTAGAATCTCTTCATCTTCCGCTTCCATTTGAAGCTCAATGTTTTTTTCTGTCCACATTTTCTTTGCGTAGCTTGGGTATTTTCCCCTAGCCTGTACGTCGATGAATAAGTAGACCTCCTGATTTTTCTCTACGGCTGCCCACACATCCTTTGGATTGCAGCTATATGGGTAAAAGGAGCCAGCTGCAAGCATACAGCCCATTTGTATCTCCGGATTAATGCTTTTTGCCAGCTTTGTTGCCAATGCACTGGCAACCAGCTGATGGTGGGCCGCCTGATGTACGATCTGATCCGGATTTTCCTGGTCTTTTATCACCATACCACCGCCAAAGAATGGAATGTGGGTAATCATATTGATTTCGTTAAAGGTGATCCAGTACTTTACTTTATCCCCATACCGTTTAAACAGTACTTCACAGTAGTTTAAATAGAACTCAATCAGTCTGCGGTCAGACCAGCCACCATATTTCCTGGTCAGAGCAAGAGGGGTATCAAAATGACAGATGGTGACCACCGGCTCCATGCCATACTTACGGCACTCGTCAAATAAATGATCGTAAAAGGCCAGACCTGCCTCATTGGGAGAGGGGTCATCTCCGTTGGGGAAAATTCTTGCCCAGCTGATGGAGGTACGAAAGGCCTGAAAGCCCATCTCAGCAAGCAGAGCCAAATCCTCTTTGTATCTGTGATAAAAATCAATGGATTGGTGGCTGGGATAATAGCCATAATCTTTTTCCAGTGCAATTTCCGGGTGATACATGGCTTCTTTTCTTCCATACTGCACGGAAGGAAGAATATCCATAGGGGATAATCCTTTCCCGTCCTCCAAATACGCACCTTCGCACTGGTTTGCAGCCATGGCTCCGCCCCATAAAAAATCTTTTCTCATGTTAAAACAACTCCTTAAAGAATGGTCAGCAGTTCCTGTCCCATTTCCACATCGCCTTCCTTGCTAGCTAATACCTCCAGATAATTCGAGGTATTGGTCACGATGACTGGAATGATGGTTTCGTATCCGGCTTCTTCAATGGCCTTTTTATCAAATTCCAGGAGCAGATCACCTTTTTTAAAGGTATCTCCATCCTGAACGTGAGGGGTAAAGAATTTCCCTTCCAATTCCACGGTATCAATGCCGATATGAATCAGCAGCTCCACTCCCTCTGTACTCTTTAAGCCGATCACGTGCTTGGTTCTGAAAATGGTCGCGACCTCTCCGTCAAATGGGGCAGCTATTTTACCGTCTACAGATTCCACGGCAATTCCTTTTCCAAGAATTTCTTTTGCAAAGGTCTCATCCTTAACTTTTGATATATCCACCTTTTTTCCATTGACCGGGCTGGAGATAACTATTTTCTTTACCATAGATGCCTTTTCCCCAGCTTCTGTTTCTTTTGTTTCTGTCTTTTCACTAGAATCAGTTGGTTCCTCGAATCCATAGAACCAGGTAGCAGCAAAGGTAACCACAAATCCAATGGCACAAGCGATCAGTGCATGAACCACGTTCATGGGATTTTCACCGATAAAAATAGGAATGGAAAGAAGTCCAGGTGTACCGGAGGTATAGCGGACCACGCCCATTAATCCGGCATAGAAGCCTCCCACGCCGCCTCCCAGCATAACGGAGAGAAGTATTTTCTTAAATTTAATGGTGACTCCATACATGGCAGGCTCTGTAATACCCATTAATGCGGTAACACCGGCAGAGGAAGCCAGCTGCTTTAATTCTTTGTTCTTTGTTTTGATTGATACACATAATGCGGCACTACCCTGGCAGACATTGGATACCAGACTTCCCGGTCCCATAACTGCCTCGTAACCATAGGTGGTGTAAGAGGTCATTAAGACTGGAAGGAAGCTCCAGTGCATACCGGTCAATACTAAGAGCGGCATAAATGCTCCCATTAAAGTAGGAACCAGCCAGCTTACATGCATATTTAAGAAATCAGTAATTGTAGCAATTCCTGTACCGATATAGGAACCTAAAGGTCCTAAAACAACTAATACAATGGGAACAACAATCAATATGGTAAGGGTTGGTTTCATGAAGAACTTTACTGCCTTTGGAGATACCTTATCTGCAAAACGTTCTACGTAGGTCATCAGCCACACCGCCAGTATAATGGGAATCACACTGGAACCGTAGTTAATTAATTTAATAGGGAGTCCGAAAATATGGACCGGTTCCCCAGCCGTTACCAGCTGAGTAAAGGCTGGATGGAGTAAGGCTCCGCCCACCATGGCAGCCAGATACGGATTACATCCCAGCTTTTTCGCAGAGGAAACTGCCAGCATAATTGGAAGGAAATAAAATCCTGCATCTGCGATAAAGCTTAAAACAACGTAGATCTGAGACGTTTTTTCCATGCCTAATAAAACGCAGATAACAAGGATTGCCTTGATCATACCGGCTGCTGTAATGGCTGGTATTACAGGGGTAAATATAGCTGCAAAGATATCCATTAAGGCATCTATTTTTCCAACTTTTTTTCCAGTGTTTACAGGGCTTTCATTCAGCCCCATGGCTTTTATTTCATTGCATACATTGGCTACGTCAGTACCAATGATAATCTGATACTGGCCTGATTTTTTTACGGCTCCTAATACTCCGGGAATCTTATTTATCTGATCTAAGTGAACCAAAGATTCATCCTTAAAATTCATTCTAAGCCGTGTTGCACAGTTGACTAATTGTGTAATATTATTTATTCCACCTACTTGCTCAAGGATTGCCTGAGCCAATTCTCTATGATTCATAGCTATTCTCCCATCTTTTATTATTTGATCTATATAAAAGGTGTCGACTTCCTTTATATCTTTAATTTTTTTTGATTTCCCGTTCTGCGACTCGGTTGATATGAAGCATAAAGTAAATCATCTCTTCCTGAGAAATCGTAACTTCGAATTTCTTAATGAAATAATCTTTTACTTTATCCGCACAGGCCTTTGCCTGGGGCATCTTGGTTCGAATCTGCTCGTATAGATAATCATCGTCTGCCCCATGAAGCTCCTCTCGCAAAAGTCTTCTTGCAAAGAATCGGATATGGGTAACGAAACGGTTATAGTTTAAGGAATCCTCGTTCAGCTCAATCTGATAGTGGTATTTCACAATACTTAAAATATCACTGACGATTTCAGTAACAATCATGGTAAGCTGAATTTCCTCTCCCTCCTGCTGCGCATTGACAAAATGAAGGGCGATAAACCCGGTCTCATCGTCACTTAAATCAATTTTTTCGTAGTACTTAATCAGATTTAAGGCATTTTTGGCTGCCTGATATTCTTTGGGGTAATAATTCTGTATTTCCCAAAGCAAGGCATTTTTCATGGTCATTCCAGCTTTATACCTGGAGATGGTATAGCTGATATGATCCGTCAGTCCGATGTAAATGCTGTCGTGAAACGTAACATTTAACTCTTTTTGAGCCTGGGCAATGATTTTACTGCTTAACTCCACTTGGTTCAAAGGTACTTCTGTTAGTAAAGTCATAAATTTGGAAGAGGATTCAGAAGACTCAAATACAAACTTTTTATCAATGAGAGCTTCATCGATCAAATCTCCTGGTCTTTTTTGAAACGCAATTCCTTTTCCCAGCAATATGACCTCTGACCATTTTTCATCTTCTGCTAAAATAATATTGTTGTTATATATTTTTTTAACACGGTAGCTCATCTCCCGATCAATCCTCCTTATCATAATGAATTTGGCTCGTCATTTACATCCTGCCCGGCAGGGTATATTTGAGTCATAGGGAGCAACTTCTGGAAATAAAAAACACCCAAATTAATAAACACATGTATGAACATGTATCTATTAATCTAGGTGTTGCCTGCCGAACAGTTACAATCCCGATATATTTTCTTTATTATAACATAATTCGACATCATATAACAATGGTGCTTTGTTATAGTTTACCGCTTCTATTTTTGTGCATCTTGCCCAATTTCCAGGTTATAGTTACTGCTTCTTAGTAAAATAAGCATCTAATACCACTTTATCTTTTCTGACCACATATCCGCTGCCGCCACGATTTTTCACATCCTCTACCATACTGACTAATAGAATAGGCTTCTCCACCGCCTGGTCTGTGGTAAAAACAGAAAACCAGCCAAGCTCTGTTCCAGTGGTATCGTTTTTTGATGCTTTAATCTCCGCCGTTCCTGTTTTTCCGGCTAAATGGATGTCACTTCGGTTTATGGCATGACCGGTTCCATGTTCAGAGCTTACTACCTTTACAAGATCAGATGCTACGGTTTCTGCTATCTCAGGAGTGGTGGCATCTTTTAGCCAAATCTCGGAAGCAGGCTCTTTTTTGTATAACAGATAAGGCTTTATTACATTTCCCTTATTGGTGAACATGGTATAGAGAGAAGCAAGATGTATGGGGTTCATTAAAATCTGACCCTGTCCGTATCCGCTGTCAGCCAACTGGACCTCAGAGTCTATGGTGTCTCCATTGGAGTACTGGGATTTTGCCACGGTAATTTCAAAGGGCAGGTCTTCCTTAAAACCAAGCTTATCCAGCTCAGTCATAAAATCCTTGGCACCGATTTTTAATGCGGCCTTGGCAAAGTATATGTTGTTGGAATAGATTAAGGCGTTCTCCAGATTGAGAGGACTGCTGTCATGAAGGGTGGTCACGTAGTAATTGCCCCAGCTTTCATCCTTTCTCCATTTTAACCCGGTGCTTATGTAATCCTCATTGGGGTCGACGGCTCCGGTATTAAGTCCTATGACCGCAGTGATTGGCTTTAGAGAGGAGCCGGGAGCGAATTTTTGGCGGAACCGGTTAAACATGGGCTTTCTCTCATCCGTATTCAGAGCATTCCATGTATCATTTGACATACCAAGGATGAAGTCATTGTCATCAAAGGACGGCGTGCTTACAAGAGCCAGGATTTCTCCCGTAACCGGATTCATGGCGACCGTGGTACTCTTATCCTCCAAAAAGGTGTTATAAATGCTGGCTTGCAGCTCACTGTCAATGGTCAGGGTAATGTCTTTTCCGTCCATTCTTGATTTGGCAGCCAGAACTTTCTTTTCTGTTCCATTCCCATCCACTATGGATACGGTTCTTCCGTTAACTCCCTTTAAATCTTTTTCGTAGAGAGCTTCCATTCCGCTGCGCCCGATGACGCTGTCAGTCAGATAATCCTCATCCGGATGCTCCTTGATATCCTCAGCCGTTACATTCTGAACGTACCCGATTAAGTGTGCTCCGCTTTCCATCAGAGGATAAAAGCGGACTGGAGTATCTGAGATTAAAACACCAGGAATGGTCAGAAGCTTATCCTGCAGCTCTTTGTTTTTCACATTATCTTCTCTGGGCTGGGAGGATACTAAGTTAAATTCATCTACCTTTTTTAAAGTTTTAAGAGGAACAAAGGAATCTTCTTTTACCCATTTGGCGGCCAGCTTCTTTTTGATGCTGTCCGCCGGTATTCCAAGCAGACCGGAAAGAGTCTCCATATCACCGGAAGGGTCCTCACTCATCTTACCCGGAACCAGACCGATGGAAGAGGCGGTTCCTTTTCCAGCCAGGACATTCCCGTTACGGTCATAAATCGTTCCCCTTATGGCCTTGTCCACAGATATCCTTACCTTATCTCCCCGAAGGAGCTCAGGGAAAATCAGGCTGTCGCTCCAAATGAGCTGGTAGCCCTTCTTTTTATCTCTTTCATACTCCGCTTTGTTTTTAAAGCTGATATCTCCAGCGACAGTCTTATACTTCATCTCATAGGATAAGACCGCCTTTTTATCGTTATATTCCACATTTGTGATTACAGTCTTGATGTCGGAAACTTCAAGACCTTCATAAATGTTTTTATTTCTGGCAGTAAAATCTTCTTCGCTGATATTAATCCGGCTCTGATCGGTCAGCATTCCGTACATGGCTTTGTAATCAGCCCCTTTTACGCTGTCCATATATTCCGAAAATAAAACATCCGGCTTTTTTCTCTCTGCTAGCTTTTTCTGAATCTGAAAAAAGAGGAAAGCACCTGTCAGACCCGCAAGCAGAATCAAAACAGTTACGATAATACGAAATAAATTTTTATTTCTGGCACGGCTCATAGGTACCTCCTTTTAATCCGTTCTTAAGTTATTGGAAACATTTGATGCGGTATTTGTAATAATCGCTTCTTTTTCCTTAAGCTGGAAATAATAATCAAAAATACCTCTTCCCACTCCTACCACATTGCCAGAGCTATATCCATTGGCGATGCGGACTGCAATTGCAATTTTCGGATTCTCAAGTGGCGCATATCCAATAAAGAGACCGTGGTTTGGCTTGCTTTTGGATTCCTCTGCGGTACCGGTCTTACCAGCCGCACTGATTTTTAAATCCTTAAGGCTTGCATTGGAGGTTACCAGCTCATTCATTCCCTTTGCCACCTCTGCCCATACGGTTTCTGACAGCTGGGCGGTATCCTTTAATACAGGTGCAAAGGACTTTACCAGATTTCCATCTGGATCTGTAATTTTGTATACAAGAGAGAGATCATAGCTCTTTCCATGGTTCGCCAGCATGGTGGTATATCTGGCAAGCTGGGTGGTGGTATAGTTATGAGTTCCCTGTCCGATGGAGGAAGGGATTGCGAACTGGTCGGTCACGTGAGGCTGAGCCTCTCCGATTTCAATTCCTGTCTTCTTATCAAGATCCATAATGCCTGCATATTTTTGAAGCTTCTGCAATCCATCTGCCTCAGAAAAAGTTCCATCTGCTGTACTTCCCATACGGTATGTGATTTCTGATAAATATACGTTACAGGAATTCTTCAGGGCATCGGCTGGAGAATTGATGACTCCGTGGCCATTTCTCTTCCAGCAGCGAAGTGCCGGCTGCACCTTATCAAAGATTCCGGTACATACAATGCTGGTATCTGAATTGATGACACCCTCGCTCATTCCTGCAATGACGGTCACCGGTTTAAAGGTTGAACCAGGAGCCGTCAGCTGACTGGTGGCACGGTTAAAGAGGGGCAGGGAAAGATCGTTTGACAGCTGCTTATAATACTGGGCATCCATCTGATTGGCCAGCCGGTTGTTATCATAACCTGGATAGCTGACACAGGCCAGTACCTCTCCATCCTCAGGATCTACAATAACTGCAGAACCAGAGCATGGGTTCAGAGCCAGCTGGGCTGGAGTGATTTCCAGATTTTTAATTTTCTTCTGGATAAATGCCCAGGGGCTTAGCTGACCGCTGTTTAAGAGCCCGCGGTCCGGATCTTCCGGGGATAAGACTCCCTGGTCGTAAAGAAGATTTTCAATGGTCTCTCCGTTTAGAGAGCCTTCTGAAATCATTGCCTCGTAGATTTTTAAATCAAATTCCTGGCTGTTCTTTAAATCAGCCAGCATCTTTTCTTCTACAAGACGCACTTCCTCTTCGATTGCCACATATGCTTCGTTGTTCTGAATCTTGCTTAAGTCTACCATTCCTCCTGCAATGCAGTCATTTAAATACTGGCGGAAGCTTTTATTCTTCCAGTCAGGAGAACCTGCATTTCCGATAATCAGCTTGGATTTCTTTCCTTCACTTACAAGATAATCCAGATACCCTTTCATCTCATCGCTTAAGCCGTCATATCCTGGTCCTGCTGCGTCAAAGGAAGCGGATAACTGGGTAAATACCCGTTCTTTTTTTTGAGTAAAGGCTCCATAGACTGATTTTTCCAGGTCTGTACTGGAGTCTTCCTTTAACCGCTCGGTATTAATAACATGGTTTTTAAACAGAGCAAAATAAACTTCGTCAGAGGAGATACGAATCTGAGCTGCATTTTCAGCCTTTGGCATTTCGGAACGTTTTGTATCTACCATATTGGAAAGAAGAATTCCTGCTATCTGCTGCTCCAGCATCCGATAGACCGCATCCTGCAAATCCTTATCTATGGTCAGGTATAGATTTTTTCCGGTTCCAGGGGCTTTTGTAATGACTGGCTCGGTTTTCTTATTTCCTACTACATCGGTATAGAACTGCTCGGTTCCATCATCTCCCCGCAGCCAGCTCTCCATGGATTTTTCAATTCCGCTCTTTCCTACGATTGACTGGTTGGTATAAATGCTTTCTCCCTGGTTTAAGGCGTCCAGCTCATCGGATGAGATAGCACCGGTGTATCCTAAGATGGATGCCATGCTCTCTCCTCCCTCATACGTCCTGATGCTGCTCTCCTGAACATCCGCTCCCGGAAGGTTTATTTTATTTTCAATGACTGCCGCCATGGTCTCTTCGGATACATCGGAAGCCACCATGTAAGGCAGGTATTTCCGGTAGGAGTTTAAGGAAAGTCCATAGCGGATATTGGCAATCTGCAGCGCCTGCTGTGGTGTCAGGGATTCTGGCATGCCGAACTGCTTTTGTTCTTCCTCTGTATAGGAAAGATCAATCATGAATTTTTTCTTACCGGTCAATTCATTCATCAGCTCTTGTGCGGTTACCGCCTTTTGTTCCTCCGTCAGTTCTTCTACTTCCATCTTCCCGTAAAAATCAGCCTTAAAACGGCTGAGCTTCCAGCCATCTGCGGTAAATTCGTAGGTTCTATCGTCACTGATGCCGATGGGAAGAACGACATTTAACTTTTTATCATCATGGATCATCTGAATCAGGCGGTAGGCAATTCCATTTAAGGATCTCTGCCGCTCCTTGGTTGTTTTATAATTCATGGAATCTTCTAAGGTGACATCATAGGATAATCGGTTGGAAGCTAAAAGCTTTCCATTCCTGTCATAGATGTTACCCCTGCTGCCGGACAGCTTCTGGGTCTTTACAATGGAGCTCATAAATGCTTCCTGATTGGTAGCTCCCTCCATGATCTGGAGACGATACAGCCGAAAGATAAGTGAACCGAATAAAAATCCAAAGAAAAGTCCCAGGATGGCCAGTCTCGGAATCTTTTCAAAAAATGGAATTTCCGGAAATTGATTGTCTTTATATGATCTATGTTTACGCAACGTTATTCTCCTTTTAATCTTACGTTTGTAATATTTTGCTGATAAAAAAACAGGGAATCCCTTATGACAGCTCCCCCTACTGTATGATTCATGTCTAAAATACTACGTATGTAAGACATAATTATACACCGGTTTATACCCCCTGTAAACTCTTTTTTATAAGATTTCACAGGTAGAATAAAACGGCCCTGAATTCGCCATCAATATTCCAATACTTTCTTTATTATCTATAGTTTATCCATTAAAATGTTATTATTTCAAGCGTATGTAATTTCTCACTTCATAAAACAAATCTTTTTTATTGTATCAGATCAAACTATCCCTGAAGGTTCCAATAATTGGTAAAAGATGATGATGCCTTGTCCATGGATCTACTTCGTTATCTTTTCTTTGTTCTTATATAACTGGTAGGGACTTTTACGAAACTGATTGGGCGTCAGTCCTGTGATTTTCTTAAACTGGCGGAAAAAATGTTCCATATTGCTGTAGCCGCATAATGTTACAATTTCCGCAATGGTATAATTGTGATACACCAGATATTTTTTTGCAAGGTTAATCCGGCTGTTTATCACGTCATTCATGCAGGAAACGCCGAAGGTGCTTTTATAGATATCTTCCAGGTAACCAACGCTGATATTTAACATATCAGCCATTTTGGATACGGTCCACTCTTTGTTTGGGTTATGGTAAATGTCTAATTTTAATTCATTTAAGTCATGAAACAGCGGAGATACCGCTTTATAATTATATGATTCCAGCAGCTTGTTAAACAGGATCCGAAGCAAATGATCCACGGAGATATCTTTAAAATTATTGTTTAAGACATGCTCTGTTACAAGCAGCTTATAGATATTATGGCAATAGGCCGGATCGTGAATGACAAAGGGAACTCCACAGGGAAGGGGTGCCGTGGTCACATAGGATTCATCGGTATAAAAACGAATCCAGTCATTGGCATAGCTTTCTGCGCACGCGCGATAATAAATCTTCTGCCCTGGCCGATAGAGTATGGCACAATTGGGAGGATATTTCCTGCATTCACCGTCCACAAAAAAGACAGCAGGTGTCTGGGTCAGCAAAAGCAGCCAGCAGTCATGCCCTTTTGGGATATCAAATACAAAATCTTCTGAATGGCAAGCATCATATTCTGCATAATCAATAAGAATCATGGTTTTCCTCCGTGCTTAAATAGTCATAATTTAAGTCTCACTGCTTTTTTCATTCTATCATAAATCATCATTTCGTAGAAGCCATAATCATCGCGTTAGAAAAAATAGTTGTCCTGGACGTTTCTGCCTCATCTGCTTATCATTTTATGACCTCATGCTCCCGCTGATGATAAGAGCTTAAAAAAAGCCCCTTTTGCTGTTATCAGTCTCAAAACTGATTCCGGCAAAAGGAGCCTTTTTTATTGGATAGAACATATCTGTTATTTACTAAATGAAGGAATGACCACCTGCATGGTGACCTCAGCCAGTTCTCTGTTTAAATCTCTCTCAGGTACTAAATCAAAAACCGGCACACCATTACTGTTTATATGAACCCGGTGCATGGCACTGCATCTGGTTCCCGACGGGGTGAGCACTGTTTCTCCATGATACATGATCATGATCGTACCGTCATAATCACGGAAGAAGGAATTGTGACCGGGTCCATACACATCATTTCTGGAATAGTAGGAAAGCACTGGTGTACTCGACTTCTTCCATGCGCCCGGGTCCAGGTAGTTACTGCCCCTTGGGATACTGAGAAGTCCAATGGCATAGGTATATCCCCCTGCTGCTCCACCGGAATACGTCAGATACACAGCATCATCTGTAACCAAAGGATAAGGGCCTTCGTTATTTATGGTTCCCTGAATATTTTCCCAGCCGTACAAGGGCCTTGATAACAGCAACGGGTCACTGGTCAATATGGTTGGATTTCTTTCATCCACGGTTGCTATATAGAGCATGGAGCCGGTATCCAGGGGAGTGCCAATTCCTTTTCGGTAGGACCAGACAACACAGGAAACTTTGTCTGCCTGAAAATACGTCATATCCAGAGTAATTCCGTCCTGGGTGAGAGGGCTTCCATCGGATCTCTTCACCCGAACTGGCTCTTCCCAGTCTCTCGCGCTTAAAATCTCTCCTCCTTCTTTTAACTTCATCATATGACACTGAGGTCCCCATGCCTTACCGCCAAGGGCAAAAAGCAGATATAGCTCTTCCCCAATCACATGAAATTCCGGTGCCCAAAAGGTCTGGACATAACCTTTTTCTTCATTATAATCCAGTATGATACGTTCTTCATATCCTGGTGAAAACAAGCCCTTTATGGTGCTTGATTCCCTGACATAAATTCCAATATCATTTTTGTTGTCGTTGGTCGCAACATAATAATACTTCCCATTCCAGGGTAAAATCACAGGGTCCGCATAGCCAGAGGCAAGAGGGAACTGGTATTCTTCCTGTATCACTCTGCCTTTTACGCGGTAAGTCCCTGGCTTCCTATCATCAATTCCACTGACGTCCCAGAGAACATTCTTTTCTCTCGTGGAACCATCGGTATAGATGGCAATTGCCTTTACTTCTTCTATTTGCTGCTTTGAGGGGACACATACGCTCTCCGGAATGCGAATTTCTTCATTGAAGAGAGGAATCCACCGTAACTTGATTTCTCTTCCCACCTCTTCCGTAACAGAAATGATATTTCCAGGAGTAATATCTGGTATACCCACCTCCGTTCGAGCCGATTCGTATGGCTCTGACGGTTCTGGCAGAGATATGCTGTTAAAATCCTCAAGGCTTGTTAACCGGTTGCAGTAACAGGCTCCTTCCCGGCTGAACCACCGTATCACATAGGTTCCTGACTTCTCCTCATAATCACATACTGCTTCCCGGATAAATAAATCTTCATGAAGCCTTATAAGCCCTAAGAAATGAAATGCAATCAGATCCTCAGAAGTCCAGAGAAGAAGCTGCCCTCTGCTTTCCTCATCCTCATTTCCATTCTTATCGACCCTGATGGCTATGATACCAAACCCACCGTCAGCTTTATGAAAGATATAAGGATTCCTAAGCCCCTTTTCCTGAATGACGTTCCTCTCATCTACCGTAGCCAGTGGAAATAAAATGCCATAATTCTCATTCAATGGCTGAAAATCACCCGTTCCGTCACCATAAGCAAAATGAATGCTGTTGCTCAGGGAATTGGTATAATCCTCATTGGGCTTTCTGGTGTAAATCAATATTTTATTATGTAATTCCTGATTTTTCATTGAATTCCCTCATTTTGTCCCTTTATAAAATACTCCTTTAACAGAAACTTCATGATTTCTTCCGGCTCTTTCTTAACAAATTCAGCGGTTTCCCCAAAATACATTCCGTAGGGAGCATCCGTTTCATATGGAGCCCAATGGGGCATTTCCTCCCCATCTGCATCCGTTCCGTTTGGATCCCCGGAGCGGATAAAATTAGCCCAGTAGTTACACATGAGCCTGGCAAGGTCGTAATGCTTTCCCGTAAATGGCCTCCAGCACTTAGCCAGTGTTTCAAAAAAGAACCAAAGGTCCACGGAATGAAAGGTTCCCGGATTATCCCAGCCAGGAATCTGGGCATCAAAGTTGTAATAATAAACAGGTTCTTTATTACCAGAATTCGAGTTTGCCTGGGCTATGATTCGGTTTGCGTGTTCTACCATTCTTACCGAAGCCTTTTGTTTCATTTCCTCTAAGTTGCCGGAATCGGACTTGCAGATAGAAAGAAATTCTTCCCCGTCGCTGCCAAATAAAGAGAACGCCAGCTGACGAAGTTCCTCTATGCTACCCACCTGTGGTGCGGCGTGAAACTCGTCAGAGGTATGACCAAAGAGCAAGGGAACCATAAGACGCTTATTTTGAACCATCAGATCAAATGCGTAACCCGTACTAAACACATTATCAACAGCAGGCAGCCAGAACTTATTATATTGAAGCCCTTTGCGGTTTACATACTCAGCATCAAGCTTACGGGCTTCCTCTAAGGTGGAAACACCTAACAGCTCAAAGAATTTTACCCCTTCCTCCTCTGCCTCGGATAAGGTCAAACGGTCATTGAATAAGATGGTTCCAGGATAAAGCTCGGTAAACATTCCGCTTTCAATGATTGCCTTTTGAAAAAGTCCTTCATTCTCTTGGCACGTCAATTGTCTTAAAACGCTGCCGCCTCCCGCTGACTGACCTCCTATGGTGATGTTATCCGGGTCCCCTCCAAAGGAGGCTATGTTACGTTTCACCCAACGGGTACCGGCCTGCTGATCCAAAAGGCCAAAGTTTGCCGGCGCCTCCGGTGCTTCCCTGGTTATATCCGGGTGGCACAAGAATCCAAACACATTCAAACGGTAATTGACCGTTACTACCACAATTCCCCGGCGGGCAAGACGCTCTCCGTCAAATTCCATCTCAGCCGTATTGCCAACCTGATAACCTCCGCCAAAATACCATACAAATACAGGGAGTTTGTCATCAGCGCTCAAGGCAGGCGTCCAGACATTTAAGTACAAGCAATCCTCACTCATTGGCACATCCGGGTCTACGGCCCATTCTCTGGTATAAAGATTATCCTTGTCAACGCCCACCGGGGCCTGCATGGATATGGGGGCGAATTCAAATGCTTTTAATTCACCGGACCAATCCTCTGCAGGCTGGGGGGCACGAAAACGGTTCTTGCCGATTGGCGGTGCTGCAAAGGGAATCCCTTTAAAGCTTGTAATACGAGGATCGGCCGCCGGCAATCCCCGTATCCTACCATTTTCAGTTGTCACTGCTCGAATCATAATCTACATCTCCTTTACGAAGACTACATGGTTACCAGTTTCGTCCATTGATGGTGGTACTGACTTTGTAAGGATTGGAATGAGGCATTACATTTTCAAAGGATAACCGAAGGAAATTATAGGCTGCGTTATTCCAAACATTGAAGTCATGGTCACCGCTCTTAACCAGGACTCTGTAATCATCCTTTAGATTGTTTCCTGCTGTACTGGAAAGGTTATTGACAGCTCTTAAATAGCCATCCCGGTAGGCAATGGAATCGGCATCGCCACAGGTCAGATATAGAACATTTAACGGGCGACCGATGCTTGCAATGCTTCCTCCCAGAATCTTTCCGTCACTGGAGGTAGGAGCATTGGAAAATCCACCGGCAAATGCGAATAAATCCAGCATGCCAGGAGCCTTTACTGCTTGAGACAGGCCATTGTTCCACTCACTTTTTTTACCTGTGACCACGGAGGAGTCGCACCGATAGCCGCCAAGAGCCATATTAAGGGTCTGCATTCCACCCATGGAAAGACCAGCAATCGCCCTGTGAAGACGGTTGTTCGCCACTCCATTTTTGGATTTGTCCCTGATATCTGCTTTGGTATTGAATTCTGATTCAATGAAAGGAATCAGATCATATCTCATTTCATAATCAAAGTAATAAAAACCCAGCATGTTGGTTCCATCGGCATTAAAGGAACGGTCCGTCCAGTCGTGGGAGCTTCTGCCTTCCGGGAATACAACGATAAGCGGATTGATGTCGCCTTTTGCAATCATATTGTCAAGAAGATTGCAGATGTTGTACTGATTGTCTGTTCTGCCGTTGTCTGAAAGCCACTCATAAGAATTTCCGCCTACTCCATGGAGTAAGTATAATACATCGTATTTCTTATCCTTTTGGTTTTTATTGTAGCCAGCCGGCAGATAGACATTGCCTTTCTTTCTGATTGCCGATCCGCTTACGGTATCCCTTCCTGCTTCATTCTTACTGATATTCTGATTGGTTACAAGCTGACGGGACTGGTTGATATAATTTCTCACATCGTAGGAAACTTCTGTTAACGTCCCCCGCCGTCCCTGCTCTACCGCCCTTTTATATTCATAAGGTAACATTACTACATTGCTGTTATTCATACCTCATATCTCCTTTTCCATGATCATTCCATCATGATATTGCCCCCCCTGATACGCTCCGGCCGAAATCCTCTGTCCGCTTTCGGGTAAATCCGTTGGATCTCAAAATAACATACTGCATTGGATGACAAAGGAATCTCTATTTGTGCAGCATCGTCCATCACCCGAAACTGCTTCACGTTTATCTGGGGTCTGGCACAATCTAAGAGCAACTCTTTTTGCTCTTTGTTAAGGTATGCCGGGGTCCCCATATTTGTCCATGCCCTCAAAGGATTGCAGGTGCATTCATCCACCATTTTTGTGACAATCATATAGTCCCCATCGGTAAGATCCAGAGAAAATGTAAGTGCTAATTCCTTATCCTCCATCTCTTCTACGGGATTCCAGGCAACTCCACAAATGTTTTTGTCATTGTCCCTGGTCAATACAAAATGCTCGCTTCTTGCAATGGCATTTTCCTTTAAATGCTTAAAGAAAGCAAAGGTCCAGTAGGTGGGTTTTGGAATCGAACCATTGGCTAACAGTCCAAAGCATCCGGAAAATGGCGTGTAGGCAACTCCTGTTTCTTCAAAAACATCACCAAAGGTCCAATAGGAATAGGAGGCACAGACATCCCCCATCTCACTTAAAAGACGGGCGGTGTAAGCCGCATTTAGGTTGGTATCGTGGATGGGATTACGTGGCGTATAAGAGGTATTAAACTCTGTGATATGCATCTCCATGTCTTTGTACTCTGAAAAACTGTCTATGATCCTGCGGCTTTCCCTTAGTTCCTCCATAAAATCTTCTGGTTTCCTAAGCTTCTGATACTCATAATGACCAATTAATTCTGGCGAATCCGTGGCATATGCGTGCCTTGTTACAAAATCAAGGGGCACCTTATGCTGGCTGCAATGCTCTAAAAAGCAGGTCAGCCACCTCTTATCATCCACACCGCAGATGGCAGGACCGCCTACTCGTAAACGGGCATCGCATTCCTTCAATGCCTTTGCTGTCACTTCGTAAAGGCGAAAGTATTCATCCATGCTTGCGTCTTTCCAGAAGCCTGGCAGATTTGGTTCATTCCACACCTCAAACGGCCAGGTAACCACTTCCTCTTTGCCATACCGGTCAAAGAAATGGCTGACCAGTGCCTTAATTAAGTCCGCCCATTTGTTATAATCCATGGGCGGTGTCACATTTCCCTTCCAGTAAAATATCGTCTGCCTTCCCGATGCCAAGGCTTCCGGCATAAATCCTAATTCCACAAAGGGCTTTAAGCCCATAGAAAGATAATCATCAAAAACCAGATCAATATATGTAAAGTTATACTCTGTCTTCACTTCACCGTCTTCTTCGTAGGTGTGGTAAACGGCCATGTCATCGCATAATAATCCGTGTCCCCGGATATGGGAAAAATGTATCTCTTCCTGAACCTTCATAAGCTGATCGTGGTACTCTTTTCTTAAGGCAAGGTTCATCCTTCCGGTCCCCACACAGAACAGGGCGTTATTGGTAAAGGAAGCATTGTCCTTAAGACTGACCTTATACTGTAACGGCTGCTTCATAAATCTCCTTCCCGGCATGTTCCCTTTCGGGCACATATACTTTTGTTTGCACGGCTGCCAGTTCTTTCTTTAAATCCTTGTCTTCCGTTAAATCCAACACCGGATATCCGTCTATGTCAAAATGAACCCGTCGGATTCCGGAGCTTCTCGGCTCTCCGATTCCAAACCGTGCATGGTACGCATTCCATACGATTCCATCCTCATCCGTAACATAGGAATTGTGACCAGGACCGTATTCTCCCGGTACACTTCTGGAGGTCAAAATAGGATAATTTTCTTTTATCCAGCTCATAGGATTCATTAAATCTGCTCCCAAATCCGCACTTAAAAGCCCTACCGTATATGTCTCATCAATCAATGCGCTGGCAAAGGTCAGAAAGATTTTCTTATTGATCATTAAGGTGAAAGGCCCTTCATCCACAAATACATGGTTGTTTGCCCAGCCGTAATCCGGCTTTGATAGAAGGACTGGGTCCGTAATGAGCTTCCATGGTTCCTCTGGTGATACCTTTGCAATATAAAGCCAGGAGCCCTGATCCACAGGAGTGAACTGCCTCTGGGCCCAGACTACAAACACATCTTCTCCCAGCTCAAAGCAGGTCATGTCAAGGGTAATTCCGTCCTCGTATAAATAGCTTCCATCTTTTTTCAAAACCCTTACAGGCATTTCCCAGTCCTCTGCTTTGACCGGATTTCCACCTTTTTTCAGCTTCATCACATGGGACTGCTCCTTATGAAATTCCCCTGGAGTTCCTGCATGGAAGATATAAAGCTCTCCCCTTACGATGTGAAATTCCGGCGCCCATAAAAGGCCGCCTAAATGCTCATACATGTTGGTATCCAGGATTTTTATTTCCTCTGCATGAACCAGATCAGGGATATTATCCGCTTCCCGGATATAGAGGGAATGGTTATTATCTGCATCGTTGGTAGCAATAAAGTAATACTTCCCATTCCATCTCCCAATACAGGGATCTGCTCTGTGAATGGCAATGGGATTTTCAAAATGATCCTGATGGACCCTTCCTGTGATTGGGTACACCCCCGCTCCATTCCAGTCAATGGAAGAAGTATCCCAGTCAATATTTTTACTGGCGGTTGTTCCGTCCGTATAATAAGCAGTTGCTTTTACCTTCTTTAAATCCTCGGCGCAGGAAGCCTGACACTCCGCTGGAACTTCAATCCTGTCATTTTCAGGAACAAGAAGTTTCCCGGCCAGTCTGCGTGCGGTCTCTTTTGAAATAGAAATCACATTCCGGGGTACGATTCCCTCTATATCAGCGGTCACTTCCTCCAGGGTGAAAGGTTCTGTTTTCTTTGGAGCCGAACATTCCGTCAGAGGATTTAAATCGCTTGTTTTGTTCTGATAATAAGCTCCCTCATCATCTCTAAAGCGGATGATGTATTTCATCTGAGACATATCATAATGACAGGCAATATCAGTAACAAAGGTGGCTCCTTTTAAATCAATCAGCCCCTCCTCTTTATAGTGGAGAAGGTCTTTTGATGTAAAGAAAAGCACACTTCCCTTGCTGCTTTCATCCTCACTTCCATCTGCTTCTGTCCGTATGGCAAGGACGCCAAAGGTGCCATCTTTTAAATAAAAAAGATATGGTTTTTTCAAACTTTTTGCAGTTAAAGTGCCATCGGAATTATCCGTGGCTTTGGCAAATAATACTCCGGAATTGTGACCTAACGGCTGGAAATCAGCCTTGTTTTCACTCCAGGCAAGATGCATGCTGTAGGCAAGCTTTGGGGCATAGGTTGTTTCGTCCACTGGCAATCTGGTATAACAAAGTAAATAATAGGAATCCTGGTTCATTTCACTTAGCTTCATCATATCTCCTTTATCCCTGTTTCTTTATGGCGGGCCGTTTCACCGGCAATGGGAAGCGGCTTACATCAGTTAGTTACACGTATAAACAAATTATAAAATATGGTACTACCTCTTACAATGACGTATCTTACCGATTCATTGACGTATTCTAATATCCCTGATAAAGGAAGAAAAAGGTCCCAGGCAGACGAATGATACCCCTGCCTGGGACTTTCTTTTTTCATTGATTCACCAAGATCGGTGAACTCATTTATTTCTTTACTGCTGCTCTGGCATCAATGACTTTCTGGAACTTGGCTTTATCAAATTCCACCAATTGTGCCCAGTCAAATCCATCAAGCTGAGTCTTCATATCAGCCCACATGCTCTTAAATTCTTCCTCGCTCTTTGCAAATACCATTCTCCAGGAGGTATCGCAGATGAGGGTTGCGCACTGGCTGCGAATTAAGGCTACATCTGTGGTATCACTTGGAAGGATAATGTTTACGTTCGGCACCGGTTTTAACTGTCCGGTTCCTTCCAGATAAGCCACCTGATTGACCGCGCCATACTTTTCACTCCACTCATTGGTCATGGTCGTCTTGTTGGCCTCCAGATAGGAAGACCAGTAATTATTGTTATACGGTTCTTTGGTATTTGGGTCAATGGATACGCTTGCCATTGGCCACTGATTGATCTTACAGTTTCCATCATCAAATCCACCGCCGCCCCATTCATCGGAGACTGGACGATTTTCCATCAGACCATAGAGACCATTCTCTGTCAGAGTATACTTACCATCAGCCCCTTTGGTATAGCTCCATCCTGGAATTCCGTGATGGATAAATTCAAGTCCTTCCGGACTGATTAACCAATCCATAAATTCAATGGCTCTCGCCCTGTCATTGCCTTCCATATGACTTCCAAGAGCAAAGGCTCTTCCGTCACCAAAGTAAGGATCGGACGGCTGGAAGAAGTTCATATCCTCAACTGGTGCATAGATATAGGCATTTCTTTCCTGCGCACGGTCCGGAGTATTCCAGAAGCCTCTCTGCCAGTTATACCAGAATAACAATACCTGTTTGTTCTTCATCTTATTGCATGCATTATCCCAGTTCTGCGTCCCGGAATCAGGGTCAATGAGACCTCTTTGATTGGCCTGGAAGAAAAAGTGGAGCATCTTATAATAGGCTCCGTCATCGTCGGTGACCTGTTTCATATCTCCGGTGTTTCCTACCATAACAGAACCATTTACTTCATAGCCATACATTTTAGTCAACTGGGCAGCATTCTCCATGGTAACCTGGGTTCCGCCTTTATCCCAGTCCCGCCATAAAGAGATGGCATAGTTGGCATCTCCCTTGCTGTTCTTTGGATGTGCCTTTTGCATCTGCTCTAACACATCTAACAGATCATCGGTGTTCTTCATCTTTGGAGCACCGATTTCTGTGTAATAATCCCATGGGAGCAGAGGACTGATATACAGAGTATCATCGGAATATGTGGTAGGTGAAGTATTGGTAATCTGGCATGGCATACCATAAATCTTACCCTCACTGTTGCCTTCCAGACCTTCATTAAATGTTTTATACTGCTCGTAATACTGACTTAAATTCTTACTATTTTTTACATCCTCGCTGATATCCGCAATGAGACCGGCCTTAATACAGTCCTGAAGAGGGGAATTGTCAAGAAGGATAATATCTCCCAGCTTTCCGGAGGCAGATCGGGTCTGATAAAGCGCCTCCCCATCTCCCGATGCCTGGGGCGCGATAATATTTAGCTCCAGGTTGAACTTATCCTTTATTACCTTTCCAAACCAGCCGCTTTGTACCCCCTGGTAATTAGCAGCAACATCGTAGACCTCCAGAGTAAGGGTATTGGTGTGGTCAATTTCTGACGTTGCAGCTCCTGTCGTGCCTGCTCCGCCGGAATCTTTCGTGCCAGTCTCATCGGAGCCTGCTTTCTTGGATCCGGAGCATCCGGATAACACAAGAGAAAGTACGCAGACCACAGCCAGCATCAATGAAAAAAATCTTCTTTTTTTCATAAATCAATCCTCCATTCTTTGATAAGTTATAAAAAGGGCTACTACTCCCATATTTAACCTTTTACCGCTCCAATCATAATACCCCTTACAAAATACCGCTGGAAAATGGGGTATATAAGCAAAATAGGTGCCACTACAATAATGGTCACTGTCATTCGTATGGAAGTGGCTGTCTGTACCGTTGCCACGCTCTGTGCCACGGCAGCACCGCTGGAAGAATTGACAAGCTGCTTTAAGGAGCTGGCCTGATTGATGTACTGATATAAGATAAACTGTAAGCTGTACAGCTTGTTATCCGTCATCAAAAGCAGGGTGTCCTGAAACGCATTCCACTGTGCCACTGCCGCAAATATGGCTACCGTCGCTAAAATGGGCTTAATGACTGGAAGAATCACCCGGTAAAACATGGTCAGAGTTCCTGCCCCATCAATCTCTGCTGCCTGCTGCAGCTCTTTTGGAATGGACTCCACAAAGGTCTTAGCCAGGATGATATAAAACGGAGATACAATAGTAGGAAGAATATACCCCCAGAAATTATTGGTCAGATGAAGGTTACGCATGGTTAAAAACCAGGGTATGATACCTGCATTGAAATACATGGTCACAATCACGAACCGATACCAGAATTTCCTGTGCCACAGGCTTTCTCTTGTAAACATATATCCCATAAATGCCGTTGTCATGGTGGTAAGCAGGGTACCGATCACAGTTCTGCTAATGGAAATAATAGCTGCATTTAAAAGCCCGGGAATCTTAATTGCTTTGATATAATTTTCAAAATGAATTCCATGAGGAAGAAAAATAATCAGCCCTTTCTGGCTTAAATCATTGTTGCTGATGGTATTAATGAAAATGTAGTAAAAGGGATACACGCAGATAAAGGCAAATACAGCGTAAAAGATATAAATTAACACACTGATGAGCGCATCTCCAAAGCTTTGCTTTTGACGTTTTCTTTTTTTGACGCTTTCCATAGTCTTTCCCCTCTCTGCCTTATAAAAAGCTCTCGCCTCTTACCAGCTTTGAAATCCCGTTCGCTGCGGTAAGAAGAACCAGGCTGATGATACTTTTTAAAATACTAAGTGCGGTTGCAACAGAATAGCTTCCGCTTCCCATTGCCAGGTTAAATACATAAAGATCCAGAACCTGAATGTGCTCTTTGTTAAATGCATTCTGGAATACATAATACTGTTCCATGCCGTTGGATAAAAAGCTGGCAATGGCAAGCATCAATAATACAAAATACGTTGGCAGGATGCTTGGAATGGTAATATACCGGATACGCTGCATTCTGGTGGCTCCGTCAACCTTGGCAGCCTCAAACATCTGCTCATCGATTCCTGTAATAGCTGCAATATACATAATGGCTGCCCACCCCAGGTTTTTCCACGTCAGCCACAGCCACTGGGTAATCCATACGTGATCTGATTTCTGGAGAAACTGAACCGGCGCATCTAAAATACCCCAGGCAACCAGCACATGATTTACTACGCCTGTATTATTAAATATATTAAATGCCACAGAATACACCAGTACCCAGCTGATGAAGTTCGGAATGGTGGTTACGGTCTGAACGGTCTTGCGAAAGGGAACGCACTTGATTTCATTTAAGAACACAGCGAAAAACATGGGAAGCCAGGAGGTTCCTACGGTGATTCCGCTCATGACCAGAGTATTTACCATAACACTTACAATCTGCTTTGTTTTTACAGGATTTGCTACTAAGGATTGAAACCATTTTAAACCTACAAAATTACTTGATGTCAATGGCTGAGGCGGCCTGTAATCAAAGAACGCATACATCCAGCCGTACAGCGGATAGTAGCAAAATACTCCGACCAGTAAAATAAATGGGAGAATATAAAGAAATTCCTTGATTGATCTTAACTTTCTTTTATTTTGAAACAGATTCATTCTCATTCTCCTTTCTAGTAACCCTTAATACATTCGGGGATCTATGGATATCACCTGATTTTCCGGCAATGTGAAAAATGGACCTGGAAGCCTTCTCTCCTCCAAAGTCTTCATGCCGAAGAAATCACTGGTTACCATGGATTTTACCGATACCTTACTGATATCCTCTGTGCTGCGGATGAATCTGTTTCCTTCCGGATGAAGGGGAGAAAACGATGAATTTATTGGAGATTTTTTAATCTCCATGGTAAAATGCTCCGTATCCACTGAAATATCAAATCGGCCTTCCTGTCCTTCCTGATCAAATCCGTAAAATTCCTTCCAGGCCTGTAAATCAAGACATACCGAAGGAGCTGGATAGAGAATTCTTAAATAGCCTCCTGGCATGTTTAAATACAAGTTTCCTTCTGATTCATTGTGCTCTGTGGGCATTTTAATGGCAGCCTCTTTGCAGTCATAAAATACGTTATTATAGATTCTGGCGTCCCTCGCTGTTCCGCCCCTCGTGTCCCAGGTGATTCGAAACGCCACGGTTTTTGCATAGTAGCCGGCACTTTTGCATTTTCCGATGAAATTATTTACAATATGCAGATGGTCGGTTCCTTCTCCGTATACCGCATATCCATTTACCACACTGTTCTCTTCCATCTTGTACCAGCCAGAGGAGCCAGGCTCTTTTGGTATGTCTGCCGGGTCAAAACGCCCCTCCACATTCCAGAAGATGTTATTATCAATGAGATTCACATCATCACGGCTGCACTCAATAAAGATTGCTTCTCTCTGGTTGATTCCATCTAAAAAGAGATTCCTTGTAATCCGGTTATTTTCATTGCTCATATCCATCCAAAGATGATCCGCTCGTATGGTACCTTTAAAGATATTACGGCGGATGAGGCTGTTTGTGCAGTCGTGAACCTTGATTCCACCCGCTTCCCAGGACAGCTCCATCTTCTGCCACCCAGTTCCCTGTATGAGATTGTCTTCAATCAAAAGATGTTTGGCGAAGAGTCCTGCAATTGCACATACTCCTGCGTCAAAAATCTTACACCCACGGATGATTGTTTCACCAATTACCTGACCCTCTTTGAGAGTATGATGCCAGCATTCATTTCCAATATCAATTCCTACCCCATTGGCCCAGTCTATGGTACAATCCTCAATGATCCAGTGATGGCCCCGATAACAGGATAAGGAACCCCTCTGAGGCACAGGCGCTCCGGTAGCAGCATGGGCGCATGTAATCCCCTTTACTTTGATATAAGATAAGAATGGAACCTTGGGAGCAAAGCACTGTTCTCTGTTTGTCAGCTCAATGGTATGATTCCATGGCTCATCATCATCTTCCAGTCTGAAATGTATTGTCTGACCGTTTGCCTCCACCCAATAGGTGCCGGCCTGGTCTCCAAGCTGAGGGTACAGTGCCACCTGTTGTAATGGCTTTCCGTCACAAAACACCATGCCCCTGCGGTTTAAATAGGACGTCATATCTGTTTTGTCATATTCGATAAATAGCCGGTCATGAAGGATATTGACCGCACAAAATGGGTTATATCCACGGAACTCATCAGGATCCAGTGTTACCTCCCATACCCTTGCATGGTTTACCTCTTGTTTTACTTCCGGGGAATACCGGGTAAGGTTCCAGCCTTCACTTTTCTTAAAGTCCTTTGCCTCATAAGAAGCTTTAATGACTACCTCGCCGTCTCCAAAGGCTTCATATGTAATCATTCCATCCGGGCCGCTTCCCCCTCTTTCAGGTGCAACACATTCTCTGTATACGCCCTCATGAATCAGTACCCTGGTGCCTGGGTCCGCAAGCTGGGCAGCTGCATTGATTGTTTTTAATGGGTGGTCATAAGTGCCGTCATTTTTATCCGATGCACCTGGGTGATTCCCATTCACGTGCAGTTCTCTGCTATATTTCTGCTCTTTTTCCCATGACTCAAAATATTGGCCGTTGGGTAACATCATATCCTGGTCCATATTTCCTCCCATTCGTACTAGATGATATTCACAAAATCCCTATCGGAACTGTATTTGTTGTATATTTTTTGTATGTTATTTGAATTTTTAGTGTAAAATTATAATATTTTAGTTGAAAATGCCCAATAAAATAATTATAAGAAAATATTTATTAGGAAACAATGACATATATTAAGTTCAATATGAACTATTTGCAGACATATGCGACATATCTTCAGGAGTTTATGATGTATTCTCATCTATTATCATAGTTTCTATAAGAAACGAATATAATATTGTCCACTTTCTTTTTTACAGCTGTTTTTTATTCCCGGTTCATGGAAGAGTTTACCTGCACCTTTTCATTGACACCACAAAAAGAGCCTCCAGGTCTGACGATACAGACTTGAAAGCTCTTCTCTTTTCCCTATTTTCTTATCTTAAAGCCATCTGAAGACGTTCCATCTCATAGAATTCACCCTTTAACGCCATCAGCTCCTCGTAGCTTCCTTCCTCCCGGATTTTCCCCCGGTCCAGGACAACAATCCGGTCTGCTCCCCGAACCGTAGATAGCCGGTGGGCTACGATAAACGTGGTTCTTCCCTGTATGAGTCGGTCCAGAGCATCTTGAATCTCCTTTTCTGATATGGTATCAAGAGCAGAAGTCGCTTCATCAAGAATGATGACTCTGGGGTTTCTTATAATTGCCCGGGCTATGGAGATTCTTTGTCTCTGTCCCCCGCTTAAATTAGCTCCGTGCTCTCCGATCATGGTATCTAAGCCCATGGGAAGCTTGGAGATTACGGATTTTAAATTGGCTGCTTCCACCGCGTGAGCTAACTCTTCCTCTGATACATGTTCCATGCCGTAGACGATATTCTCCCGCACAGTCCCTGTAAAAAGCACCGGTGTCTGAGGAACCACAGATATAAATCTCCGGTAACTCCTTAAATTGATATCGCCTATTTCCATACCATCGATAAGAAGTCTGCCGTCTGAGGGCGTAATAAAACCGATGATCATATTTAGAACTGTGGTTTTACCCGAGCCAGATTCTCCCACCAGGGCAATGGTCTCCCCTTCCTTCACCTCCAGATCAAAGCCGTCGAGGACTGGTTCCTTGGATCCTTTATATGTAAATTGCACATTGCGAAAAGAATAATTTCCCTTTAATTCTTTCATCTCCGCCTTTCCCTCATTGTGCTCCACATCGTCAGAAATCAGGACCTCGCCAATGGAAGAAACCGATTCCAGACCTTTTGTGAGAATGGGAAGGAGATTAATTAGTGCGGAAAACTGGTTAACCACCGTTGTAAAGCTGGCCTGATAAAAGGTCACGTCTCCGATTTTAATTAACCCATGCAGGGCCATAAAACCTGAAAATCCAAGACAGAGAACCTGGAATACCTGAAAGATACACCAGCTGACCGCACCGAAATGAGACTGAATCATGTCCAGACGGTAACCTTTTTCCGCAGTCTCTTCCAACTGTTCCTTTAACTTTTCCACCTCAATGGTTTCCAGTGCATGGGCCCTGGCAACAGGAACCAGCTCCACCATTTCCATGACCCTGGCGCTGGTTTCTTCCATTTCCTGACGGAACGCCCGGTTCTCCATATGAATCCTTTTACGAAAGGCAACCACGATAATGGAGGTTACAGGCGCTACCAGAAGAAAGAAGATCAATACTACCCTGTTTTTCACCGCAGTGATGGATAAGGTAATGACAAGATTCATCACGATGTTCATGGTATTTACAAAGAGCTGGGAGGAAAGGGTTTCCACTGCCTCCACATCCCGGATAATCTTTGACTGTAGACGCCCAGACTGGATTTCCGTATGATAAGGGATCGACAGTTCCTGCAGCTTTCTCACCAATGCCCCTCTAAGCCCTGCTTCTGTCTTTCTGATGACCCTGCTTTTGTATTTATTATGAAGCCAGTTAGCAGGAAGATGGATGACCAAAAGGCCAAGCCAAATGAAAACGTTTATGAGTATTGTCCTCTTGCCCCCATCCCCTCCCTCCATTGCCCCGTTGATTACATTGGCAATCAGCAGGGCGGAAAAAAGACTTGGCGCATGCTTTACTACAAAAAAGAAGGTAGAGATTAGAAACTTATGATATTGGCCTTTATAAAATCCCAGCAATACACGGACTGAACGATTGCCGAATTTTTTATAACAGGTGATAAAGCTGTGTTCAATCTCATCGTACTTATCCATGCTTCCTCCTTAGGATACGTCAAGCCCTTCATTTTCCTTTATGGGACCCCCGTCTTCTAAAAGATCCGAATAGGGCGAACCAAGCTTTTTCAGTTCCTGACAGAGAAATCCTGCCATTAACACAGCTCCCTCCGGC
The DNA here is from genome assembly GCF_026723765.1 of Lacrimispora xylanolytica. Lineage (NCBI taxonomy): Bacteria > Bacillati > Bacillota > Clostridia > Lachnospirales > Lachnospiraceae > Lacrimispora > Lacrimispora xylanolytica. The sequence goes on from NZ_CP113524.1 coordinate 3,594,691, forward strand.
TTTAGATGAGTATTGTCTCCAGGCCACATAAAATAGGCTTTGGAAGCCAGATCCCCAACAGACGCAAGATATGCCTCCGTGATAGCCGTTAAGTCAATGACTGGCACTCCCTCCTTTTTTCCTGTCCTTCTTACCGCATCCGGATAGGCACCATGGCTTCCTGGTAAAAAGACTCCCTCACTGTTAAATAGTCTTCTTGCAATGGGGGTAATCAATACAGGATATGCACCTTTGTCCCTTGCTGTGTGAATAAAACGAAGGAGATTTTCAGGAAATGTGGTCTCTGGATCGGTGTGACGCTCCACGTCTTCTTTTTCATCGTTATGACCAAATTGGATAAATAGAAAGTCTCCCTTTTTTATTTCCTTTTCTATAGAAGAAAGACGTCCCTCCTCCAGAAATGATTTTGTACTGCGCCCGTTCTGGGCAAAGCTTTTCATATCCACGGAATCCTTAAGATACCAGAGCATGGCCTGGGAAATTCCTGTCTGTGGATAGGTTGCTATTTTATTGAATTTCACTGTGCTGTCTCCAGCATAAAAGATTGCTGCCATTTACGTACACTCCATACATCGCCCCTGTAAAGCGTTTGCCTTTCACTAGTCCCTCGGAACAGATTGATGTTACATCCGGCCAATGCCACAGGTAGCTGTTATTGATATAAAAGGATCGGTTAAGTCCCTTAGTCTCCACCCGGAAGGTTACAGATTTCTGGAAGGAGAAGGGCTTTTGTTCGGTTCTTACATAAGAATTGTCCACATATTCAGATACAAAGACCATATCTCTTGTGATTCCAAATTTTATGTAAGTATTCTCATCGTAATAAAGGGTCACCCCTGCGTCGGAGGTAAATTCTGTCTCTTCCTCCACGATATCCATGGTAAATTCCATAGTAAACTGAAAGTCTGGCTGGCATTTCAACAGAAGACTTCTGCAGCCTTTTTCCCAAAGGTCCATGCCGTCTCCTCGGATCCAGACAGAGCCGTCTTCTTCCTGTCGAATACGGTTTTCATCCCTTGTCCTGGGTGAGAGCCAGGCTTCCCCTTGTTCTACTGATAATCCATTCTCCCTCTGGTATGGATAAGGCAGGGCGGCCATATAGGAAGGTCCTTTTCCCTTATTAATCACAGGCCAGCCGTCTGATGTCCATTGCATCTCGTCCAGACAGGTTTCCCTGCCTAACATTCCCCACTGTCCATCAATAAACCTGGAGCAAAGATATGCGATAAACCACCGCCCATCGGGAGTCTGAACCGGCTTTCCATGGCCGCAGCACTGAATGGCAGCCATCTCATCCTTCTGGTGCATAATAGGATTAAATGGACACGGTTCATAAGGGCCGTATAGATTCCTGGATCTGGAAACTGTAATCATATGTCCTTTTCCAGTTCCCCCTTCTGCCAGGAAGCAGTAATAATATCCATCCTTTTTAAGAAGGTGAGGTCCTTCCGGCGCATGGCCTGAATATCCGTACCAGATAAGCGTAGGCTCAGATAAGATCTCTTTCCCATCCTCTGAGATCTCCATGATTCTGGCTCCCCGGTTTAACAGCATATAACGTTTCCCGTCATCATCTGTAAATATGGAAGGGTCAATGCCAAGCACATCATGAATCACCGGAGTCTCATAAGGTCCCTGGGGAAATTGCGAGCTGGTAACCATCTGGGTCTGGATGTATGGGGCATCATCGTTCTGCCTTAAGGTGGCACAGATATAAAACCGGCCGTTATGATAGCTGATATCCGGTGCCCAAAAGCCTCTTCCGCCTTCCAGGCTTCCCAAATGCTCTTCTGCCCATTTGGAATCCGTTACCCCATAACCAATGACCTTCCAATGAACCAGGTCCTTGGAATGGGATATGGGAAGGGCCGGGAAATAAAGAAAGCTGGAATTGACCATATAATAGTCATCTCCTACCCGAAGGATGCTGGGATCAGGGTGCATTCCCCTTAATACAGGATTCCGGTAGCATTCTTCTAACCCAAAGCCACAGACAGTTCTAAAATATTCCTCAATGGGAGTTCCTTTGGATAAATCATAGGGTGTTACCATATTTTGATTGGCCCAGGCCGGATCCATTCCACAGTGCTCCACCAGATAGGTTGTAAGGGATACATTCTTTCCCATGACCGCATAATGAAGAAGGCTGTTTCCCTCCTCGTCACAGTCCTCAATATTAAAGGAATGATCAATCAGACTTCGAACCCTTGACTCATCCCCTGTCTTTGCTGCCTCAAACGCCTGCTTCGCCGTTGCTTCTGTCTTCGATGTGTATAAATTCATATTCTCCATACCCTTCTGATAAGCAGTTTAATTTGTTCGCACTCCATAGACATAGCTTAGCTCCTGTCCAACTGGCCCTGGTAAGGGGCTGGCTTTCTCCCAGGAAGTTGTAACGGATTCCATCCGCAGACCAGGCAAATCGGTACATCTTAGAATAATACACCTCTAGCCTTAAGGTAACTGTATCTCCCTCGTAAGGAAGGGAAACACTTAAGGTCTCTACAGCCTTTCCCTCAAAATTTTTCTCCGTTACAGTTCCCGTATAAAGATTGAGTGCCTGACCACTCTCTGTCTTTTCCATTCCCAGATAAGCATATTTATGACCAATCATTCCAATGGCCGCCATATCTCCCTTCTTATGTCCCTGGAGCCGCACCTTAGCCGTCATGGAAAATGCCTGGTGCTGGGGAATCTGGGTAAGGGCATTGGGTGCATACCACAAAAGATTATCTCTTGTCTCATTGGACAAGCAAGAAAGGCGAAGGCCCTTATGTCCTTTTACGGAATAAAAGAAGTCTTTGGGATTTGCCTGCCACTGCCATTGAAGCCCCAGGCGCTCTCCTGCAAAATCATCAGAGGTTGCTATCTGGTATTCTGGCTCTCCCACTTTAGGAAGCCGCCACTCCCTGACCGGCTCACCAATTCCGTCTCCATTTTGCTCGGTTCCTATAAAGGGCCAGCCATTGTTAAAGCACATGGGCTGCAAGTGAGTGATTCTTCCAAGCTCATGAACATCCTGGAAATGTAAAAACCAGTGCTTTCCATCCACGGCCGTGACCCATCCTCCCTGATGAGGCCCGTTGACATCAGTGTTGCCCTGATGCATAACAATCCGGTACTCATAAGGACCTTTAACGGATTTAGACCGAAGCACAGACTGCCAGCCCGTTGCCACGCCGCCGGAGGGCATCAGTATATAATAATATCCCTGATATTGATAAAGCTTAGGTCCTTCCGTGGTCGGTCCAAGCTGTTCCCCGTCAAATATTGTTATAGGCTCAGATAGAACCTTGGTACACTGGGGATCAATCTCCACCAGATCCAGGCGGTGCTTGATCCCGCACCGGCTGTTCGCATAGGCAAAGACCATATATGCCCTGCCATCCTCATCCCAGAAGGGACAGGGATCAATCCAGCCCTTGACCTCATGCAGGCAGTGAAGCTTAAACTCTCCATAAGGATCCGTGCTTGTGGCTACGAAAATACCTTCATCCGGAAGAGGAATAAACACATAAAAGATTCCTTCATGAACACGTATGGACGGAGCCCAGGTTCCGGAGCCATGGGAAGGCCTGTCATACTTTTTAAATGGAAGTGACCGTACACAATAGTTAATAATCTCCCAGTGAACCAAATCTCTGGAATGAAGAAGTGGTACCCCTGGTAAATAGGCGAAAGAAGAAGCTACCATATAATAGTCTTCTCCCACCCGAATCACATCCGGGTCAGAATAATCTGCGTACAAAATTGGATTTTGATACATTCCCTTACCTCCTGTATTTTTTATTTTACACATAGAAAAAGAGGCAAAAACTTCTGCCCCTTTTTTCTGCCGTAACCAGTTATTCCTTTACGGCTCCGATATTAACACCTTGGATGAAATACTTTTGGCAGAATGGATAAATGATCATAAAAGGAAGGATTGCAACAATAACAGCAGCATTTTTTACCGTGTTCTCTGTAGCTCCGCCAATGGCATGCGGCAGGTCACTTCCCAGTATAACAGACCTTAACTTCATTTGGAAGTTATAAAGATTTTCATTTGTAATATAGAGCTTATAATTGGTATAGTCATTCCAATAGGATACAGCATACATAAGACCAATGGCCGTAAGTGCTGCTTTAGAAAGCGGCAAAACAATCTTAAAGAAGATTCCCATTGGAGAGCATCCATCAATTTCTGCGGACTCAAACAAACTGGCTGGAATCCCTTCAAAGAAGTTTCTCATAAGTACCATATTATAAACATTGATGGCTGGAAGCAGAATTACTACAAACAAGGTATTTGTCATATGAAGAGACTTCATAACCAGATAGGTAGGAATCATACCACCGTTAAATATCATCGTAAACAGCATTATATTAGCGAACAAAGTCCTACCTGGCATCTTCCACTGAATCAGAACATAAGCGCCTAATGTAGCAATGGCAAGACCGGTAAAGGTTCCCACCACTGTGGTAAAACAGGATACCAGAAATGGTTTATATAGTGTTGGGTTTGTAAACACGGATACATACCCTGCCATACCAAACTTCTCTGGGAACAGCTTCATACCGTAAGCAGTCTTTAAATCAAAAGAATCAATCAGAACTTTGTAAATGGGGATAATCATGATAACGCTTATGATCACGAATATCAACACCAGCATATAGTCAAATGCGGTTGCTTTCTTTTTCATGTTTTTCTCCTCCCCTACACAATTCCTTTTCCTCTCACTTTATAGCTGGCCTTATTACAAATGAGAACAAGGATACAACCAACCAGTGAGGAAACAAGACCAACTGCTGTGGTATAGCCATAATCAGGAAGAGCTCCGGAATTAAATGTCTGCGTGTAAATATAAGTCTGAAGAACGTCTGCTTTCTGAATAACAGCATCGTTCTGTAATACGAATACGGATTCAAATAAGTTCATAACCTTAGCAAGATTTAAAATAAGTACAGTTATAATGGTATTGTACAGAGCCGGCATGGTAATGAAGCGAAGCCTATTCCATCTACCTGCTCCATCCATGGATGCAGCTTCATAAAGTTCTGGATTGATTCCCGAGAGTGTCGCCATGAAAATAATGGTTCCCCAACCTGTATCTTTCCAGATATTGATACTATAAAAGATAGAAGTCCACCAGTTTTTATCTCCCAGGAAGTAGATTCCTTCGGGTACAATTCCAAACTTAGTCAGTACGGAATTAACAAGACCTGCACTGGTCGGGGAAAGAATCAGGGAGAATACAGAAGCAGTTACTACCCATGACATAAAATGTGGTAGGTATACGATTGTCTGAGCAATCTTTTTAAATATGACGGAACGCAGCTCATTGAGCATAAGAGAAAGCACAACCGCCATGAATGTATTTAATAGAAGCTTGATGACACTTAAGCTAATGGTATTACCGAACGCACTCCAGAAACCTGGCATGTTGACCATCTTCTCAAAATGCTGCAGGCCTACAAACACCGGGTCCTTAATACCTTTATAGGAATAAAAGGCATACCGGATACCAAACATGGGAAGGTAATGAAAGACCACCGCAAATAATAACACTGGCAAAAACATCATGTAAAATCCCTTGTAGTAACGTAGTGAAACCAGCAGAGGCCGCTTATTTTCGCCTGCAGCATTTGCTGCAGGCCCTTTCTTTAAATTATTCATAGTTTACCTTCCTAAACCTATTTTGCAGATGCCTTTTCATTTAAAGAATCTACAATCAATTTTGACCATTTTGCTCCGCCTTCGCTCTCAAAGCGCTTGTAAGCCTCTTCTATGGAAGTTCCCTGAACAACAACGTCTGCAATAATGGAATTCTTCAGTGTAGTTAAATCTCCGTTATAGGTTGCCATTGCATCGCTGGACGGAACAATGATATCCTGACGGCAGTTTTCATTGAAAATAAGCTGCGATTCTTTTGCACTTTCTGCAACAGTATCTTTTCCTGGATCGCCATCCCATTTTACGATGGAAAGCATTGGATCAATGTGCTGTTTTGTATACTGTGTACCTGGCTGCTCCAGACTTTCTCTCTGGTGGAATTCGCCTTCTTTGTATGGTTTATCAAGAATGGTTTCCGCTTTCTTAGACCAATGTACATCTTCCACTCCATAGCTCCAGAGTGTTTCCATCTCCCCACCATCTAACATGGATTCAATGAAATATTTGTAAACGCCTTCTGGATTCTCACAGGAAGATGTGATACTCCATACAGGAGCTGTTCTTTCTACATAAGAACCAAGTTCTTTAATTGGCTTTAATGGGATTAGCTCACCGTCTCTTCCATTGGCCTCTAAGTTGTTCTTTAAGTTTGTAGCCCATGTTCCTGCCCAGTAGGTAAATACACCAAACTTATCCTCGTAAAACTTATTACGGCAGTCCTTCGTTCCATTTGTTAACGTTTCTTTATCAATATAACCGGCTGCATAAGCTTCTCTTAATCTTGTCAACGCGGATTTAAAGCTATCCTCTGTAAATCCATCAAACCATTTGCCATCTGCTCCTAGCTCAAAGGATGGGTAAGCATCCTGATAGAACTCAGGCAGGTAATTGGTGAATGGAGCTTCCTGTCCGATAAAGCCAGCTGCTGATACTCCATATGTATCTCCGTTTACACCATTTCCATCTGGGTCGCCTTCAGTAAATGCCTTTAACATGTTGAGATACTCTTCATAAGTTTCAGGCGCTTCTAACCCTACGTTATCCAGCCATTTCTTCTTAACATAAGTGATACAACCATTACCTCTTGTTACAGGTAAACCATAAAGCTTACCGTCTATTTTCATATTATCAATTACTTCTTCACCAGTAACACGTCCGGAAGCCTTTAATTCTGAATTGTTCCAGGTGTCTGTCATATCCCAGAGTGCACCCTCCTGGGCATACCCTGTATAATAGGAAGAAGAAAGTAAAATTGCATCAGGCCAGTTCTCTGGTCCGGAAGCAAATGTCTGCCCCATTACATCGAAATAAGCGTCGTGGTCTGGCTGAATAATCTCTAAATCGATTCCGGTAAGTTCCTCCCACCGTTTTTCAAACGCATCTCTGTTGTTTGCTTTTGTGGTTACGGTGCCGTTTACCATAATAGTAATCTTCTCCGGCTTTTTCACTTCACTTTTTGCTGTTGTCTCTCCAGTAGCGGCACCGGATTCAGCATTTGACTCTGCAGTTGTCTTAGAACTTGAGGAACAGCCGCTGAGTGCTACTGATGCAGCCATCGTTACAGCCATACCAGCCGCAAACATTTTTTTAACTCTCATTTAGAACCTCCCAATATTTAGTATTTTGTTGCACGTCTCTGACGCAGAGCCATCATATCATTTGTAAGGTCCTGTGACAACGCACACTTTTTAATATCGTTGTTCATTTTTCTCTTATATGGATTTTATCCATTTATTTTGTTATGCACTTTTTATATTGTTTTTTTCATCTACAACCCGCTTTTATTAAAAATACACGAAAAATGGGCATTTTCTATGGGTACATTATTTACTATCAGTGTACAGTTTTTAAACTGTTGCGCCATTTGATTGATTTTAAATCAGTTTCATAATATAATTTGCTTATATGAATTAAGGAATGGTGCTTATGAAAAATCATAACAAACACAACCAGGATATCCCACTAAAAAACCAGCTGATACTTTCCTATACCATCATTCTGGCAATCATCCTCATCATTGGAGTCATGCTATATTACATATCCTATGGACAGGTAAAGAATGGAATCAATCAGCAAAACCGCCTCTCACTGTCAGCATCTGTTACTCAGCTTGACAGTACCATGGAATTGATGAACGTAGCGGTGAAACAGGTCTCCACCAACCGGTCATTTAACAATTTATCTCATCTGTCCGGGGATGAGGACAATGATTTTTATTATCTGGGCTATCAGACCCAGCTCAGCTTAAAATCGGTTACTCCAGTGGAGGTGCTGCTACCTATCAGCAACTCTTTTATTTTCATGGAAAAATCCGGCTATATAGTCTCATCCACCACATTTTCTGACTTTGATTTTTTTATTGCTAACAATGCAAAATACCGTCTTGAGCCGGAATCATTTTCCAAAGCCCTGTTAAGCGATAAATATTGGAACCGCTTCACTCCCATGACGGATTTTGAAGGGAATTCCAAGAACTTTCTCTATGTTTATCCTTTACTCAATCCGGTTCGTTCCGAGACAAAGCCTACTAATGTATTGTGTTATTTATTTGACTATGATCTTGTTACAGAGTTTTTCTCCGGTATCAATTTATATGGAGACGGCTATCTGACGGCATACGATAAAAATGGATCCCAGATGTTCCTATTATCTGACGGTGCAACCGCTGCCAGCTATGATACACTGAAAGAGCTGGATTATGAGAAACAGATCTCCCATCTGATTTCTAAGGAAAGCCTCCAGGAAATGCTAGTGACTTCTGTTTCTTCTAATTATAATAACTGGACCTACTATCTGGTGCAGCCGGAGAATAAGGCGTATTATTCCATAACGCCTTATCAGCGCTTTTTTACTGCCATTACCATCGCTTCCTTTATCATTGGCGGTATCCTGTCCGTTATTTTTTCCTCTTTTGGAAGCCGGCATCTGACCCAGATGTACAATGAACTGGTATTAAAAGAATCCGTGGCCTCCTCTCTAAACCTTATCGTAGAAAAACAGAAGCCAATGGTCATTGAATCCTACATGAGGCGCATTATGGAAGGAAGCATTACCACCAATGAGGAGAAGGAATACATTATCAATGAGCTTCACTTAGAACAGCCAGAAGTGAAATACCATGTGCTTTATACTGAGGTATCTCCTTCTGAATCGGGAAGCATTCACTCCAGTGATATGGAACTCCTGATCCAGAATTATGACACCCTTGTGCGGGAGGCCCTTTGCCGCTACTATCCGGATACAGGATATATTTACAAGCCCTCGGACCGTGTGTTTGCCATATTGATTTCTTCAGACAAATCCGTTCCCTATGAAACCATTGCAGGAAAGAATAAAGAAACCTTTATAGAGCTTCACAATGAGCTGCTGGAGAAATACGGCATCTGGATTCAGGGAGGCTTTGGAGACAGAAACAGTATGATTTCCTATACCTGGAAGTCATATCAGCAGGCAAAGGAAACAAAATCCATCACCACCAAGGAGCAATATGTCCTAAGCTGTGACATCAACCAATCCAATGATGTTTATTACTATCCGGAAAGTCTTTCCGTCCAGCTCAGTGGATTTATCTCCAGCGGCAACAAGGATCAGGTTCAGGAGTTGTTTAAGCTCATACGAAATGAAAACACAAAAAAGAAAAACTTATCCTATACCCAGAAGGGATGGCTGGTATCAGATGTGCGGGCAACGGTATTTAAAAAACGGCACAACCTTCTTACGGCAGGGATGCCCCAGGAAAAGTTACAGCTATTGGATATCATTGACAAGCAATTTGAAGGGGAAATGAGCTTAAGCATGTTAGAGACCATTGCCCTGGAGCTTTGCGATGTGTGTCGTTCCGAGGGCAACGAGCTGATTTTAAGTATTCAGGAATACATCAACAGCAATTACCATGACCCGGATCTATGCCTGACAAAGATTTCTGATGAATTTGGAATTTCAGAAAATTATTTCAGCTATCTCTTTAAAAAAGAGGTATCGGAGAATTTCTCCATTTATTTAGAGCGGCTTCGAATGGCTAAAGCAAAGGAGATCATCACAGAATCCGATGCCGGCCTGTCTACCTTATATCAATACATAGGTTATAACAATGCGGCCTCCTTCCGCCGTGCATTTAAGAAAAATTTTGGTGTATCACCAAAGGAAATGAGGGATAACGTCAATGCAAAACAACATGGAAACCACCCTGAAAAAAATGTCTGAAGAGATATGGAACAGCCTCTTAAAAAGCGAGCTTCCCATTCACAGCTTTCTCATGGACTGGAATGGACAGCTGATAAAGGAAGCCTATCAGGCTCCCTATGAAAAAGAAGATTACCACCGCATGTTCTCCATTACCAAAAGTCTTACTTCCATAGCCATTGGATTTCTCCTTGATGATGGAAAGATCACTCTGGAGGACAAAATCACCGATTATTTTCCGGAATACTGCTTATCAGGAAACACTCATCCCTGGTTGCAGAACATGACCATACGCCATATGCTTACCATGGAAACCTGCCATTCTTCTACTACATATAAAAGAAGCAGGGAGAATCACTGGGTAGAAAGCTTTTTTATTACCCCTCCCTCCCACCGCAGCGGCCAGATTTTCCTATACGATACTTCAGCCAGCCACACTCTGGCGGCTCTTGTTACGAAGCTGACGGGTTATAGCCTCTTAGAATATTTAAGAGAAAAGTGTCTGGATAAAATCGGCTTTTCCAAAGAAGCTTATATCATAAAGGACCCTTTTGGCTGTGATATGGGTGGCTCTGGCCTTATGGCCCTACCTTTGGATCTTATAAAGCTTGGCCGGTATTGTATGGATACCATTCATAAGGGGGAGGGGACTTTTGCCGATTACTTAAGGGAAGCGGTTTCCCTTCAGGTCCCTACCCTTCACTTTGGACAGACCTTGGAAGAACAGCTGGGATATGGCTATCAGTTTTGGCGCATCCGCAATGGCTTTGCTATGTATGGACTGGGAGGACAGTATGTCCTTTTCTACCCGGAACAGAATCTGGTGTTTGCTGTAACGGCTGATACGCAAAACATCAAAGGCGGAAACCAGACTATACTGAATGTGATTGGGAATAATGTTAGAAACCTGGAACCAATAAAGACAGATATGGGAACTCTTACAAATAAGCCAGAACAGGAATCAAGATATCTGCCGCCTAAGGAGTGGAACAGCTCCTACCGACTTTTGGAAAATGAGAAGGAATTTGAGACATTGACTCTTTCTTTTAACCAGTCCGAAGGCCTGCTCATTCTATCCAGCGCTATAAACAGCTTTTCTATCCCATTTTCTTTTACAGAGCTTAAAGTAAGTACTTTGCAAGGATATGATGAAAGGATTGCTGTCAAAGCGGCCTGGGCTGACAGTCATACTTTGTACCTGCCTATACAGATTGTAGGGGAAAGTGTTGGCTCGATTCACATGATGCTTCGTCTCTCAGAAGAAAATATCACTGTCTTTATGAGAAAAGCAGAGGAATCTCTTTTTACTGAATTTCAGGGATTTTTAGAGGGAACAATTATTTAAGTTTCGTTGACTTGAAATAGAATTACTTTAATGCAGCATTCTAAGATATTATGTCTCAATTATAGTTTTTAAGGGCTACTATTAAGAAGGAAGAAGGGCCATGTCAAACAACGTAAAGCAGAGAAGAATCATTTTAGATTTAGCAATTACTTTAGATGGCTTTATAGAAGGAAAAAATGGTGAAGTTGATTGGTGCGTTATGGATCCTGATATGGGATTCACTCAATTTCTGAATGAAATTGACACCATTTTATATGGTAGAAAAAGTTACGACTTATGGGGACAATACATTCCCAAAGAGGAAGACTCTGAGGAAGAAAAAGAAATTTGGAAATTGGTTCATAGTAAAGAGAAATATGTTTTTTCCAGAACTCAGACAAATACTGACAATCAAGCAATATTTATCAATGAAAATATTCTTGAAGAAGTAAACAAATTGAAGAATCAGCCTGGTAAAGACATTTGGCTGTATGGAGGATCAAGTCTCATTACAACTTTTATAAATTCAGGACTTGTGGATGAATTTAGGTTATCTGTTCACCCCATAGTTTTGGGAGAAGGAAAACCGTTGTTTGTTGATATAAAACAGAGAATGAATTTAAACATGGTTAATATCAGAAAATTTTCCTCTGGTGTTGTACAACTAATCTATCATTGGAATGGGAATGAATTCTTAACAGAACCATAAATAAAAGGAAGCCATTGGATCGATGTCCGATGGCTTCCCTCTTTTCTATCCATAATCCGGGAAATGGTCTTATTCCACCCCGCCTGCATTTGCCATGTTTCTTGTATGCAGTACGCCCCCTTCAATAATAAAAAGCCCGCTTTTACTTCTCATAACGGAGTAATACTCTTCTTCCCCATGGGACAGGCCGTAGACGATTTGAACGGTCCTCCAATTGCTCCTGTAAATATTCCCTACTTTTGTAATCTCCGGTATTTCCTTCGTTCGGCTTACCTCCACCATATTTTTATTACCCACCATGTTTACATAATTGTACCTTGTAATTGTGATGGATAACATAAGCCCCATGGCCAGAAATCCAAATAATCCCGTTAGCATAATCCATTCTTTCCCAATAAAAAATAGGACGAATAATAGAATCATAATGATAATATATATGATTCCAAAAGCTGTAATTCCCACTATATTTGTCATATCTCCCACCCCTATATTCCATCTGTCTCTTTTGTGTTGTCAAACGAAATGAATATACTTTATTACTTAACCCTACACCTCTTTTCTCCTGCTAAAATCATACCATAATATTAATAAAATTAACATATAAATCCTTGGTTTTTTCCTAAATTTTTACAGTTTTTGAGTTGTTTTTTTACCGAAAAATTTGATCTGAGCAAACAGATTCTGTCTCTCAGTTACTACATCATGGATTCTTATTTTGACTTATGTTACTATTATGAAAATACGTTATAATAAGAATATGTTGAAAACCACCTGTTGAGAAAGGATTGATTGTTATGAAAAAAAAGCTGAAAGCAATTCTCCTAATTCTGTCCGCCATAATGATAACGCTTATCATTATGTTTTATCTATATGTATCGGATTATTATAGAGCTGACACTGTCGCTGTGGAGGCTTTAAATCAGGATTTGATAAATAATAAAGCGTTTATTAAAAATGATCTCATTATAATACCTTCCAGAACTGAGTCTGATTCCGCACTCATTTTTTACCCCGGAGGAAAAGTGGAGGCGTCAGCATACTATCCCCTTCTCTCCCGGTTTGCAGATAATGGTATTACTTGCGTCTTAGTTAAAATGCCATTTCATCTCGCTTTCTTTGATTACTCTGCCGCGGACAGAGTCTATGATACCCTGCCAGACATTAAAAACTGGTATATCGGCGGCCATTCCCTTGGTGGAGCCATGGCAAGCAAATACATGTCTGAGCATCCAGGGAAATTAAAGGGACTTATTCTGCTTGGAGCTTATGTTTATGGGGATGTTCCATCATCTAAGGCATTGACCATCTATGGAACGAAAGACGGTGTCTTAAGCAAGGAGAAAATCAAAGAATCTGACCTCCAGCTTCCTTTGACGGGAGGAAATCATGCCAACTTTGGCAATTACGGAAATCAAAAAGGGGATGAGGACGCGGATATCAGCAGAGAATTACAACAGGAGAAAACGGTAAAGGCTGTGGAGGAGTTTATCGAGTAGATGATTAATAAAACTTTCTTTACTGGTAATTGATTATGATTTTATTATCAGCACATACGGCACGTTCACTAACTAATTAACCGCCAGCCCCAATCTTGGTAATGTCGATTGGGGCAAGGCGGTTTTATTGTTTGTATATTACAAATTCCGTTTATAAAAATACATGCTTAGCATATAGTTTTTTAGTTTGAAAGGTTCATCTTTGGCTGCTTAATTTAGCTGTATAATCTGAATCTGAGCATTCTTGTTTGCACCAAATTCTACAGTTCCTCCTGCAGTACTGTTAACCGCCAGGGTCAGCACATCGCCAGTATTCAATGGTACGATTGAACTACCAGTAATTGTCTTAGCTTCTGTAGAAACTGTAGTACCTATCAATAAGGACGGCTCCGTAAAGACACCGTTAACCTGAACGCCAACATTGAGATCAAAGTCTCCTGTGGTTGACAATAACGATACCATAAATTCTACAAAATAATTACCTGATTCAGTTACTGTTATACTATTAGCACTTGGTGCCATCCTGCTTGTTGACGTTGAGCTAGATAAAGCAACAGGTTCCGTATCTCCAGCGCTGATTGGTATTGTTTGTGCAGTATTGTTAAATGCACCACCAAATGCCAAAGCTGCTACAGGACCTGTATCTCCTGTCGGACCGGTCGGGCCGGTGGCTCCGGTTGGGCCGGTTGGGCCGGTATCTCCCGTTGGGCCGGTGGGGCCGGTGGCTCCCGTTGGGCCGGTTGGGCCGGTATCTCCCGTTGGGCCTGTGGGGCCGGTGGCTCCCGTTGGGCCGGTTGGGCCTGTGTCTCCCGTTGGGCCGGTTGGGCCGGTATCTCCGGTCGGGCCGGTGGCTCCTGTGTCACCTGTTGGACCTGTCGCTCCTGTATCCCCTGTTGGGCCGGTTGGGCCGGTATCTCCGGTCGGGCCGGTTGGGCCGGTATCTCCCGTTGGGCCGGTGGCTCCTGTATCACCTGTTGGACCTGTCGCTCCTGTATCTCCTGTTGGGCCGGTTGGGCCGGTATCACCTGTTGGGCCGGTTGGGCCGGTATCTCCCGTTGGGCCGGTTGGGCCGGTATCTCCCGTTGGGCCGGTTGGGCCGGTATCTCCCGTTGGGCCGGTTGGGCCGGTATCTCCCGTTGGGCCTGTGGCTCCTGTGTCACCTGTTGGACCTGTCGCTCCTGTATCTCCTGTTGGGCCGGTATCCCCTGTCGGGCCGGTTGGGCCGGTGGCTCCGGTCGGGCCGGTTGGGCCGGTATCTCCGGTCGGGCCGGTTGGGCCGGTATCTCCCGTTGGGCCGGTGGCTCCTGTGTCACCTGTTGGACCGGTCGCTCCTGTATCTCCTGTTGGGCCGGTTGGGCCAGTATCCCCTGTTGGGCCGGTTGGGCCAGTATCACCTGTTGGGCCGGTTGGGCCGGTATCTCCGGTCGGGCCGGTTGGACCGGTATCTCCCGTTGGGCCTGTGGCTCCTGTGTCACCTGTTGGACCGGTCGCTCCTGTATCTCCTGTTGGGCCGGTTGGACCAGTATCTCCGGTCGGGCCGGTGGCTCCCGTTGGGCCAGTTAGACCGGTATCTCCCGTTGGGCCGGTTGGACCGGTATCTCCGGTCGGGCCGGTTGGGCCAGTATCTCCGGTCGGGCCGGTTGGACCTGTATCTCCCGTTGGGCCGGTGGCTCCTGTGTCACCTGTTGGACCTGTCGCTCCTGTATCTCCTGTTGGGCCGGTTGGACCGGTATCTCCCGTTGGGCCGGTGGCTCCCGTTGGGCCAGTTAGACCGGTATCTCCCGTTGGGCCGGTTGGACCGGTATCTCCGGTCGGGCCGGTGGCTCCTGTGTCACCTGTCGGACCAGTTGGACCGGTATCTCCCGTTGGACCGGTTGGACCTGTAGCTCCTGTTGGACCGGTATCTCCCGTTGGACCGGTTGGACCTGTGTCACTCGTTGGGCCGGTCGGACCTGTAGCTCCTGTCGGACCCGTTGGGCCGGTATCGCCGGTTGGACCGGTTGGTCCAGAGTCTCCCGTTGGACCGGTCGCTCCTGTATCTCCCGTTGGACCGGTTGAGCCAGTATCCCCCGTTGGGCCGGTTGCTCCTGTGTCTCCCGTTGGACCGGTTGCTCCCGTATCTCCCGTTGGGCCGGTCGCTCCCGTATCTCCTGTTGGGCCGGTCGCTCCTGTATCTCCCGTTGGGCCGGTCGCTCCCGTATCTCCTGTTGGGCCGGTCGCTCCCGTATCTCCTGTTGGACCTGTATCTCCACTACTTGGCCCGGTTGGACCAGTTGCTCCCGTATCTCCCGTTGGGCCAGTTGCTCCCGTATCTCCCGTTGGGCCAGTTGCTCCCGTATCTCCCGTTGGGCCTGTTGCTCCCGTATCTCCCGTTGGACCAGTTGCTCCTGTATCTCCCGTTGGGCCTGTTGCTCCCGTATCTCCCGTTGGGCCTGTTGCTCCCGTATCTCCCGTTGGACCAGTTGCTCCTGTATCTCCCGTTGGGCCTGTTGCTCCCGTATCTCCCGTTGGGCCTGTTGCTCCCGTATCTCCCGTTGGGCCAGTTGCTCCTGTATCTCCCGTCGGACCTGTTGCTCCTGTATCTCCCGTTGGGCCGGTCGCTCCTGTATCTCCCGTTGGGCCCGTAGCTCCCGTATCTCCCGTTGGACCTGTTGCTCCTGTGTCTCCCGTTGGACCCGTAGCTCCCGTATCTCCCGTTGGGCCGGTCGCTCCTGTGTCTCCCGTTGGACCTGTTGCTCCTGTGTCTCCCGTTGGACCTGTAGCTCCTGTATCTCCCGTTGGACCGGTTGCTCCTGTATCTCCCGTTGGACCCGTAGCTCCTGTGTCTCCCGTTGGACCCGTAGCTCCTGTGTCTCCCGTTGGACCCGTAGCTCCTGTGTCTCCCGTTGGACCTGTAGCTCCCGTATCTCCCGTTGGACCCGTAGCTCCCGTATCTCCCGTTGGACCCGTAGCTCCCGTATCTCCGGTCGGACCTGTAGCTCCTGTATCTCCCGTTGGACCTGTTGCTCCTGTGTCTCCTGTTGGACCAGCAGCGCCCGTATCTCCCGTTGGGCCCGTAGCTCCTGTGTCTCCCGTTGGACCCGTAGCTCCTGTGTCTCCGGTCGGACCTGTAGCTCCTGTATCTCCCGTTGGGCCTGTTGCTCCTGTGGCTCCTGTTGGACCCGTCGCTCCCGTATCTCCCGTAGCTCCTGTATCTCCAGTTGGGCCGGTCGCTCCCGTGGCTCCGGTTGGACCTGTTACTCCCGTATCTCCCGTTGGGCCTGTAGCTCCTGTTGGGCCTGTAGCTCCCGTGGCTCCCGTTGGACCTGTAGCTCCTGCTGGGCCTGTAGCTCCCGTGGCTCCCGTTGGACCTGTTGCTCCTGTTGGGCCAGTCGGACCTGTTGATCCGTCACCAGTAATATCATCCTCAACAATGACAAGAGTAGCCGTTAATGGAACGGTAACTGCATAGAATACTTCGTCAGTGCTGGCATTAATTAAAGATAAGGTCTGTGGTGCAGTGGTGATTTCTATAACTCCAAAACCAACTACTTCTCCTGTTTTAATCGGAGAATTACCTTCCAGTAAGTCTCCTTGGGAAGAAGCTAACGCAAATACCACTCCATTTGTCGATTGAGTAGATTGTGTTGCAACCCACCAGTTTATTACATATCTCCCTGGTTCATTAAATGTTATAACACCTGTTGCAGTATTGTAGCTAATATTTCCTGACAAAAAAACAATGTTTTCGAAAATCACATTAGCATTAGCAGCTACTGTACCAGCTGAAACACGTTCTATTTGTAATGCTATATTGCTCATAGAGAATGTTCTCCTTTCTATGTCAAACGGTAAAAAAATGCATGAGCATAAAAAGCTCACTACACTACTATAGTATGATAATAAAATGACTTGTTTCATAATTATATAGATGGCCCTTTGACACAAGATTAGAAGGAATAGCTTTCAAAAATTTAATTTATTATTTAAATATATACTTAATTAATCTTTCCTGTATTATTAAAACATCAGTAATATAACTGAAGTAATTGTCTTTATAATTACGAAAAGATGCTGCTCAATTTTTTATCTAGGATTGATTTTGCTTTTTAATATTATGTAAAATAGAAAGAGAACCATATATTTATCACTAAATTAGTGTATGATTTACTTTGTACATCTCTTAAAACAAAACTATATTAATATATCATTTTTATGATATAGATATTGCTATATAAAATAAACATTCATAAGAATGAAGAATAATTCTTAACGCAACCCGAAATAAGAAGGATAACATAGAATTGATTTCCGATGACCTCCTTCTTTCTTCTCTCTTACCTTCTGCCCTCAAGAAATAAAAGTGCATAGGAATTAGTATATTTGTTGACATCTACACTTAGTGAGGCCATGTCTAGCAAATATATGTCTAATCAACCAGGAAAATTAAAAGGTACTTCTTCTTAGGACTTATCTTTATGAGGAGGTACGTGTATCGAACAAAAAATCCCGACATCCAGTTCCTTATAATTAAGGGGATTTATCTCTTCTTTGGAAGTTATGCTAATCAAAACGGCGATGAGAACTCAGATATCAGAAGAGTGAAACAGTATGAAAAACAGCAACGACTATGAAAGTGTTTGTTCTATAATTAAAAATTAAATACTACTTCGTAAAAAAACAGAAATTTAGCAAAAAAAAGATTTACCCCAAAGACAGCCTCGAAATCTCAAGGCTGCCTTTGATTAAAGTCTAGAAAATGAGCAAGTTAATATTTCGAACAGAAGCTGTTCCAGATGTCACATTTGTTGCGGCTGTTGTTATAACACGAATTTCATAAGTGGTAGTGGCCGTCGCCGGAGCAGTATCTACAAAAGTATCTGACAATGTAAAAGACTGAGTACCCGCTCCTGAACCGCTTCGATTAAGAGGGCGTGATTCAATTAATACCCCATTACGATACAATCTAGATTCAGCACTAAGGCTGTAGTTAGCTGTAGTAGCATATGACAAGCTATTTGCGGAATCTACCTTCACTCGATTATTCAATACCAAAGCCGCAGAAACGGTTGATACACTTACTTCTGTATTTAAAGGCGGATAAACAGCAATATTTCCTGCAGTATTACTAAATGCCAATGCTCCTGTGCCATTGGGACCGGTGGCTCCGGTTGGTCCTGTAGAACCCGTAGCTCCTGTTGGTCCGGTTGGACCAGTGGCTCCGGTTGGACCGGTAATTCCTGTTGGACCAGTGCCTCCGGTTGCTCCCGTTGGACCAGTAGGTCCTGTTGGACCAGTAGGTCCTGTTGGACCAGTAATTCCTGTTGGGCCCGTGCCTCCGGTTGCTCCCGTTGGCCCCGTGGCTCCTGTTGGGCCTGTAGGGCCGGTTGGACCGGTGATTCCTGTTGGACCAGTGCCTCCGGTTGCTCCCGTGTCTCCGGTTGGACCCGTCGGGCCGGTTATTCCTGTTGGACCCGTGGCTCCGGTTGGACCCGTCGGGCCGGTTGGACCGGTGATTCCTGTTGGGCCAGTATCTCCCGTTGGACCTGTGGCTCCTGTTGAACCGGTAGGGCCGGTCGAGCCAGTAATTCCTGTTGGGCCAGTATCTCCAGTTGGACCGGTGGCTCCCGTTAGACCTGTTGGGCCGGTAATTCCTGTTGAACCGGTGTCTCCGGTTGCTCCTGTTGGACCAGTAGGGCCCGTTGGACCGGTTATTCCTGTTGGACCCGTGCCTCCTGTTACTCCCGTAGGACCTGTTGGGCCGGTTGGGCCAGTAATTCCTGTTGGGCCCGTGTCTCCAGTTGCTCCTGTTGGACCTGTGGCTCCGGTTGGGCCAGTCGGGCCGGTTGGGCCCGTGTCTCCTGTTGCTCCCATTAGACCCGTTGGACCCGTTGGGCCGGTTATTCCTGTTGGGCCAGTCGGGCCAGTTATTCCTGATGGGCCAGTGTCTCCGGTTGCTCCCGTTGGACCGGTGGCTCCCATTAGACCTGTCGGGCCGGTTATTCCTGTTGGACCGGTGGCTCCCGTTAGACCTGTCGGGCCGGTTATTCCTGTTGGACCCGTGGCTCCGGTTGGACCGGTGTCTCCGGTGGCTCCCGTTGGACCGGTTATTCCTGTTGGGCCCGTGTCTCCAGTTGCTCCTGTTGCTCCTGTTGCTCCCGTTGGACCCGTCGCTCCCGTTGGACCTGTAGGGCCCGTTGGGCCAGTAATTCCTGTTGGGCCCGTATCTCCAGTTGCTCCTGTTGGACCTGTAGGGCCCGTCGAGCCAGTAATTCCTGTTGGGCCCGTGTCTCCAGTTACTCCTGTTGGACCTGTGGCTCCCGTTGGACCGGTAATTCCTGTTGGACCGGTGTCTCCGGTTGCTCCCGTTGGACCGGTTGGGCCCGTTGGACCGGTTATTCCTGTTGGGCCCGTGTCTCCAGTTGCTCCTGTTGCTCCCGTTGGCCCCGTCGCTCCCGTTGGACCTGTAGGGCCCGTTGGGCCAGTAATTCCTGTTGGGCCCGTGTCTCCAGTTGCTCCTGTAGCTCCTGTTGCTCCCGTTGGGCCAGTAATTCCTGTTGGGCCCGTATCTCCAGTTGCTCCTGTTGGACCTGTGGCTCCCGTTGGACCGGTAATTCCTGATGGGCCAGTGTCTCCGGTTGCTCCCGTTAGACCCGTTGGACCTGTCGGGCCAGTCGGGCCGGTGTCGCTCGTCGGACCGGTAGGACCGGTGATTCCTGTTGGTCCAGTATCTCCCGTTGGACCTGTGGCTCCTGTTGGACCCGTTGGGCCGGTTATTCCTGTTGGGCCAGTCGGGCCAGTTATTCCTGATGGGCCAGTGTCTCCGGTTGCTCCCGTTGGACCGGTGGCTCCCATTAGACCTGTCGGGCCGGTTATTCCTGTTGGACCGGTGGCTCCCGTTAGACCTGTCGGGCCGGTTATTCCTGTTGGACCGGTGTCTCCGGTTGCTCCCGTTGGACCCGTCGCTCCCGTTGGACCAGTTGGACCGGTAGGGCCGGTTGAGCCAGTAATTCCTGTTGGGCCAGTTGCTCCGGTTGGACCTGTACTTCCCGTTGGACCTGTCACTCCCGTTGGACCAGTTGGGCCAGTCGAGCCGGTCGAGCCGGTCGAGCCAGTAATTCCTGTTGGGCCGGTGCCTCCTGTCGCTCCGGTTGGACCAGTGGATCCTGTTGAACCGGTCGCTCCCGTTGAACCGGTAGGGCCCGTCGGGCCGGTGTCGCTCGTCGGACCGGTAGGACCCGTACTTCCCAATGGACCAGTGGCTCCTGTTGGACCCGTTGGACCGGTGGCTCCTGTTGCTCCGGTTGGACCTGTCGGACCCGTTGGACCGGTAATTCCTGTTGGGCCCGTACCTCCGGTTGTTCCCGTTGGACCAGTCGCTCCCGTTGGACTGGTAGGGCCGGTTGAGCCAGTAATTCCTGTTGGGCCCGTGTCTCCAGTTGCTCCGGTTGGACCTGTGGCTCCAGTTGGACCTGTGGATCCTGTTGGGCCAGTTGGGCCTGTGTCACTCGTTGGGCCTGTGGATCCTGTTGATCCCGTTGGGCCGGTGGGACCAGTGGCTCCTGTATCTCCGGTCGGGCCAGTCGGGCCGGTGTCGCTCGTTGGACCTGTCGGACCGGTGGCTCCGGTCGGGCCAGTTGGGCCGGTTGCTCCTATTGGGCCGGTTGGACCGGTGTCACTCGTTGGGCCTGTGGGACCAGTGGCCCCTGTATTTCCTGTTGGGCCTGTTGGACCGGTTGGGCCGGTGTCGCTCGTTGGACCGGTCGGACCAGTGGCTCCTGTATCTCCGGTTGGGCCGGTTGGGCCGGTGTCACTCGTTGGACCGGTCGGGCCGGTGGCTCCGGTCGGGCCGGTGGGACCAGTGGCTCCTGTATTTCCAGTTGGGCCGGTTGGGCCGGTGTCGCTCGTTGGACCTGTCGGACCAGTGGCTCCTGTATCTCCTGTTGGGCCGGTCAGGCCGGTGGCTCCGGTCGGGCCGGTGGCTCCGGTCGGGCCAGTGGGACCAGTGGCTCCTGTATTTCCAGTTGGGCCGGTTGGGCCGGTGTCGCTCATTGGACCTGTCGGACCAGTGGCTCCTGTATCTCCGGTTGGACCGGTTGGGCCGGTGTCACTCGTTGGACCGGTCGGGCCGGTGGCTCCGGTCGGGCCGGTGGCTCCCGTTGGGCCGGTCGGGCCGGTGTCACTCGTTGGTCCGGTCGGGCCGGTGGCTCCGGTCGGGCCAGTTAGACCGGTAGCTCCCGTTGGGCCGGTAGGGCCAGTGTCACTCGTTGGACCTGTCGGACCAGTGGCTCCGGTCGGACCAGTGGCTCCTGTTGGACCGGTTGGACCTGTGTCACTCGTTGGACCTATCGGACCGGTGGCTCCGGTCGGACCCGTGGCTCCCGTTGGGCCGGTCGGACCGGTATCACTTGTTGGGCCTGTGGCTCCTGTTGCTCCAGTTGGGCCGGTAATTCCTGTTGGGCCCGTGGCTCCGGTTGGACCGGTGGCTCCCGTTAGACCGGTCGGGCCGGTTATTCCTGCTGGACCGGTGGCTCCTGTTACTCCGGTTGGACCCGTGGCTCCCGTTAGACCCGTGGCTCCCGTAGGACCCGTTGGGCCGATTATTCCTGTTGGGCCAGTCGGGCCGGTTATTCCTGTTGGGCCCGTGGCTCCGGTTGGACCGGTGGCTCCCGTTAGACCCGTCGGGCCGGTTATTCCTGTTGGGCCCGTGCCTCCCGTTGCTCCAGTTGGGCCGGTGGGACCAGTGGCCCCTGTATCTCCGATTGGGCCAGTTGGGCCGGTTGGGCCGGTGTCGCTAGTTGGACCTGTCGGACCAGTGGCTCCGGTCGGGCCGGTTGGGCCGGTATCACTCGTTGGACCGGTTGGGCCGGTGGCTCCTGTCGGGCCAGTTAGACCGTTGGCTCCCGTTGGGCCGGTCGGGCCGGTGTCACTCGTTGGGCCGGTCGGGCCGGTGGCTCCTGTTGGACCCGTCGGGCCAGTGGCTCCTGTTGAACCCGTCGGACCGGTTGCCCCCGTTGGGCCAGTGGCTCCTGTCAGGCCGATGGTTCCTGTTGGGCCGGTCGGGCCAGTAGCTCCGGTTGGACCTGTGGTTCCTGTCAGTCCGGTGGCTCCTGTTGGACCCGTCGGGCCGGTGGTTCCTGTTGAACCCGTCGGGCCGGTCGGACCGGTTGCCCCCGTTGGGCCAATGGCTCCGGTTGATCCAGTCGCTCCTGTACTACCCGTCGGACCCGTCGGGCCGGTGGCTCCTGTTGGACCTGTTGATCCTTCACCAGTATTGTCATCTTCAACAATGACAAGTGTAGCAGTTAAGGGAACGGCGACAGCATAGAATACTTCAGCATTGCTGGCGTTAATTAAAGATAAGGTCTGTGGTGCAGAAGTGATTTCTATAACTCCAAAACCAACTACTTCTCCTGTTTTAATTGGAGAATTGCCTTCCAGTAAATCTCCTTGTGATGACGCTAATGCAAACACCACTCCGTTTGTCGCTTGGGTAGATTGGGATGCAACCCACCAGTTTATCACATATCTCCCTGGTTCATTAAATGTTATTTCACCTGTTGCAGTATTGTAGCTAATATTTCCTGACAAAAAAACAATATTTTCGAAAATCACATTAGCATTTACAGCTACTGCACCAGATGAAACACGTTCTATTTGTAATGCTATATTGCTCATTGAGAATGACCTCCTTTCTACCTATTTATCTATAAAAAATATGTGAGCATAGAAAAGCTCACTATAATAACATAATATGATGTTTATGATACTTGTTACGTTAGAAGCCCACATGCCTTTGCACTCCAAAACGAATGAAATAATTACAAAATCCTATGTATTAATTTTTTAAGATCATGGTCTTAGCACTCATTTAACTTTTACTAAATTTCAAATAATAATATTCATACAGATAAGCTATCAAACATTCTCTATCTTTCCTATTTCATTAGTTGCCTTAAAATACAAAAACCTTTTTTTGTTCTATATCACCATTGAATCAAAACCCGCAATTTAATACCAATAAATGAGCCGGAGAGATATCTCCCCGGCTCATTTATTGGTATTAACCATTCAACTATTTTTATCTTTTTCATTGCGCATTATAATTTTTTGATATTAAATATACCTTTTCATTCATATCACTATCCGACTTAGGCTGCTTTACGATTAAAAGATTATCCCCATAGGAAAGCATCACCCGAATATTGGAGGTGTTATTTTCTAAGTCAAATTGTTGCAGCTGTATTTTTCCTGATGCGGTATCAAATCTGTATATTTCATTTGTGTTTCTCTTAAATAAAAATTCATACGAGCCAGGGCCATAAAAATCTCTGACGTATTCAACATCATTTTCATATAAAAGAGCGGGACTGTCTTTATCTAAATCGCAAACTATTGTATTGTTGGAATAATCCGTTATACCAAAATAATGACCAAATACAAAGAATGAACCTATACCACCGGATATATCATATTTCTTTAATATATCCGTTATATCCATCTCACTTATCAGAGTAAAATCTTTGTCATATTTAACAAGAAAGCAATTCATATCTGAATCAGAATTATTTTTCTCTAATGTATATAAATAACGTTCATCACTGGTAATATAAATCATTTGCCGAGATATGTTTTCTTCTTTCAGGTCCTGAGGTTTCCTGCCTGAAATCAAATGAACCTGCTGGGTATTCATGTTACGATCAAACGTTTCCAAAAAAGTTTGAAAAGCTCCGTTTTCTATATAATTTCCTTGGAGAGATACTACTTTCTCATCCAGGCTTGTTAACGGAATCAGCTTTTGGGTATATGTATTTTTTGTTTCTACATACATATTATCTTCAGTGAAATTCACTGCATATAAATGATTTTCCAGGTCTCCTCCCTGATATTCACTTACGTAGAAATAAAGGATATCACCTAGTCGGGTATTGCTTATCCCTTTTAATGCAAAATTATCTATGGTTAAAATCTTTTTATTACTGCCTCCCTTAAAATCGTAAATAAAAAAATCAGCAGTAGAATCCCGTAATTCCATATACAATAGCTTAGTTTCATAAATATCAATATAGGTCCTCAAAGCAGATTTATCAAAGGTCACACTATATGCCTGGGCTTGATTCAATGCACTTTTATTGGAACTTCCATGATCAGTTTGAACATTGCAACCTGATAAGAGTAATACAAAAAGTATGATGAAAGGCAATAGAAATCCTTTTATTTTCCTGATCATATGTTAAAACGCTCCTTCACTATGCTTGGAAAAGACTAACGGGAAATATCCTATTAGTCTTTTCCAAAAAATTGATACTATTTAGATTTAGTACATTAATCCGATATTTACTTTGTTATATGCCTTATAAATAGTAGAAGTGGATTTTGTGTAAGTCCATGATTGACCATTTAATCCTGAACCTGAGTATCCAATCCATGGATCAGCCAATGCAAATGAGGAACGATCACTTTTAGCACCGTATACTGACATAAAATGGCCATTGGTTGAGTAAAGCCAACCATCACTAGAGGAAAAAGTAAGTCCGATAATAGGCGCAGCTTTTGCATTTGCGATACCGCTGTATAAAATCTGACTCATACCAGATGATGATTCGTTGTATCTACCAGTATATTTGTACTTTGACTGCTGCCGATTGATATAAGAGACCATGTCAGCAATATAAGAACCATTAGTCGTTGTTTTACAGCCTTTTGCTATTTCTGACTGATCTGGATTATACCCAAGATAATTTAATGCTGCCTGAACAGTAGCTGGTCCACAATTATAGCTTGTCTTCTGATTGTATACAGTATACCCAGAAAGATAATTCCAGGATGCCGCCGCACGAAGGGAAAGACTTTCATTTAAGATATCTGCCTGTTTGGACTTTACTCCTGATTTATCATTTGGTCTTGCTGGAAGTGCACCTTTGGGGGCAGATAAAGAATCTGAGCTTAAGCTTAATGGACGGCTCTCCACTCCAACGTATACGGCTTTCGCTTCTACATAACTTTTATCAGAAAATTTTTCTCCTGCAAAGGAAATAGTACTGGTTGATAACAACATTGTAACGGTTAAAGACATTAAAAGTAACTTCTTCATAATTTTAATCCTCCATCTTTTATCATTTAGTTTTTGTTACTATAAAAAATACAATAGAGATTTATGTCATAACATAAATCTTAAATCATACCTCCTTGTACCGGTCTTGAGAGTTGATTGCAACCGATTATATTGTACCCTGGGTTTTGCGCCACTTATTTTTGATTTAGATCAATCATTCATTTTAAAATATGTATTATACCTAAGAGACATCCTCCTTTTTTATTTGAACCATAATCTGTCATGCAAGACTCCTGTTCAACCGTTATAGTTTAATATTATAATGATTGAATCATTTCATGCTGCACGAAAGCTGCAATTTTCTTACCTAATAGTTTTCTTATTTATTTGAACTTGTCTAAACTCGGATGCAACTCCACATATGGATATACCTCTCAGTTATTGATTCTTTCAATGATCATTTTGTTTGCAGTTATGGATCATAAACCTAATATATAATAAAATTTGCTCAAAAAACGGGTCGTGTCGAAAATAGTCGATTTTATGTAGAAATTGACCTACTATTAAGTTTGATGATATAAAAAAACAAGCCCCTATCCTTATATTTCTATAAGAATTGGAAACTTGTCTACTTCCCATTATGATCCGTACCAGACTACTTTTTATGCGTATTAACCATTCAGAAAAAAGTACTTCCTGTTTCATCGTTGGTCTTATATTCGTCTTCTGCAAACTCTAAAAATACTCTATTATCAAAATTTCCCCTTAAAAGGGCTTTCTCTTTCCTTTTTGCTTCTAGCTCTTCTACGGTAAACCCTCTGGCTTTACAAATTCCGTATAGAACTTCCAAAATATCAGCCATTTCTTCTAAATTTTTATCGATCTGATATTCATTAACCTCTTCATTTAACTTTTTATCCAACTCTATCCTATATTCTTCTTCCAACAACGTGTAATAGGCTGCTGTTCGGCCATCATTTTTTATTATATCCGGGATCTTATCTCTCACCAGTTTATTATACTTAATCACGTTTTTGCACCTTTCTTTCAAAATCGTATGGCTCATCTTCCAATCTTTCTAATTCTATTTCAATAATACCATTATCACGGCAGACAAAATTATCTTTTGTTCCTATCGGCTGCTTTCTTAAATCGTTGCACTTTGGATATATATCTGCCAGAGTGGCATAACAGAACTTATTCAGGTGATTGAAACTTGTGTCGAAGCAATGTTTCTTAATTACTATTTCATCACCTTCTTGAAAGATGGGGCAATAATGATTCTTTTTTACTACGGTCATTTTAATAACGGTTTGAGGGTGAATTTCCATAGGTTTTCCTCCTGGGCTCTGCTTAATTAATAGATAAATCGAATCAATATTTTATATCTATCATGGTAATATGGCCTCTGCTCCGTGTCAATATATTGTTTAATAACCTTTTAAATCTTTGAACAGATTCTGTATCTTTTTGTTGGTAAAGCTGGTCGGTCAGGCTTTCCTCATTTGCAATAAAATAGACCTGCTATGATTTTAAGTTCTCATAAAAGGTCTATCTACTAAATATTATTTAAAAAATATCCTCTTTTTTAACCGTTCAAATGCGGCTTCTCTATGTAATATTCATTATTAATAATAAGCCACATTTGAGCATCAAATTTCATTATAGTCCAAACAGACAGTCCCTGTAGATTATATTCTGAAACCAGATTAATTCGTGCTTCAAAACTTCTTGCATCTTTGAACCATATTACATGTAGAATTCCATCACTTGCCATGTAATAGAAATAAGGAGATTGGGCCGGTTCGTTGAATTGTATGGGAATATTATTTTCCGCTGCAATTTGCACCGCTCCATTATTGGTTACTATAGTGGCTCCAGTAGATCCAGGAATATAGGGGAGTGGCCAATCATAACCAACCGTGGTGATTCCCAGAAATATTTTTTCAGGAGGAATAATATTAACTGAATAATCTAACAGTTCAGTCAATACATTTACAGGGAAAACCGAGCTAGGGTATCCGAGTGTTCTCGCCCAATCATAGGAAGCGAAAATGATACCATCTACATAATTAGCTAATTTTGAATAATCGATTCTTTCAAGGCTGATGCCGGCGTTATCAATATTCGTAACAGGTGTTATCGTAACCAGTATCCTGAAACCTTCTGAACGAAATAGTTCAGATGCTCTCTTTAAATACTCTGAAAGCTTATCAATATTGTCATAACTGATATCTTCTATATATATATTTATGCCGTGATATCCTTTCTCTTTAATTATTTGCAAAGAGTTTTCCATCAGGCGATTTTGTATGTCAGGATTATTTAAAATAGTATAATTAACCTCACGATTAACCATGCCATCTTCCGCAATGGTCGAAACAAACATAATTGGTGCCACGCCATAAGATTCTGCCAAATGGATCAGATCCGTATCGTTCCCAGCGGTAACGATTTCCCCTTCGCCGGTAGCTCTATAATTAAAGATGGTCAGATAAGATAAAAATGGAAGCGTTTTTATTAATATGGAGCGATCAATATAAGAAAATGTATATCCACTGGTAGCTATGGTTCTTGTTCTGTTTGTTTGATATTCTATCACAATGGTTTCACCTGCGTAGAGATATTCCCGATCTGAAAGATAGGGATTATTTCTTAATATTTCCATAGGTGAAACATTATGCTGCTGTGCAATGCTTGCCAACGTATCTCCTGGCTGGACGACATAGACCGTTTTAGGCTGAACAATAACAATGGTTTGGCCAATTGCCAAGTTTTCCGGGTTTGTGATTCCATTTTCCATGATTAATCTTTCAACAGGAATCTTGTACTGCTCTGATATGGTAGAAATGGTTTCACCAGCTTGAACAATGTGTATGGTCATGAGTACCCCAAAATGATCTTTTTCTCTCTATGTATATGCCTTTCTTATTATTTCATTCTTTGCAAATTAAATTTTCTGATATTATTAAGAATGCGAATATGAATACTATAGCCAACACTCCAACGATTTGATACAATATTAAAAAACACCATCAATTATATTTATCAATTACAATGAAGAGAGTATTCACTGTTAAGCAAGCTTCTAATTAGAAAGGTGATTGTTATGAAAAGTAAATCTATGATATTCATATTTTGTAGTTGCCTTACCTTTACCGGATGTGCGAAAACAAATACTAGTACATTTCCGGATATTAGTTCAACTCAAATAGAAAAAACGACAGAACAAAACATTGAGAATAAAGCTGACGATACAGCAATTCCAAAATCAGTTACCAAAAATTATGAAGTTTATTCCGGTTTTTGGTCAGAAAATGGCCTAAGCCATGATGAAATCCTGTCCAATGGTGGTACAGAATTCAACATTCAGATCACAGATAATAATAATTTAGAAGGATATCTTTTTACACAACAAGGCACCAGCGAACGTATAGCTGAAATTGATAATATTGCCGGTAGAATAGATGACGGGACAATTAGCTATAGATTTAATGATGATGGATGGGGTGGCTCCGGTATTCTTTATATTACATTTAGCAATGATATGATTCAAATCGAGGTGCAGGATTATAAAATGAAGGATACTAATTTGTCTGGCTATGGAATTTCAGGTGCGTATAAGTTGATAAGAACCAAAAAAAGTGAAGCAAAAGTAACCAAAGAGGAAATAACAGAGAGCGAAACTACAGACGAAGAATTTCTTGATGCGATACATGAAAGATATTACTCACATTGGTCAGAAAGTGATATGATTAATGCTATAAATGAGCGAAAACAATACCTTGAGAAGTGTTCCTTCTATCCTGAAGTGGTGAAATATTTAGAAACAGTACGAGAGGTTACTGATATTTCTTCTGTTGTGGAACCTTTATATTATACGGATATGAGGATTTATCAAAAGCAGGATTTTGATCAAGTACCACCTTTAATCATTCATCTGGCTAAAAATGAAATTTATGCAAGACATGGTTATATCTTTAAGAATGAGGATCTATATAATTATTTTAAAGGCCAATTATGGTACGAACCATCTATTTCTCCAGATAAATTTGAAGACAGTCTATTTAATAAAAACGAACAAACGAATCTGAGGCTGTTAACTGAATTAGATACTTACAAATGAATACCTGTCTTAAATTATAAAACTAAAAGAATGGGGTGTGGTAAAACACCCCATTCTTTATCTTTAAGGAGTATTAATTCCAAAACCATCCAGCCATACCGTCGGCAGTAAGCCCATTTGCTGATTGAAATTTAACTAAACCATTATAAGTACCATCTCCTGCTACTCCATCAATCGTTCCGGTATAATAGCCTTTTTTCTTTAAAGCGGTCTGAATTGGGGTTATGTCTGATTTTATTTTCCCCCAGGTTCCATCACCAACAATACCATCCGATGTCAATCCTCGTGCTGATTGGTATTTTTTTACCGAGGTTACCGTATTATCATCAAAAATACCATCCAGTCGTATTGGATTAATGCACAAAATCCTTAGACCCTGCTGTAAATATCTTACGTTGTTACCTGTATCTCCTTTTTTAAGTAGCATTGTTTTCTCCTCCATGAATTATTTACTTTAAATGCGCATTCATTGAAAGAGAAATAAAATTAGAATCATATTGTAAACTTGAAAAATGTTTAATTAAATTTTAAAAATTTAAACTTTCACGTCTACTGCTATTTAAACTAGGGACTTACATGTAAATTAGTTTTTTTAACTAACAATCCAGGAAAAAGTATAAAACATCTGGTCGGGGGTCTGAATATCAGGTGTTGCAAGCTTCTCAAATCTTCCCGCTAGTCCCTTTTCCATTGCTGCCATATGGAAGTGGCAGGCTCCAATCCCCATATCTACTCTTTGTATATCAACCTTTTCTTCATCCTTTTTCAGTGTACTTTCTTTGTAAAAATGATATATGTCCTTATCTTTAATCACTCGCCATGGCTGCTTATTGACCGCAGATGGTGCCAGGCGCATCATTTCCAGCGGAAATGCATATTCCCCGGCTTCTTCTTTTGTTAAAGGCTGTGTGAAGCCCTGCTGAAAATATAGCTTGCTCCAATCCATTCTCTGGTCCGATTTTACCACCTTACTCATGATGGATTCCAGAAATCTCTTTTTACCAACTGGATATCCTATTGGGGAAATACATGGAATGACTTCTCCTGCTTTTAAATTCATGGCTGTTGCAAAGCTGTTGTGGTCGAAGGTGCCGCCTAGCCAGCAGGTGCCTAGTCCAAGGGAGGTGGCATACAGGACTAATTCCTCAAAGGAATACCCCAGGGCTTCCAGAGAGAGTTCGTCTTTGCTTATGGATGCAGCAATGAAGTCCTGAGCGCCTTTTATGACTCCATAGGTTCCCAGCTTTTCCCCGTCTCCAGATATGTGTTTCTTCAACAGCTCAAACGTAATGTCGATGGAAAATGGGTTGGTTAACTCTGTCATGTAGGCTTCGATTTTATTTCTTACCTCCGCAGAAAGTGCACGGTTCTCATAGGTTCTCACGCTGTGTCGCTCTTTGACTGTCTTCTCAATAGGAAATGATAGATTCATATTTACTCTCCTCCACAATATGATTTATTTATTCTTCTCCTCTACAAGGTGCATTTTCAAGAATCTTTTCTACATGAAGCAACAATGTTTTTAACTTGTTTAATTCATTTTTCTTAGAGTCAAGATAGTAGTAATTTTTCGTTCCCTCACGTCTCATCCCAATAATCCCTGCATCTTTTAGTATTTGTAGGTGGTGAGATACCGCAGGTCTTGACAAATGAGTTTTATTTGTTATTTCACCTACTCTTACTCCCTTGCAATCACATTCCATAAGAGACATGATAATACTCTGCCGTGTTTCATCCCCTAATGCGATTAGGGATTTTTGACAGGACTTAAATTCATTTGTTAATAGTTCTAACTCATCTGCTTGTTCCATTGTATAAATCCTTTCATCAATTAAAGGTTTAATCCTTTGGACCATTGTATCACAATAAAATCAAAATAATTCATTGGGAAAGAAAATCGAGACCAATACTATTTATAAAATCATCATAGTAATCTTCTGCAACACTTCACATCTTCCTTTTTTCCGTATTCATAAATGTTCATTAATCTTAGCAAGGATATCCTGTAGCTATAAGGTGATATTAATGGTGCAAATATCCTATTCCCAGTAATAAAATTCAAAGCCATCTTCTGGCTCTCCAATTGGATATCCCAAAAGTTTTGTTGCCTCTCTCTTAAACAATGAGAACCATTCCTCCCATTCTTCCTCCGGGAGTTCTGCATAAAATGTTAATCCGCTGGGTTCTACGGATACATCAATTAACTTTTGATCCTTTCCATACCATTGGGGGCAGCCATCCACAAGCCCATTCCAATGTGGCATTTTCTTATATAATTCCCCCAATTTATCCCACACCTCATTAGGTGCTGTATAATGAATATTTAGATTATGATTATGTATGTCCACAGTTTTTTCTCCTTATTATTCCTCAATTGTTTATCCTACTTTTTATTATAAAAGAGGAAGAAGCTGGAATCAATATATAACGAGAGCACCGCCAGATTTATATGACGATGCTCTCGTTAATTGGTTATATTTTTTAGTTATTCATGTTTTTTAGTTTCATATATTTTTTTAGAAGTATAGTAAAATCATGATCACTCTTCCCAATTATATCACGTAATCCGCCTCTTCACCATCAAGGTCAAACGGTGTTACCTGATATACATAATAATTCAACCAATTGGCATACAACGTATTTGCCGCATTCCTCCAATTAAGCATCGGAACCGTACTAGGATCATCATTTTCATAATAATTACATGGAATCTCCGGGTTCAGTCCTTTATCCAAATCCCGATGATACTCCCCATCTAACGTCATCCTGTCATACTCCGGATGCCCCTGGACAAAGATCTGTCTTCCATCCTCGCTCATGACCAGAAACAGTCCTGCTTCCTTAGACTCCACAAGTACCTTAAGCCCAGGAACTTTATCAATATCTTCTCTTCTCACCTCAGTATACCTGGAATGGGGAGCCATGATAAAATCATCCATACTCCGAACCAATGGCACCTTCCGATCCAGAACCTTGTGACTGTAGATACCAGATAATTTACTGTCTCTCTTAAACTTATGAATTCCATAATGATAATAAAGTCCGGCCTGGGCGCCCCAGCAGATATGGAGCGTACTTGTTACATGAGTCTTACTCCATTCCATGATGCGTTCCAGCTCTTCCCAGTAATTCACCTCTTCAAATTCCATATGCTCCACAGGAGCGCCGGTGATAATCATTCCATCGAACTTTTTATTCTTTACTTCATCAAAATAGTTATAAAATTTATTCAAATGGCTTGCAGAGGTGTTCTTTGAAGTATGGCTCTCCAGCATGAGAAAGGAGCAATCCACCTGGAGGGGTGTATTAGAAAGGGCGCGAAGAAGCTGAGTTTCTGTATCTTCCTTGATTGGCATCAGGTTCACGATCAGAATCTCAAGAGGACGTATGTCCTGGGTTGAGGCACGGTCCTCGTCCATGGTAAATATGTTCTCTTTTTCCAATACGGCTTTGGCTGGCAGATCCTTTTGTACTTTAATCGGCATATTTTATTCCTCCAGTAATTTTATGAATTCTTCCTCCGAAATAATGGGCACTCCCAGTTCCTTTGCCTTCTTATTCTTAGAGGAATTGGACGTAGTATCATTGTTAATCAAATATGTGGTTTTTGAAGTGACGGAGCCAGTGGCTTTGCCGCCCTGAGCCTCTATGGCCTCCTGGAGTGCCTTTCTGTTTTCAAAATGCTCAACAGAGCCAGTAATGACAAATACCATGCCCTCCAGCTTTCTGCTGCCTTCCGCCTCTGCTTCCTGCTTAATATTGACCTCCATAAGCAGGCGGTCCACCATCTCGTTATTCTTTTCCTGACTGAAATAATAAATCCAGGCATCTGCCAGTACTTTTCCGATACCAGATACGGAAGTAAGCTCCTCTTCTTCTGCATGACGCATTTTATTAAAGTCAAACCGGAATTCTCGACAGAGCATTTTTGCATTGGATAATCCGATTCCAGCGATTCCCAGACCATAAATCAGCCTTGGCAGAGTAGTATTGGAAGCGGTCTTGATTGCCTGAATCAAATTGTCGTAGGATTTTCTTCCGAATCCTTCCATCTGAGTGATGGTTTCCTCATACTGCTCCAAATGGAAGATATCAGCAAATTCTTTGATAAATCCGGCTCCAATGAATTTTTCCAGGGTGGCTTCCGATAATCCGTCTATATTCAAGGCATCTCTGCTGACAAACAGGGAAAAGCTCTTAATCCTCTTGGCCTGGCAGTCTGGATTTACGCAGTATAGGCTTTTTACATCGTTGACCTGTCGTATTTCGGTCTGACCATTGCACACCGGACATTCCTTCGGGATCACGATATCATTGCTTCTTGTTAAATTGTCTGCGATCTGAGGGATAATCATATTTGCCTTATATACAGTGATTAAATCCCCTTCTCCTAATTCCAGAGCTTCCATAATGCTTAGATTATGAACACTGGCACGGCTTACGGTGGTTCCCTCTAATTCCACTGGTTCAAAGATGGCAACCGGATTAATAAGACCGGTTCTTGACGGGCTCCATAAAATCCTGGTCAGCTTTGTTTCCCGAATCTCATCGGCCCATTTAAAGGCAATGGCATTGCGGGGGAACTTGGCGGTACGACCTAAGGACTCACCGTAGGAAATGTCATCATAGATGAGCACCAGACCGTCAGAAGGTATGTCATAGCCGGATACTTCCGCGGCAAACTCTTCTACTAATGCAGGAAGGGACTCCTTTGTTACCATTTTATAATCTACCACATCAAAGCCCTGGGCCTTTAACCATTCAAACTGGACCCGTCTGGAGTTTTGAAAATCGACGCCTGTAGCAGATACCAGTGAAAACGCCTTAAAGTTTACATTTCTCCTGGCTGTGATCTGATTGTTCAACTGTCTGACTGAACCACTGCATAAGTTTCTGGGGTTTTTGTACTTGGCAGCTACATCTTCGATTTCCTCGTTTATCCGGTTAAAATCCGAATACTTGATGATTGCCTCTCCTCTTAGGACAAGCTCTCCCTTGTGGGATATATTTAAGGGGATATTGGAGAAGACCCTGGCGTTATTGGTGATGACCTCTCCGATTTCTCCGTTTCCTCTTGTGACTGCTTTTTGAAGGGTTCCGTTATTATAGTTTAAAACCACAGTCAATCCGTCCAGCTTCCAGGAGAGGATTCCTTCCTGACTGCCTAACCAATCGGCCAGTGATTCCACACTTTTTGTCTTATCAAGGGAAAGCATGGGGCTGTCATGGGCTTCTTTTGGAAGCTCACTTAGCACCTGGTAGCCTACGTTTTGGGTAGGACTTTTAGACAGAACCACTCCTGTCTCCTGTTCAAGGTCCAAAAGCTCATCGTAAAGCCGGTCATATTCATAATTGCTCATGATTTCCCGGCTTTCCTGATAATAGGCTTTTCCCGCCTCGTTTAAGATGGGGATCAGCTCTTTCATTCTGCTTATTTTAGCGTCCATCAGATAACTCCTTTTTATGTTCTTTATAGGAAAGATTGGATGAGCCTTTTATGGCCTCCTTCATCTGGTGGTATTCTTTTTTAGAGAGCTCTCTGTAAGCACCTGGTTTTAAATCTCCCAGCTCAATGTTCATGATTCGCATTCGCTTTAGAAGCCGTACCTCAAATCCCAGTTCCTTGCACATTCGGCGGATCTGGCGGTTAAGACCTTGAGTCAAGATGATCTTAAATGCTTTTTCTCCGGTTTTTGCAACAAAACAGGGCTTTGTGGTTACATCTAACTCGGATAAATGAACTCCCTTTTTCATCTTACGGATAAAATCGTCTGTTACGGGACGATTTACTTTTACAAGATATTCCTTTTCATGAGCATTTCCGCTGCGCATCATTTTATTCACCAGGTCTCCCTGGTTTGTCATGAGGATTAAGCCTTCGGATTCCTTGTCCAGACGTCCGATGGGGTAAATACGGACCGGATAGTCTAACATATCCACTATGTTAGGAGCCCTGTCCTTATCGGAAGTGGTGCATACAATGCCTTTGGGCTTATGGACGGCTAAGAGAACCTGCTTTTCCTTGTGGCTTTCCTTTCGACCGGATGCGGTTATCACACGGCCTTTCACGGTTACGGACTGGCCGGGAAGAACCTTTTGACCGGTTGCTGCGGCTTGTCCATTAATCTTCACTTTTCCAGCCTCTATGAGACGGTCCGCCTCCCTACGGGAACAAATCCCTGCTTCACTTAAAAATTTATTCAGACGGATTCCATCTGCCTCCATAATCATTCTCCCTTACTGTTTACTAAGTAAAAATTATAGCATTGCTGAGTGGGAACGTCAAACTCAAACGCTTCTTTTAGGCTTAGGTTTTACCTATAACAAAAATATGGTAATAGTTACTACTTTCAGTTTTACTCATTGCTTTTTCCAATATATGGGTTTATAATGTTAATTAAAGTATTAATACTATCAGGAGGAAAAAAGTTATGCCTTGGACACAAAATTTATCCGTTGGGATTTCTATGATCGACGACCAGCACAAGATGTGGTTTCAGAAAGCGGAAGCTCTCTTTGAAGCTGGAAAGAATAATCGGGCAAAGGAATATGTAGGGGAGCTTCTTGAGTTCCTCGATGATTATACCAAAAAGCATTTTGCCGATGAGGAAAAATACATGTTAAGCATTAAGTATCCTGGATATCAGGAACAAAAGGCGGCTCATACAGCCTTTATTACTCAGCTTAATAAGATTAAGAGTGATTACAATTCTTCCGGTGGAAATTTACTGGTAATCCTTAATGCGAATCAGATGATTCTTGATTGGCTGACCAAACATATCTCCAATATGGACAAGCAGATCGGTGAATTTGCAAAAAAAGCATAATAATACATAGAAAAAGAACGGTTCCTTCTTAACTACAATCAGACTGGTACCGTTCTTTTTTTACGATAAACATTACTATCCCAAATATCAGTTAATCCATGCAAGAAATCAACTATTTTCATAAGTTTCCTTTTCTGACTGTTCCAACAATGGTATAATACCATCAAGGATCCACATTAAAAACGGGAGGTTCTTCTCTATGATAAGTAAGACGAAAAATTCACAGACAAAAGATACGCTGCACCGTATGGCCGCCAATGCATTTCCCCTTGAAACATGTACGGAAATCTTGGAACTGACCGAGGGCTACTTTAATGTTGCTTACAGAATTTCTTTCTCCGGGGGACGCTCCTGTATACTCAAGATTGCACCTCCCAAAGAAGTCCGTACCATGTCCTATGAGAAAAATATCATGGCTAGTGAAGTTTACGCCATGAATCTGGTTGCCAGAAAAACATCTCTTCCCGCTGCAAAGGTTCTATTTTATGATGATAGCTGCTCCTTATGCGGTTCTCCTTATTTCTTTATGGAGGAGCTTAAAGGTGCCAGCTTTTCATCCCAGCAGGAAAAGCTTTCAGACGAAGTGAAAAAGCAGATCAGAATCCATTCCGGAAGGCTTAACAGAGAGATCAATCAAATAACCGGGGATATCTTTGGATATATGGGAAATGGGGATTTACAGGGCAACAACTGGTTTTTCGTGTTCTCCCAGATCATAGAGTATGCCTTAAAGGACGCAGAATACATGTCAGTGGATTTGAAAATCCCTTCTCTCCAGCTAAAAGAATGCTTAACCCTTAGTAAACCATTCTTTCAGTCTGTTACCACACCATGCCTGGTTCACTGGGACTTATGGGATGGAAACATATTTATAAAGGATAACCAGATCAGCGGATTGATTGACTGGGAACGATGCGTGTGGGGAGATCCTCTCATGGAAGTGGGATTTCGTACTTATGAGAGTCATGAGGATTTCCGCTTCGGTTATGGAAAAGAAGCCTTTTCTCAGGAAGAATCCATCCGGGCGTTGTGGTATGACA
This sequence comes from Lacrimispora xylanolytica, assembly GCF_026723765.1. Classification (NCBI taxonomy): domain Bacteria; kingdom Bacillati; phylum Bacillota; class Clostridia; order Lachnospirales; family Lachnospiraceae; genus Lacrimispora; species Lacrimispora xylanolytica. Next base: position 3,632,082 of record NZ_CP113524.1, read on the forward strand.
TATACACCCTGCTTCTTGTCGCTCAGGAATGCGATTACAGAATGTATGATACAAGAGATTTTTATGACTGGTCTACGGATCTTTTGATGAAAAAATGGAAAGAATTGCAGCTTGCGGTTAAGGAAGCTCTGTAAGAAGAGAAAGGTCAGTAGATATATATTGTCAAACAAATCCATATGTGTTATATTAGAATTACAAGAGGAACAACCGCCCACAAAGGGGTTGACCCAAATCAGGATAGAGAAGCCACCCGTACCGGTCAAGTATCAGGGTGGTTTTTCTTATGTATTGTTACTTACTAAACGTAAAAACGAATGTAAGTAATGCCAGAACGAAAAGACCAAAGGTCATAAGATCTTTAAAGTCATACTTCATCAGCACCACCCCCATTCTATCAAAGAATGAGGCCAACACACCCTGTAACACGATTGTTCCATACCACCATGGTAACATATCCCAATCCAATGAGCAATTATTTTCCCCACCTTAAATATTAAAAATATAAAACGCCACGGCCGTACTGAGCTTCAGTACCTCGCGACGTTTTATAACTTTCATAAATCACCATTAACAACACCTATGTGAATTTATACTTCACTTCACAGCCGTTAGAGATGCGGTTACAGATGTTCACCACCCGCTCCATGACAGCGGGTGTTTTTTCGTATTCCATTTTGATTTGCATTTCTTTTAAATCTTCTGAAATCCTGATATCCTGCACTCCGTCTACCTTTTTAATCTCTTTTTCAATGCTCCTGGCTTTCTTCTGGTCTGACAGGGCGCAAACGTGGTAACTCCGGTTCACGCTTCTCCCTCCTTTCCGATTGTTGTTCTACTCCAATTGTAGACAAATGGTGGAAGGTTTAAACATTACAGGAAGGCTCTGGCAATGGTTGCAAAGATAAAACAGACTATCACCCCGGTCACAGTGGGTACCAGCCAGGATATCAGGGTCCATTTCATGCTCTGAGTTTCCTTTCGTATGGTCAGGCAAGTGGTGGAACAGGGCCAGTGCATCAGGGAAAATAAAAGGGTGCTCACAGCCGTAATCCAGGTCCAGCCATTGGATACCAGAAGGTGTTTTAAAACAGACAGATCGTCGATCTGAAGCAGCTTTCCTTCTGCCATATAAGCCATAATGATGATGGGCACAACAATTTCATTGGCGGGAAATCCCAGGATAAACGCCAAAAGAATGACTCCGTCAAGCCCGATGGCTCTTGCAAATGGATCCAAAAATCCGGAACAGAGGGATAACAAGGTGACATCTCCTATTGTCAGATTTGCCATGAGCCAGATGACCATACCTGCCGGGGCTGCAATCACTACAGCGCGGCCGAGTACAAACAGAGTCCGGTCGAATATGGACCGAACAATGACCTTGCCAATCTGAGGTCTTCTGTAAGGAGGCAGCTCCAGGGTAAAGGAAGAAGGCACTCCCTTTAAGATGGTAACGGACAAAAGCTTTGAAATCACAAGGGTCATGACGATTCCAAGTACAATGACACCAGAGAGAATGGCGGCAGACAGCACCGTGGAAGAAAGACCAGTGGCGCCCCCGATAAAAAACATGGTTATAATTGCAATCATGGTTGGGAATGCGCCACCAGTCAAAGGGAAACTACTGATCTATGTAAACATGCAGCTTTTTACCATCCCAAACAATTTTTTGAACCATTAATTTAATCAAAGTCCGTTTTTCTTCCAAGGTCATAATTCTATAAATCCTTCTAACACTTATTAAGTCATGAGAAGCCTGGTTGATTTTAAGGGAGCTCTCCTCATAGCTGCCTGCCTTGTTTTTAAGACGGCTCTGTTCTTCCAATAAAGATGTAATCTCTCCCTCAAGCTCACTTATTTTTTCATTTACCCGGCTTATAAAGGCTTCTCCCAGATTATCATGGGACAGTGTTCTGATTAGATTATTGATTTCACCAGTGTTTTTTTTGATTTTATCTTCTATCACCTTACAGGGATCTTTCTCTATCTGCTTTTGTATCTCACGTTTCAGTTTATCCAGCAGTAAAAAGATATTTTTATTCTCATTCATATAGGGAAGCAGGGATTCGAAGACCATGTTATCCGCCTGCCTTCCGTTTAAATTAAAGCAGTTACATAGATCTGTACCGGCACGTAGCTTGCTGTTACAGATATAATCATATGATTTCTGACTTCTTTCGTCGCTGATTCTTTCCTTGCTCCTTCTCTGTTTTGCAAACATGCGGCTGTTGCATTGACTGCAATAGATGGTTCCTGATAACAGGGAATAGCTGTTGTGCATGATAGAGGGCTTTTTTCCAGTGGGAATATTACTCTTAAGTATCTCCTGCACTGTCACCCATTTCTTACCGGATACCACTCCTTTATGCTTTCCCATAGCCACGATCCATTGGTCCATTTCCTGCCTTGGGGCGCTTTTTTTCCGGTAATCCCGTTTGTTGTAGGATAATAATCCATATCTATTAGAACAATCAGGCCGTTCAAAGCAGATATCTGCATGATGTTTCCTAAAAAAATCCCAAGCCTCCTCATCGGCAATACAATAAACGGGATTTTGCAGAATCTCTTTGATTCCAGGAAGAGAAAACATGTTTCCATTCCTGGTCCCGATCCCCTCTCTGATCAGATATTTGCTGACACCGGAAACACTGCAAAGCTCTAAAAATTTCTCATAGATACTGCTTACGATAGAGAGCTCTCCTGGATTTTCCTTTAGTTTGCAGGCGGTTTTAAGTTTGCCGTCTAAAACAACCTCCTGAAGCTTTTCAGAGGTATAGCCTAATGGGGTAGTGCCTCCCAGCCACCGGCCGGTGCGGGCCAGTAAAAGCATATTGTCCCGGACACGCTCGGCTATGGTTTCCCGCTCCAGCTGGGCAAAGACAGAGGCTATGTACATCATGGCCTTTCCCATTGGCTTTGAGGTATCAAACTCTTCCCGGATGCAGATGAAGGATATATTCTGATGATTCAGCTCCTCAATGAGAGAAGAAAAGTCGCTGACATTACGGCTGATACGGTCCAGACGATAGCAGATGACGTATTGAGGTCTTATACGTTTTAAATCCTTAAGCATCTGCTGAAACTGAGGCCGGTTGGTATTTTTCGCGGAAAATCCTTCGTCCTCATAAATGCTTATCTCTGCCTGCTTGGCATTTGGCAGTTTATCTGAAATATATTCTTTGCACATCTCCACCTGGTTTTCCACGCTCTCGCCTTTTCCTGTATAAACAGACTTTCGGCTGTAAATAAAAATATTCAAAGCTGCTCACCATCCTTTTCATTACATGTATGCATATGGATCATATTAATGCTTTTATCCCATAGGAAAAAGGCTTTTATATGGCAAAAAAACGAATGTCTCAAAAAATAAAAAATAGACAAAAAAAAATTATTTTGTTACACAGGCGATACAAACAATTGGTAACATTAACCAAAAATTATTAATTTTATTACAAACCATTTACAAACATGTCCATGGCTGATAATATGTGCGTAATGGAGATTTTTTATTTTTCTATAGCCTGAATTCAGACTAATCTTTTAAACTTCTTAGTTTTACCTGACTAATTCTTGGTCAAAGGTACAATCCACAATCATTTTACTAGTTACATCCCGCATGATAACCGAATAAAAGGCGGCTTTCCTGTTATTGTTAGAAGAGCTGTCTATATAAGAAAAGGAGGACATTTTTAGGTAATATTTATATCGTATGTAGGTAAGTACAAGTACCATGTTTCTTTAAACAGGAGGGGAATCATATGAACAAAGTAAGTAAAAAGGTCTTATCATTTGTATTTGTTATTGCAATGGGTATTTCAAGTATCTTTGCTGGTACTACATATGCTGCCACAGACTATTGGCAGAACTATGATGATGGCGGCGGATATGTAAATATGGTCAATGGCTCTGGCGGTAATTTCAGTGTAAACTGGACCAACTGTGGCAACTTTGTTGTTGGTAAAGGCTGGACTTACGGAACTCCTAACAGAGTCGTTAACTATAACGCAGGTGTTTTTGCTCCATCTGGAAACAGTTATCTGACCTTTTACGGTTGGACAAGAAACTCTTTAATTGAATATTATGTAGTTGACAGCTGGGGATCCTACAGACCAACTGGCACCTATAAGGGAACCGTAAGCAGTGACGGTGCTACCTACGACATCTATACAACCATGCGTTACAACGCTCCATCTATTGATGGTTATCAGACATTCCCACAGTACTGGAGTGTCAGACAGTCTAAGAGACCTACTGGCAGCAATGCTCAGATCAACTTTGCAAACCACGCAAATGCATGGAGAAGCAAAGGTATGAATTTAGGTAATTCCTGGTCTTATCAGGCAATGTGCGTTGAGGGCTATCAGAGCAGCGGAAATGCTAATGTAACTGTTTGGTAATTTTATATAGCACCTGATAAGGTGTAATTATCTAATTAACACTGTACTTACCTACATACTATTTAAATATTGCAGTTTTGGAATTTCCATAACATGTATTGTTATGTATCCATACATTTTATGAATGAGGAAATTGTTTTAAGCAGAGAAAACCATACGGAAAGGATTACAGCTATGGGGAAAAAACTGATCTTGCTTTTGATTGCAGTAGCCGTATTTTCCTGCGGTTGTTCGAAAGAAGAACAGGAAAGTCTCGTGTTAGTCAAAGGCAACGCTGCTGCAGATACTACGTCTCTTTCACAGGGACAAGCAGAAACCATCTCGGATTTTTATATTGGCAAATATGAGGTGACCCAAAAGGAATGGACGGATGTGATGGGCAATAATCCTTCTGGTTTTCAAGGTGAGACACTGCCGGTTGAAACAGTAAGCTGGTATGATGCCATTGAGTATTGCAATAAGAGAAGCGAAAAAGAAGGATTAACCCCTTATTACTCCATTGATAAAAGTAATAAGGACCCAGAAAACGTAAGTGAATTTGATGATATAAAATGGACGATATCTGTGAATGAGGGAGCAAACGGTTACCGGCTGCCCACAGAAGCAGAATGGCAATATGCTGCCGGCGGAGGTATGGAGAGCAAACAGTATACCTATAGCGGCGGCAATAATGAAGAAGAGACCACATGGTATTTCAGGAACTCCGGGAAGGAATTTTTAACCGGTGACTGGGAATGGACCCGCATTGAAAACAATCGGAATTCGACTCATCCCGTTGGTTCTAAAAAGCCCAACGAACTGGGCCTTTACGATATGTCTGGAAATGTCAGGGAATGGTGTTTTAACTGGTATCAGGATCTTTTAATCGGAAGTGGAAATTACCGTGTCTGGAAAGGCGGAGGTTGGCTTGGGGATAAAACCAGCTGCCAGATCTCCTACCGCGGAAAGTATGAAGCCAATGGTAAGGGGCCGGATATGGGACTTCGCGTATGTCGCAGCATATATGAGAAATAAAAAACTTTTTCTATAAAAAGAAGGTCAAAGAAGGGCGAATGCCGTCTTCTCTGACCTTCTTTTAGTTCCTCTTGCTATTGAAATCTTAAAATCAAAGCCTGATATCCATCTAGCAATAGCTTTCTTCCGTCTGATGATAACTCCTTCTTATTATTTAACAGTACCTCATACTCTTCCTGTTCCAGAAGAAATTCCTGTGGTTCCGGTTTAAAATTGCCAATGATTAAGATTTTCTCAGCTTTGCTGCTCCGATAATAAGCCATGACTCTCTTTAGATCAGTATAAGCAGGTTCAAAATCTCCAAATACAAGGGTCTCCTTATGCTCCCTGCTTTTTCGTAAGGCAATCAGCTTTTTATAATAATGGAAGACGGAATCCTCATCCTCTATTTGCAGTTCCAGATTAAGATTTCGATAATCGGGATTTACCTTAAGCCATGGAATCCCCTGGCTGAATCCGGCGTTGGTTCCTCCATCCCACTGAAAAGGCACTCTTGCATTGTCCCTGCTGTAGCGGCATACCATTGAAAATGCTTCTTCTTTGGAAAATCCCTGACTTAAGGCCACCTGATACTGATCCAGAGTTGAGATATCGTCTATGTCTTCGATTGAGGTAAAAGGCACATTTTCCATACCGATTTCCTGCCCCTGATAGATGAAGGGAAGCCCCTTTAGCATAAAATAAACCGTTGCCAGCATCTTTTTAGACTGGTCGGAGCATTCTCCTTTAGGAATATAATGACTGACACCTCTTGGTTCATCGTGGTTTTCAATGATATTTGACAGAAAACCTACGCCCTCTGACCGAAGCTGGCTGGCAAAGCAGCAGTCTCTGTAATCATCGGGTGTGATATGCTGATAGTCATACCAGCCTTTGTCACTGATGCCAAAAACGGTTTCATTAAAGTCGAACATAGAGGAAAAGCACCCCTTCTCTCCGATGAACGCCTCCAAATCCTCTTTCTTTTCCCGAAAGACCTCACCCACCGTAAACGCATCGTACTTATCAAATGCCGCTTCCTTCATCTCATTTAAAAAGTCCAGAATGCCTTCTGCCTCATCTACCATCTTTTCGCAGGAAGCCAATCCATCATCCCGGTCAGGCTCATAATCATGAAATGGCAGAACCTTCTTGATGTTCATAATAGCATCGATACGAAATCCAGCAATTCCCTTCTCCAGCCACCACCGTATCATCTCATATATCTTTTCCCGAAGGACTTCATTTTCCCAGTTAAGGTCCGGCTGCTTTTTGTGGAATGCGTGAAAATAGTACTTGTTGGTATCTCCGATTCTCTCCCAAACACTTCCGCCGAAATACGATCTTAAGTTGTTGGGGGCCTTTCCGTCTTTGCCTTCCCGGATATAAAAATAATTGCCGTACTCACCATCCGGGTCTTTTAATGCCTTTTGAAACCACTCATGTTCATCGGAACAGTGATTGACCACCAGATCCATGATCAGATACATCTCTCTCTTTTTTGCTTCTGCGATCAATTCATCCATTTCTTCCATGGTACCGAACCTGGGATCAATGAGATAATAGTCGGAAATATCATAGCCCTGATCTGCCAGGGGAGAGCAATAAATTGGAGAGAGCCAGATAATATCAACTCCTAAGTCCTTTAAATAATCCAGCTTTTCTATGATTCCTTTTACATCTCCAATGCCGTCATTGTTGGTATCTTTAAAACTCTTAGGATAAATCTGATATGCCACCTTATCCTGCCACCATTTTTTAATCATTTTATTGATCCGTCCTATCTATTCTTTATTGTTCTTTCCAATACAATGCGAGAGCCTCATAAGGCCTTAAAATTCCCTTATCTAAGGATTCTCGGTCTTTATAGTTTTGTATGAAGCATTCTGTTGTTTCTTTGTTAAATGCTTCCGGTATATCTGCCTTCACTTCCTGATCCGTAAAATTACACAGCACCAGAACCTGTTCTTTCTCTAAGGTCCTTATAAAAGCAAATATGTGAGAGTCCTCTGGAAGTATGAGCTGGTAAGTGCCGTATACGATCACATCATGTTTTTTTCTAAGAGCAATCAGCTTCTTATAATAAGAAAATACGGATTCAGGATCATCAATCTGCCGGGCTGCATTGATTTCCCTATAATTAGGATTTACTGAGAGCCATGGAGTCCCGTTTGTAAAGCCTGCCTGCTCCTTATCGTCCCACTGCATGGGAGTTCTTGCATTGTCCCGGCTCTTAAAGCGCAGATAATCCATCATGCGCTCATGAGTGACGTGACCGTCTCCGACCAGTTCCTTGTAGGCATTGATGCTCTCAATGTCTTTGAACTGAATCATATCCTCAAACGGATAATTGGTCATGGAAAGCTCTTCTCCCTGATAGATGTAGGGCGTTCCCTTCATCATGTGAAGACAGGTGGCAAGCATCTTTGCCGATAATTCCCGGTATTCCTCTCTGTCATCTCCAAACCTTGATACCGCTCTTGGCTGATCATGATTATCCCAGTAAAGACTGTTCCACGCGCTGTTTTCAAGCTCTGTCTGCCATTTGGACAAGATGCCCTTAAGTATTCTTAGTTCCGTCTTTTGATCCGTCCATTTACCAAACTCTCCACTACTGTCTACGTGTTCAAAGTGAAAGACCATATTAAGCTCTTCTTCCCCTTCTCCGGCGTAGCGTTTTGCCTCTTCTATGGTGACCCCTGCGGTCTCTCCCACTGTCATTAAATCGTATTTGGAAAGAACCCTTCGGTTCATTTCTTTTAAATAATCGTGTACCTTTGGTCCGTGAACGCTGTAAGGTGTAAAATCTCCATAAAGGCCATTGGAGACCTCTCCATCTGGCAGGGCCGGGTCCTTGGATATCATGCTGATGACGTCCATTCGAAAGCCATCAATTCCCTTCCTGCACCACCAATCCATCATGTCAAATACTTCGTCTCTGACTCTGGGATTTTCCCAGTTTAGATCCGGCTGTTTTTTGGAGAATAAATGAAGGTAATACATCTTTGTCTCACTGTCATATTCCCAGGCAGAACCGCTAAAGCAGGAGCCCCAGTTATTGGGACAGCTTCCATCTTCCTTTCCCTCTCTCCAAATGTAATAGTCCCGGTATGGATTCTCCCTGCTCCTTCTGCTCTCTAAAAACCAGGGGTGCTCATCCGAGGTATGGTTGACTACCAAATCAAGCAGGATCCGTATGCCTCTTTCATGGGCCTCCTGTAACAGATGATCAAAGTCTTCCATGGTTCCGAATTCACTCATAATATCCTGATAATCACTGATGTCGTATCCATTGTCATCATTGGGGGACTTACAGATTGGAGAAAGCCAGATCACGTCAATTCCCAACAGCTTCAGATAATCAAGCCGCTGCCTGATTCCATTTAAGTCTCCAATTCCGTCTCCATTGCTGTCCTGAAAGCTTCTGGGGTATATCTGATACACCACCGCTTCCTTCCACCACGTTTTATTCATCTCATTTACTCCTCTATTTAATGGCTCCTTCTACCAGACCCTGAATAATCTGTTTTTGTGCACATAGGAACAGAATGATTACAGGTATCATGGCAAGAAATGCTGCTGCAAGTATCAAATCCCATTGTTTTACGTAAGAGCCTACAAAGCTGCTGACTGCCACTGGAAGCGTCTTAATCCTTCCGTTCAAGCCTAACATCAGGGACGGAAGAAGGTAGTCATTCCAGATCCATATTCCATTTAGAATCAGTACTGTCATCTGTACCGGCTTTAACAAAGGAAATACCACTCGAAAAAAGGTTCCTTCCGGGCTGCACCCGTCAATCCACGCTGCTTCCTCAAGCTCTCTTGGAATCCCTTTAATAAATCCGTGAAGGATGAATACGGACATGGAGCCGCCAAAGCCAAGATAGGCAATGATGATTCCCGTATAACTGCTTAAGAACCGAATTCCAACAAAGTCTGATAATCCCCGAAAGGTGGATAAAAGCGGCAGCATGACCACCTGAAACGGGATTACCATAGACGCCACAAACACCATAAAAATGATATCGGACCACCTGGTCTTATTGCGCACCAGCACCCACGCTGACATGCTGGAAAGCAGAATCAATAAAGTCAGGCTGACTGCAGTAATGAATAAGGAACTTCGAAAGGATTTAAAATAACTGAAATTCTGGTTATGTATCACATTGGATAAGTTAATAAACAGCTGCCCCCAGTTTCTTGGAAATGCAATGGGGCTTATGACGATATCCGCACTCTTTTTTGCTGAATTAAAGAGAACGAGAAGAAAAGGAGACAGTATGGTAAAAGAGATTACGATTGCAACCAACTGGGTTCCAAAATGAATTATTTTTCTCCGGTTCATTACAGCTCCACCTCCTTCTTTTTACTGAAATAGACCTGGGTCATGGACACCATGGCAAGAATCACAAAGAATACCACAGCTTTCGTCTGCCCCAGTGCATACTGGTTCTTTGCAATGGCGGTATTAAAAATATTCAAAGCCAGAAATTCCGTGGAAGCGATGGCCTTTGCCCCCAGAATCCTGCTTGGTGCGCCGTTGGTGATAGCGAAATTCAAATCAAACTGCTTAAAGGAATTTACAAGGGTCAGGAATATGCACACCGTAAAGGTATTGGCAATCATAGGTAGCTTCATATGAATCAAGGTCTGGAACCGTCCGGCACCGTCCACTCCTGCTGCCTCTAAAATATCCTTTGGAACACTTTGAAGTCCAGTTACATAAATCATCATAATATATCCGGCGTACTGCCAGGTACTGACGATTAAGATAGCAATGAGGGCAAGATTGGGATCCGTCAGCATGGATACGCTGCCCTTTAACAGGGAAGGAAATACCTTGTTAAAAATAAACTGCCACACATATCCTAAAACAATACCGCCAATCAGATTGGGAAGAAAGAAGGAAGCCCTGTAAAAATTCTTTCCCCTTACCCCGGACGTACATAAGAGTGCCAGAGCAAATGCCATGACATTGACCGTAGTCATGTTTAAAACCGTAAACAGGAATGTGATGAACAGGGAGTATAAATAATCCGGTGCCTGAAACATCTGTATGTAATTATTAAGCCCTACAAACTGTGTAAATTTGATTCCATTCCAATTGGTAAAGGAATAAAAAATCCCGAATACAAAGGGAATCAGAACGGTTATACAAAACGCAGTGAGTAACGGCAGCAAAAACAATATATTTACCATTCTTTTACGGTTCTTCACCGGATAAAGCCGCACTCCTGTAAGCAGGAACAAAAGCCCTATGACTAACAGACCTCCCCTGATCTGCGCTTCCCGGTGAAACACATCGAGATACAAGGCAATCAGGACTGCGAAAGTACCAAAAGCCAAAACAAAAGCTGCTATTATTTTTCTATTTTTCTCCTCTACCATGATCCTACCCCTCTTCCCCTTTTGCATTGGTTTAAGGAGGGCGGCAAAGTTTCTTGCCGCCCTGCCGGAACTATTTCACATAATCTGCAATTGCTGTACTCATCATGTCCACAAAACCATCTCTGTCGATCTGGCCCTTGGCATAAAGCTCAAATACAGCTCCAGTGGCATTCATGGCAATGCCCTCCGGCATCTTGGTCCATTCCCAGGAATACGTATTTCCAGAATCAACATAAGTTTTTAAGTTCATGGCCAATGGTGTGGAAGGACTTAATTTGTTGGAGGTATAAGGGGAAATCATTCCGCATTCCGTTACCAGACATTTCTGGCCTTCCTCAGATAAGGCAAGCTCCTTTAAAAATGCCTTTGCTGCATCAATCTGGGTTCCTTTGTTATAAACAGCCCACCAGGATGGACAGTCTGCAAGAATCCCCTTCATCTCTTCCTTGGTAAATGCAAACGGGGCAATTCCGCAATCAAAGGATACCTGATAGTCTGGAAGTGACGGATCGATCCAGTTTCCCTGTGTGATAAATGCTGTTTTTCCCTGAGCCCATAAAGCCAGCTGATCATCGTAGGTTCCTGAGATCAAGGTGGTGGGATCGGAATAATCAAATAAGAGCTTCATGTAATCAGCAAACTCACCAAGACGTCCTGTATCCGTCTTCCCTTCCTTCAGCATATCAATATAAGTGGTATCCCCTCTTTTAAGACCGCCGGAAAGGTAATAGCCAAAAAGGTGATTTCCAGTTGACCAATACATCTGTCCGGATTCTGCTGCTACGGAACAGACAGCGGTAATTCCAAGCTCCTCTTTTTTGCTGTCAATGGCTTCAAATGCTTTTTTATAGGCATCGTAGGAGGTAAGGGAAGCCGGATCAACGCCTGCCTTCTCTAAGATATCTTTGTTATATGTAATTCCAAAGCCTTCCACTGCATAAGGAAAGCCCACTACCTTTCCAGCCTCATCCTTAAAGCTGAACTCAGTTTGAGACGCCCACTCTTCCCCGCTTAAATCTGTCATGTAATCTTTCCAGGTCTTAAAATCTCCTTCTCCGCCAAAGACAAAGAGATCCGGCATGTTGCCTGCAGCCAAGTATCCTTTTAAGGTACCGTTGATATCGGCTCCGCCTCCTAAGGATTCAATGATTACTTCCTGACCAGTCTTCTCCTGATACTTCTTGGCAAATGCCTTTAAGGGCTCATCAATCTCAATCTTACCATTTACAATACGGATTGCCTGACCGCTTGACTTTGCCTGGGTCTGGGTTTGTTCTGTCCCCGCTTGGGAATCTCCTGTCTGAGATGCTGCCTTTTCTCCACAACCAGTCATAAGAGACATTGCCATAACTCCCATCATTGCCATTGCTAATACTTTTTTCTTCATAACGCTCCCCTTTCTACATATTGCTGTTATTATTGATATTATTTTATACTTTATTGTAACTTATGCGCATAAGTTATCTTAAATATCATATTAGCACTTTATAGTCTCCATGGCAACAATTTCTTTTTCTTTTTTCTCCACAAAATGCGACCTGAAGAAAATGACAAAAAAAGAAAGGAAACGCATGCTGCTTACACATGCATTCCCTTTCCTTTTTTTACCGAATCCCGTTCTACGATTTCCACCGGAAGCCGAATGATCCGCTCCCCGATTTCCTCCTGCTGTATCATCTGTAATAACTTATCAACTGCCAGGCTTCCTTTTTCCGTTACATCCTGATGAACCGTTGTAAGAGCCGGTCTTACGATCTGGCTGTAAACATTGTCATCAAAGCCTACAATGGAAATATCCTCTGGTATTTTAACTCCACGGTCTTTTAAATCATTTAAAATATGGGCCGCATAGTAATCAGAGGCACATACAAACGCAGTAAAATCTCCTACCTTTTTGTATACATCATCAAGAGTTTTGGATAAATCATCGCCATTTGGCTGGAGCATGATAAAATGTTCCTCTGTATACAGGATACCAACTTCCCTTAATGCATCCTGAAAACCTTTTAAACGCTCAAAATCAACACCAAAACGGTTGTCGGCTAAAAAGGCGATTCTTTCATGACCATGACCGATTAAATATCTGGTGATATCGTAACAGCCCTTTCTGTCCTGGCTTCCCACATTGACATAGTCAGGCACGGTTTCTTCCAGATAGCAATCGATAAATACCATTGGCTTTTTAATTTTTTCCGTAATCTTTGCCCCATCCTCTGCCTGCATACCATGTAAAATCAGTCCGTCTACATTCCAACTGGCTACAGAGCTGATGATTTCTGTGATATCGTCGGAGATATAAAGCATGGTGAAGTATCCGCCTGCTCTTACACAGCTTTCAACAGCACCGGTCAGTTCTCCGGCAAAAGGGTCTTTAATAAAATTCTCATATTTATCCCGGCAGGCCTTCATGGCCAATCCAATGATGCCGGATTTATTCCTTGCCAGATTTCTTGCATTGATATTTGGGACATAATCATATTCTAAAAGGAGCTGCTGTACTTTCTCCACCATGGCCGGGGAGACTTCACCAGTCTTTCCATGAATTACATTGGATACTGTGGTGGTACTGGTTCCTAAAAGCTCTGCCATTTTCTTTATCGTTATCATCAAATGCTCCTTTGCCTTACGTATGAACGCCTCATACCATGTCTTTATTATGATTATTTTATAACTACTGATTCAAATATGCAAGCTTCTACTGAATTCCTCTTGCTCCGTAATAGGACATGCTTTCCCTTTCATACCATGAATTAACATCACATTTAAGTGGGAACACATTGAAAAGTAAAAACATTCCATCCATTGAAATACACCATTCAGATACCATGGATTTTGAAGCTCTCTCAGATAAAATAAATGAATTCTATCTTGACTTCATAGAACGAAGGTTAAGAGATTCTGATTTAAGTACAGATGAAAAAATAGCTATTATTGATATCATAAAAAAGCAGCTAAAATTACGGGACTCAAATGGGATCACCAAATAGTTTCCCTTTGTATGGTTGTGGAAATCTGCCGTTGCAGGGTACAAAATTGTTGGTTATCATGGCAATGAGGCGTTCCCTTGGGGAATCAATGATCCGACAGCCAACAATCCCTGCTGCATTGCACCCAAAGCCCATGCACATGTCAGCAGAAATTTATGCCACGAAATTTTTTTTATTATGATCCTTCTTTTATTGGAGACTCTGATTTGAAAGAAATTCGTATCGTCTGAGAACCGTTTGTAGTCCTTTCGTACACTTCTATTTTTTCTATGAATGCATTTAGAAGCTGTGATGTCATTTCCTGTTCGCCAGTAACTTCTTTTAACAAATGGTCAAGCTCCTGTTCCCCCTGCTCTCCCTGGTGTTGTAATGCAGTCCCTTGTTCTGTCTTTTTTAGCTTACACTCAATTCCCTCCTGCTCCTGCTCCAAAGAGGAAAGCAAATGGTAAAATCGCTCCTCTGTGATTTTCTCATTTACCTTATCCACGTAAAGCTGACTTATGATGCGGTCAATTTCTCTGTAACGCTTTTTTAATATATCCAAAGCCCTGGCAGGTTCCTTCTGACGGCAGAGGTTTCCTGTTTTCTTTAGGGCATTGTAAAGCTCTTCCTTTCTTTTTTCTGTTAAATCCAGAAGTGCTTCTATTTCCTCGGCTACCACCTCATATAGGGTTTCATAACTGATTTTATGACTGGTGCATTCCTTTTTTCCATATTGCTTATAACCGCTGCATACCAGCTCATGGTGATTTGGCCTTTTACTATTTCCTGTAACAGACATATTTCTTTGACAGTCTCTACAAATGACAAGACCAGAGAAGATATTGTGAAACTCGGATTCCTCATGTTTTTTTCTGGGAACGCTGCGTCTGCTTACCTGGTCAAATATTTCCTGAGTTATTATAGCATCGTGTTTATTCTTTACCACGACCCACTCTTTTCTTGGCTGGGATAGGGTCATATGGCTTTTAAAAGATAGTTTTACCGTTTTTCCCTGAACGATATGGCCTAAGTAGACTTCATTGGAAAGCATCTTACAGATGGTTCCAGAGGTCCATTTGGAATCGTTGGAGGCTTCGTCCTGCTTTAAATGAGGATGAGTCATAAAACGGTACTGGAGAGGGGTCTCCACCTTTCGTTCATTTAGGCTATCTGCAATCTGATAAGGAGATTCTCCGTTTTCTGCCCGTAAAAATATTTCTCGGACCAGTGGAGCTGTTTCCGGGTCAATAATAAGATGATTTTTATCGTTGGGATCTTTTCTATAGCCATAGGGCGCGAAATTCCCAATGAATGCCCCCTCTTTTATCTTGGTCTGAAATGCGCTCCGAATCTTTTTTGACGTATCTCTGGCATACATTTCATTGACCATGTTTTTAAATGGCGCGATGTCATTAAAGGGACAGTCGGAATCATAGCCATCGTTGATCGCTATGTAACGAACCTTTTTTGATGGAAAGTAAAGTTCCGTATATTGTCCGGTCATGATATAATCTCTTCCCAAGCGGGATAAGTCCTTTGTAATGACCAGGTTTACTTCTTTTGCTTCAATATCTTTAAGAAGCCGCTCCCATGCGGGTCGGTTAAAATTCGTACCGGAGTAGCCGTCATCTATATATTCATCGTATACTTCAAATCCATGTTCTTTTGCATAAGCACGAAGCATCTTTCTTTGGGTGCTGATGCTGGCGCTTTCCAAAACCCTATCATCATCCTTTGAGAGCCTCATATAGAGGGCTGTATGATATTGGGCTGTCATGGGATAAGTCCCCCCGTTTCCCTGCGCTTTTTTATCAGCTCTATTACCAGCTCCTGTGGTGTCTTGTTTCCCACATAAATTCGTTCCACTTTAACTTCTGTACGCCTGTATTTATGTGATGACGTGTTTTCTGAATTCATCCAAAACACCTCCTGAAAAATCTTATTCCAGGGTGCTTGTACGATATACGTTTCAACACTTCAGGAGAGATGCAAATGGAAACCCTCTTATCATGTCAGTATTAAAACGGCCACTTCAGCAAATTACACTGAAGTGGCCTTCTATTATATCTTTATTATTGATTTTCCTGAGCTTCCGTTAACGCAGCACCTGGCCCATGAGGTATTTCGGTTGTCTCAGGCTGAGTTTCTGGTTGTGTCTCTGGTGCGTGAGTAGTCTCCGGAACGGTTTCTTCCACTTTATGAGTGGTATTTCTCTGTATCACTGCAGGTTTTCCCTTATACGTACTGTTATGAAGAGGCTCTTCCTTAATGACGGTATCTCCCTTTTTAAATACGCGGAAGCTACGGTATACGCCTCCAAGACTTCCCTGATCTACAATCTTTTCTGTTCCAAAGGGAAGAGCTATATTTTCCTCATAGGTAGGAGGTAATGGAGCTGAATCCCGGACCTTCTCAGAACGGATGGTGACCTTTTGTCCATCTTCAAGGAATGGAATCCCTACTACGGAAATTTTAAGCTTCTTTCCTTCCAGGGAAGCACGGACAACTACAGAGTTCTTACTGGTGTTTTTAAACTTTAAATCCGGTCCTGCATATCCGTCAAAGCTGACCATGGCATCCTGTCCCTTTTCTACATAGGAAGGAGCAAAGCTATGGGAATTACGCTCCGTGGTCTTAAATCCACTTTCAATAATGGCGTGGTAAAGAGTGGTGGATACCTGGCAAACGCCGCCGCCTGGTTCCTCAATCAGGATTCCATTACGGTATGCGCCGGCTGGCTGATATCCTTTTTCTTTTGTTCGGTTTCCAGTGGTGTTGTTAAAGGAAAACTCTTCTCCTGGCTTTAAGACCACACCGTTAATGGCGTCCACTGCCAGACTGATATTTTTATTCCTGTTTTTATTATCCGTTGTGGTCGTGGTAAAGGTACCAATCACTTTATAGAGCTCCTTTGCCTGTGCTTCGCTCCGGTCCGGAGGTGTCTGGGCAAACTCTGCCTTTACTTCGGCCTGGTAATTATCGGCTTTGACGGCATCCATTAGCTGTTCAACAAGCTTTGCCTGATCTAAGGTTCTGCCGTTCTTTCCAGGTGTATACTGATATGCCCCTGTTTCCTTATTAAAGGATTCCAGCTGGGCACCCATAGGACTTTGATTCCATTTATTTGCAAGCTCCTCAGCCTGTTTTGTAAATGGCTCTTTCATTGCCTCATAATCAATCTCATACTCCTGGGTCTCTTCCGGAGAAGTTTCCTCCAGCTTCTTTTTAATTGCCTTAATCTGGCTGTCGATTAAATTATCCAGTAAAACAGAATCCCCATCTGCACTTACCGTCAGCTCCCACTGATAGCGCTCGTCAATGGTGTCTTCTGCTTCTTCTATGGTCAACCCGGATAAGTTGGTATTTCCTATTCGGGCGGATTTCAATTTTTTTCTTAAATCCAGCACCTGTTCACTCGTCCCCGGCTTTGTCTCTTCTGTATGACTGCCGGAACCAGTCTGGCTTCCCTTGCTTACATTGGTATAAAGCAGCCAGACCGCTGACAGGGCTGTTAATATTACAACACCATAACCGATGCTTCTGTTTCTTCTTCTAGCCCGATTTCTTCTTGCCCTGTTTTTATCCATATAGTTAATCTCTCTCTCCTTTCAAGGTCTGGTTGATGATGCTTTGCATCATATCTTTCGATAATTGCCCGCTGGCATAGCCAAATACATTTCCATCACGATCTATCATATAGGTGGTTGGGAAAGAGTATATGCCATAGGCTTCAAATAATTCAGCATTGGTATCCATTAACACAGGATACGTATAACCATTTTTTTCAAGAAATTCCTTAATCACCTGTTCATCTTTTTCTCTTCCATAATTAGGAGCAGCAACTCCTAATATGATTACCCCATTCTCTCCTTCTGTTTCCTGAGTCTCATAGAGGCTTTGGATATCCGGCATCTCTGCACGGCACGGCGGGCACCAGGTAGCCCAGAAATTAAGAAAAATTGTTTTCCCTTTATAATCAGAAAGGGAATGTGTCTTCCCAAACTGGTCTTTTAATGTAAAATCAATGGCTGGAAGCGGCTTGTCTTCTTCGCTCTCTCCGTCACTTACAGATGTACTGGTTTCATTGGCAGAGGAAGTTGTTTCCTCAACCGTTGTCTCTCTTTCCTTAGATTCCCTACTCTTCGTCGTTTCCTTTTCACTGGAAATGGAAGGAGCCTGAAAGGATGACAGGTAGCCGGTCAATGCATTCATTTTTCCGGTAAACATTAGAATACCCATTAATATCATGAGAATGCCGCCTGCTTTAACAGCACTCTTTGTCACATGCTTGTGAGTCTTAAAAAACTCCAGCACTGTGGTGGTAAAAAAGCCTACTGCTAAAAATGGAAGAACAAAACCTAAGGTATAGACTCCAATGAGGACAAAACCAAGGGATTTTGTAGACGCAGATGCCGCCATAATGAGAACGCTTGCAAGAGCAGGACCTACACAGGGCGTCCACGCAAAGCTGAAGGTAAAGCCCATCAAAAGAGCGGTAAATGGGGACATGGCTAACTTGTCAAAGGATAGGGAAAGTCTTCTGTCCTTCTCAAGCATAGAGGAGGTTCCAAGAATTCCTGTCTGATAAAGACCAAAGAAGAAAACAATGATTCCCCCAACTCTGGCAAATAAAAGCTGGTTGGATTTAAAAAAGTTTCCAAGAGCTGAAACACCAAGTCCCAGCAAAAAGAAAGTAAAGCTGATTCCAATTACAAAACATACGGTGTGAACCATGACCTTTTTCCGGTCATATTCCGTTCTTCCATCCTCTTTTGCGATTCCGGTTCCTCCGGATAAATACCCAATGTAAAGAGGAATCAGAGGTAGAACACAGGGAGAGAAAAAGCTTACGATTCCCTGTAAGAATACAGTCAGAACAGGGACGCTCACATCAATTGAAAAACCCAACCAAGTACCTCCTTTTTTACCTGCCGCAGCCAGTCGACTGGACATTTTCCATTATTTTCTGTACTATTTTTAGTTACAGTTTGATGTTGTAACTATACCATTTTGAGGAAATTGTGTCAAGTGAATAATGGCTCCTTTTCTATATGAAAAAGCATAGATTTCCTCTGTCACATGGTAAGCGCCTGCTTCCCACAAGCGGAGCATCGCTTAAAGCAGCGATCCAGGTTAAACGCCACTCTGGGCAGGTATCCAAAATCTTCCAGAAGGGTAAACAACGGAAAAAAGATTGCCATTGGCGGAAGCATTACAGATACGACCCAGGCAAGACTGCGGTACATGCCATGGACCAGAAGATTGGAAATAAGTTCCGGAACGCCTGCCCATGCTGCTCCTTTTGAAAGGAGGTCTTCAAACCCAAACAAAACATTGCTAAGAAGCTGGGAGGGATAATTGGCCCCGGTAATGGTCAGCCAAAAAATCCCAAGAAGAACCAGAAACATAATGGGAAAGCCGGTGGACTTGCTGGTAAATATAAAATCCAGCTTCCGATCTTTCCTGTTATAGGTCTGATTCTCATATATTACGACTCCGCGACATAAATATTCTGCCTTCTTAACGAATACGGAAGCCATATCATCGCTTACTTTTTCCTGGTGGATTCCTCTGGCTCTCCACTCGCTTCGGATTTTCTCTAAACACTCTGCCACTTCCCCGGATTCAGCAACAGAGCTTACATACTTTTTAACCGCCTGCATAAGATTATCAATGGAATCTAATAATCTGGCACATAGCCAGCGGATGTTTATCTTACCATCGGAAGCATTCTCCACCACAGGGGAAAGGGCTTCAATGGCATCCTCAATATATTGAGGATAACGGATTAGTACTGGGCGTTTTTCTTTTTCCTTCGAATTTTGTATCGGTTCTTCCGGGAATGCTTCTACGTCTTCGATTGCGTCTGCAAGTTCAATTCCTTCTGCTATTTTAGATTCTTGCGGTTTCTCTGACTCCTCTGATTTGTCTGTAGTTTCCTCTATCCCTTTTTCAAGCGTCTCTTCTAATTTTACCTCGTCTATAAAGTCCACGTTTGCGTCTTCTATCTTATCTTCTTCCTCAAGGCAGCGTCTTAAACAGGTATATATCTGGTCCAGCCCCTTTTTACTTCTGGCCGCAGTTCCTGCCACAGGTACACCCAGCCGCTCTTCCAGTAAATCAAGCCGGATATCAATCCTCTTTTTCTTCGCTTCATCCATGAGATTTACACAGACGACGGCCTTAGGCGTGGCCTCCAGAACCTGTAACACCAGATTTAAATTACGTTCCAGACAGGTTGCGTCACAGACCACCACTACCCCATCCGGATGTTCAAAACAGATAAAATCCCTTGCTACCTCCTCTTCCGTGGAGTGGGCCATGAGGGAATAGCAGCCTGGTATGTCTACCATAACATATCCCTGGCTGCCATCACTGCAATAGCCCTGGGCATTGGCAACGGTTTTACCCGGCCAGTTGCCCGTGTGTTACATGTGTTAGAGGTAAACGAGTCACGATATTAAAAATTAGAAACCGAAATTGTGATGGAAGTTTGCTTAATCTGTGTTTTTTCTGTGAATTTTTTGTGAATTCAGACACACTTTTTACATTTATCTTTTTTTAATATTTAATTCACATTTTATTAAGAAAAAAGCAACTAATGCCCCATTGATTCTGTTATATTCTGGTGCTAAAATAACTTTTGACTTCAGAAAAATAAGATAACTGAAGGTCAGAACATATTGATGATACCAATACAGTCTTGAGGAGGAAATTTATTATGAAGTTAACAACAAAGAAATTATTTTTGACAGGTGTAGCAATTTTGACAATGGCAGCTATCTCTGCTTGTGGTAGCACCAAAACTTCAGAAACAACCGCTGCTACAAAAGCCGATATTACCACAGAAGCAGTTACAACTGAGGCTGCTACAAAAGAAGCTGCTACAACTGAAGCTACTACAAAAGAAGCGAAAGAAAGCACTTCTGCTGCAGAGTCCAAGAAAGATGAGACCAAGAAGGAAAGCACTGCAACAAAAGAAACAAAAACAGATGAGAGCAAAGTAAAAGCAGGCTCTTCCGATGAAAAACCAGCAGCTGCAACTGAAACTAAGAAAAAATAAAATTAAAAATACCAAAACAGTCGATGTAAAAACTCAGAACTTTTAGTTAAACAGATTTGGACAAGTTTGGACCTGTTGAAAAAGTGACATAAACCACTTTTATCAACAGGTCAATTTTCAAAACTATCTAGTCCCGCCAAAGATCAGAATAATAGGTTATCACACTTTCATCACAATAATCAGGAATGCCAGAGGTATGATTGAGTAATTGCTCCACAGTTATCATTGAATCTATATGATTTAGGTCAAAATCAAGCAAATCACCAATGGTATCTTGAAAGCTTAATCTTCCTTCTTCAATCAGCTTAAGAATTGCTACAGCAAAAAAGACCTTACCTGCAGAGGCAGTCGCAAACTTGGTATCAAAGATATTAAACACCTTATTTGAATAATCGGAATATCCTTAAGCCTGTTCAAATATGGTACATCCCTTCTTATTAATCGAGATACAACCTTGAAAGTCTTTTAATTCATTTTTAAGATAAACCACTATTTCTCCTTAAATTTAATAGGAACAAAATTTTCCATCTGTGCAAATCCCTGGGCTTTTATAATTTCAGATGGTGTAATAATATGTCCCATGATATAATGCCCCGGACGTATGTCCAGTTCGAATACATCTGAGTTTTCAATATAAGAGATTGCCTCCTTGTATCTTTTTCCACTCATTTCATCATCCCCATCCACGTAGACATAGGTTAAATAATATCCACCATCAAAAGATATCACTTCATTTCCACCATCATCCATATCTTCTGTAAGTGCCCACGCCCATACCAGCCCACTCTTTTCTTCATCATAATATAAGAAATCTCTGGGCATAAAAGAATCTCTATCTGATACTTGAATTGCTGAAAAGTATGCATCAAACTTTCCTAAAATACTATCATTCGAAAAGTCGCACACGTTGTCTACGCCTGATGACGCAGCACGAAATGGGGGTAATGAGATGACTCTAAACTGGGTTTGATCTACTCCTGTTAAATATGATTCCACTCGCTTGTCCCTCCTAACCGGCAACAGCCGGTCTCTTCCTTGTTTTCTTTGCTCCTTTTTTAAGGCTCTTTAAAGTGATCTCCACCCCTTCTTTATCCCCTATGATTTTTGCCAGAGCTTACAAAGCCTTTACCGGATCAACACAATTGTTAACATGAACCGTGTCTGCCATAACACTGCTCCTTACTAAATTATAAGTATATACTGTAGTTTGTACTTCTTTCCTTATTCTACATTAGACAGGATATATAATTAGAAGAAAAGCAAATTAAAACATGGTATGGTGCACGAAAAAAACTAAGAATATTATATCATATGGCCTATTTTCATACAACTATCCCTATGATAATCTCTTTAATCTTAAGTCATCTATTGCCTTTATTTACTGTTATTTTCAGCTTAACACTTGCACTATCTGGCCCTTAGAGTTATTCAATTTAGATAAGCAAGAGCAAGTACGTTTCTATCAAAATCCTGGTGCTTATATAAAATCCTGCCATTTTAGTTCTCGCTTCAGTTTCCAAACATTATTGCCAAAATTACTTACTAAAGTGATGAGCACCTCTTCCTCTCGGTCGTAACTGGATATAAAACTTACACCAGGATCACAGCCCTCAATGTAGGGTACATAATACCCTTCCATTTTCTTTAACCATATTCCATATCCATAATGCTCATTTTCAAAGTTGGTGCTTTGAAGACGAAACATTTTGTTTGTCATCTCTTCCGATAACAGCTTATATCCAAGCAGACTATTCCAAAATAATTCAATATCACCTATCGTAGTGTACGCACCACCTGCGCCTGTCCCCTTAACATCAACGCTATATATATTCGTATAGTACTCTTCCTTCACCTGATCATATAAATAGGCATTGGCGCATCCAGCCGGAAGGCGGTCAAGCTCATAATAGCCGGTGTGCTCCATATTTCCTGGTTTAAAAATGACATCTGCCAGATATGAATCAAAAGGTACTTTTGTAATGCTTTCTATAATAAGGCCTAACATTACATAGCCGGAGTTATTATATTGAAACTTCTCTCCCCTCTCATACATCATGGGCTTATTGATAAATAAGGGCAGGAGATCCCTGGAGGTGCGTATCTTATAATTGGGATAATCCCCCCATAGATCCGAATATTCCTCCATAATGCTTTCATCATAATAATCCGGAATTCCAGAGGTATGATTGAGCAGCTGCTCTACCGTTACGAGAGGGTCTATGTGGTTTAACTCAAAATCAAGTAATTCTCCCATGGTATCCTCAAAATTCAGCCTTCCCTCTTCTATGAGTTTAAGAATTCCAACGGCAACAAAAACCTTTCCTGCGGAAGCTGTTCCAAATCTGGTATCTAAGGTATTTGAAATCTGATTGGAAAGATCCGAATATCCAAACGCCTGCTCAAATACCGTGCCGCCCTTTCGTTTGATAGAGATACAGCCTTGAAAATCTTTTAGTGTTTCTTTCCATTGATTCATGTCTACTCCTATCAGCCTTAGCTTGTCTTATGCTACCGGCATCAGCCGGTTTCTCCTTCGTTTTCTTCTTCTCGTTTCTTTAAGCTTTTTAAAGTAATTTCAACCCCTTCTTTTTCCCCTATGATCTTTGCCAGAGCCTCAAAAGCCTTTACCGGATCTACAGAATTCACTGCATGAACTGTATCCGCCATGATATCGCCCCTTTCTAACCCATATGTATTCCATGTGGTTTGTACTTCTTTCCTCTTCCTTATTTAAGTAGAAAATGGAATACACAAGAACGATAGGCTAAAAATATGAAATTACGATTAATCTAATGTAATCTTATCATATCACTTTTACTTCTACAACTGCATGACTATCATAACAAATGCCAGAGGCTATCGGACCTGGAAGGACACCTGGTTCTAAATGCCATTAAAATAGCTCCGGAGTCACTGAACCATAGATTTAGATTCGCTGATACGATATTTTAATTCTCTGCCCCCCTATAAAAAGGAATCTCCATTATAGGGGTATTTGTTATTTTTATCCCCCACCTCTCGTAGACTGTACAGGGAGATGATGCGATGAAAAAAACTTCAGAACCAGAGCGGCCAATTCGCGTAGCAGTTTATATCCGGGTATCCTCTGAAGAACAGGCCGAGCGGGGAGATTCCATCAGAGACCAGAAGGAACGGGGAATCCGGTATATTAAGGAACACACCAATATGGTCTTACAGGATATTTATCTGGACGATGGTGTATCCGGTCAGAAAATTGACCGGGACGATTTTACACGTTTGATGAACCGTGTAAAAGAAGGACAAATTGACTTAATCATATTTACAAAGCTGGATCGTTGGTTTCGTAGCCTTCGCCATTATTTAAACACCCAGGCAGTCCTGGAAAAATATAACGCAGCATGGACTGCTATCGACCAGCCATACTTTGATACTTCCACCCCTTACGGCAGAGCCTTTGTGGCCCAATCCATGACCTGGGCCGAGCTGGAAGCTCAAAACGGCGGAATTCGTGTTTCGGATGTATTTAAGACTAAGGTAGAGCACGGAGAAGTGATTACAGGAAAAGTCCCAAGAGGATACCAGATCATGAATAAACGTATGATACTTTCTGAGGAGGCCCCTGCTATTTATGATGGAATCATGCATTTTTTAAAACACCACTCCATGAACCAGTCGGTCCAATATTTAAAGGACAAATATGGAATCTGCATGACGCCCCAAAACTTCCGCCAGTCTCTTCTTCGAAACGAGAAATTGACAGGGCGTTACCGCGGCAATGAAACTTACTGTCCCCGCCTCCTATCCGATGAGGATTTCAATAAAATCCAACATATTTTAGACCAGAACCATAACATTAAGTCCAGTCAGAAATACCCCTATCTATTTTCCGGCCTTGTAATATGCAGGGAATGTGAAAGCAAAATGGGCGGCTGCCAGATTAATGTTCTTTCCAAACGAAAAGACGGAACAACCATTCGATATAAATATCCTGCATATGAATGCAAGCAGTCTCATACAAAAAAAGCATGCTTAAATCATGGAGAAATTAGGGAAACACGATTGGAAGAATACTTATTAAATTATGTTCGGACAGAATTTAATTCCTACATTGCCAGTTTTCAGGCCAAGGAAAAACAGACCGCTGATCATAGAATGGAAAAAAAACAGATATGCAAGAAACTGGAGAGACTGAAAGATCTTTACCTAAATGAAGCAATCACCCTGGAGGAATTTAAAAAGGAAAAGGCCAGACTGGAAGAATACCTATCCTCTCTAACCAGCCCTCCTCCCACAACGCAAGACCTTGAATCATTAAAAAGCATTCTAAGTGCAGGCTTTGAGACCATGTACTCAAAGCTGAATCACGAACAGAAGCGGCGCTTTTGGCGCTCTATTATAAAGGAAATTAAAATCAGTAAAAGCTCTTTGCGTCACAGGGAGTATACCGTTGTTTTCTTATAAAAATCAGTTGGGATCAGCCTTTTTCGTTGCAATATTATTTTACCTCTAACAACACCAGCCCGTGTGCTGGTTCATCCCCGTAAGCTGATTAAACACCGTACTCTTCCCTACGTTGGGATTTCCAGCCAGTGCAATTACCTTATCACTATCCTTACGTTTCTTAATTTCAAGCCCCAGATCCACAGATTTGATACCAACAGAGTCTCTGCTTAATCCCATGCATCTTCCTCCTGGGTGACCGCCGCTGCCGCCACT
Source organism: Lacrimispora xylanolytica (assembly GCF_026723765.1). Lineage (NCBI taxonomy): Bacteria > Bacillati > Bacillota > Clostridia > Lachnospirales > Lachnospiraceae > Lacrimispora > Lacrimispora xylanolytica. Next base: position 3,657,590 of record NZ_CP113524.1, read on the forward strand.
TCTTCTTCAAAACGGCGTCTTCCCATATCCTCTTGTTCCAGGCGTACCAGCACCCGCCCTGCGTCTTCCCTTCGCAGGGCAATCACTGCACCTCTGATTAAGAATGCTGTAGGATCGCCCAACGGACTTTTTCCAAGGCACTCCACAACCGTGCCTTCAATCAGACCGATATCCTGCAGACGCCTTCTCATATCGTCGTAAGCAGACAGCTTAGCTATGACACCCCTTTGCCCTCTTTTTAAATCTGCCATACATGCCTTTTCCTTCATCGTTTCTTACCTCCGCACTTCTTTTTTGAAACTTCCTGCAATGTTTCCATATCCTAACATATGCAAAGAAAGAAAAACTGGTTCCAACGATTTTACCACGGTTTTTTCATGTCCCTGGATTCATACAACTGTCCCAAGGGGAATAGATATGAACTATGATTATATCCCAAAGGAGACACCGGCATGAACGGAGCTGAAAATTTCTATACGCTGAAAGGCTACTCCCTTTTAGAGCAGACAAAAATCACCTCCTCTATGGAAGATTATCTGGAAATGATCTGCAGGCTTCATCACGACGGGCACCCGGTCCGTATCAAGGAGCTTGCCGAATGCCTTCATGTAAAGCCCTCCTCAGCTTCTAAAATGGCAGGCAACCTAAAGGAACAGGGATTAGTGGGGTTTGAAAAATACGGTGCTGTGTCCCTGACAGAGGATGGAATGCAGCTGGGCGAATATCTTCTCTTCCGCCACGAAGTTCTTCACCGTTTTTTCTGCTTTATCAACCAGAATACCGATGAACTGGAGCAGGTGGAAAAGGTGGAGCATTTCATGAATCCTCAGACTGTGTATAATATACAAAAATGGATGAATAAATTTACATAGCAGTCTTGTGCGAATTGAATTTATGTCGTATACTATAGCAAAATATGAACATTTCTTAGGAGGACAAACACATGGATAAGATTAAAATGACGACCCCCATTGTTGAAATGGATGGAGATGAGATGACCCGCATTCTCTGGCAGATGATCAAGGATAATCTTTTACTCCCATACATCGATTTAAAGACGGAGTATTACGATCTGGGACTTGCTTACCGGGACGAAACAAACGATCAGGTAACCATTGACTCAGCCAATGCCACAAAGAAATATAAGGTCGCTGTCAAGTGTGCCACCATTACCCCCAATGCGGACCGGGTGAAAGAATATAGCCTGAAGGAAATGTGGAAAAGTCCCAACGGCACCATCCGTGCCATTCTGGACGGAACTGTATTCCGTGCTCCTATTGTTGTCAAGGGAATCGATCCATGTGTGAAGAACTGGAAAAAGCCAATTACCATTGCTAGACACGCTTACGGAGATGTTTATAAGGGCTCTGAGATGAAGATTCCAGGTGCTGGTAAAGTAGAGCTTGTCTACACCGGAGAGGATGGAACAGAAACAAGAGAGCTCGTTCATACCTTTAAGGGCGCAGGCATCACCCAGGGTATGCACAACTTAAACGATTCCATTGAAAGCTTTGCAAAGAGCTGCTTTAAATATGCCCTTGATATTAAGCAGGACTTATGGTTCTCTACCAAGGATACCATTTCCAAAAAGTATGATCATACCTTTAAGGATATCTTCCAGGAGATCTTTGAAGCAGAGTATGAAGATAAATTTAAAGAGGCAGGCATTACATATTTCTATACCTTAATTGACGATGCGGTAGCTCGTGTTATGAAATCAGAAGGCGGATACATCTGGGCTTGTAAAAATTACGACGGTGATGTTATGAGTGATATGATTTCATCTGCTTTTGGTTCTCTTGCCATGATGACTTCTGTTCTTGTTTCCCCAGACGGAGACTTCGAGTATGAAGCAGCGCACGGAACGGTTCAGCGTCACTACTACAATCACTTAAAGGGCCAGGAAACCTCCACAAACTCTGTGGCAACCATTTTTGCCTGGACCGGCGCTTTAAGAAAGCGCGGAGAGCTTGATGGAAACAACGAGCTGGCCGCTTTTGCGGATAAGCTTGAAAAAGCCACCATTGATACCATAGAAGCCGGTGAGATGACAAAGGACCTTGCACTGATCACCACCATTCCTAACCCAACTGTTTTAAACAGCGAAGATTTTATCAAAGCCATTGCAAAGCGTCTGTAAGACCTGTCTGGTTTTGACTTTAAACATAGAAAGAGAAAGCTGCGTACCCGTTGCTTTCTCTTTCCCTTTCAGGAGGAAATATCATGAGATATAAACCCAAAGAGGTTATACTTAAGAATGGACTTCCCTGTATCATAAAAAGCCCTGGACCGGAAGACGCCACAGCCATGCTTCATCTGATGTCTACCGCATCGGAAGAAACAAATTTCCTTTCCAGATATGCTGATGAAATTGATATTACAATCCCTCAGGAGCAGCAATTTTTACAAAACTGCCTAAGAAGTAAAAAGGACTTAATGCTATGTGCTATGGTTCACGGACATCTTGTAGCAAACGCAGGTATCACCGCCATTGCTCCTCACCAGCGCTATGCTCACAGAGCTTCCTTTGGAATCTCCATCATTCGGAATTATTGGGGCCTTGGAATCGGTTCTCATCTCATGTCTTCTCTCATAAACGGTGCCCAGGAAATAGGCTATGAACAGCTTGAGCTGGAGGTAGTGAGTGAAAATGAACGCGGCCTGGCTCTCTACACCAAATTTGGCTTTGAGCTTTACGGAACCAGAAAGCATGGATTTAAATACCGGGATGGCACCTATGCCACAGAATATTTAATGATGCTGAGCCTATAATTTTTTCGACATTTTTTTCCAAAACTCTATTCATACCATTATCAAAATGATATAATGTAAACTATCATATAACACGTTGGTAATGGAAGGAAGAGAAACATGAACTTAAGACATCTTACGATCTTTAAAACGGTGTGTGAAGAAGGCAGCATTACTGGAGCAGCCAAAGCGCTGTCCATGACCCAGCCTGCCGTCTCCCACGCCATTAATGAACTGGAGGAATCCGTTGGTTCTCCCTTATTTGACCGGGTGTCCAGAAGGGTGGTAATCAACGAGAATGGTAAATTTTATTTGTCTAAGGTCATACCCCTTCTGGAGCTTTACCAGGATCTTGAAAACTACTCAGGAACCCTTCATCTGAATGCACCACTACGAATTGGCTCCTGCGTGACTCTGGCCAGTTATTTACTTCCTGGGGCAGTCTCCCGTTTTACAGTTTCAAACCCTGATATTCAGTTAAAAGTAACCGTATCAAACTCCCAGGAAATCACAGGGAAGCTTTTGAAAAATGAACTGGACATCGGCCTTGTGGAAGGTGTCATTCCCGATGAACAGCTGGAAAAGATACCATTTTCCTCTTATCCTCTGGCAGTGATCTGCGCCCCAGGTCACCCTCTGGCGAAACCAGGTGACCAGCCTGTGTCCTTAGAATCACTGATGAAGGAACCGCTCCTTTTAAGAGAAGCTGGCTGTACCATCAGGGATACCTTTGATTACGCTCTTGCCCTTAATAATCTTTCTGCAGAGCCTCTTTGGACCAGTACGAATTCCGATGTGATATTACAGGCAGTAAAAGAAAACATTGGAATTGGTGTAGTACCCAGGATCTTTGCAGATGAGTCCATACGCCTTGGTGAGATTGTTGAGGTTGAAGTTAAGGACTTTAATATCAGCTGCATGAATCATGTGGTATTTCAAAAAGACAAGTTCCAGACCGAATCCTTCCAGGCATTTATTAATCTTGTATTGTTCGAATAACAGGACTAATAAAGTAATAAAAGAATGGAGTGAGATTTAAAAATCCCACTCCAACCACTGAAAAAGAGCCTAATTTATATTTTAATTGCTGTTCATTGAAAACGTTTTACCTAATCATCTTAAACCTCAATGATTGCATCTTTACAACATACGTTTACACATGCACCACAATCATTACATACATCGATATTAATTCCATTTTCTGTGATTGCATCTACGGGACATTCTGGAACGCAATCACCACACCCGTTGCAAGCTTCTGTAATTTTATAAGCCATCGTAATATTCCTCCTTATTGTAGTACTAAATCTTAAAACTCATTGACTCAAGGATTATTTGCTCAATTCGGTTGCATACGATCCGACCTGGAAATTAGTGATTGCACCTGTGGAATAATTTTCATAACCGCATATTTTTCCATAGGATCTCATCTTTCCCTCAGCCAGATCTTCTATAACCGTTCCAATCGTTGGAACAACCTTCTCCAACCATGTAAACCAATATAAATTCTCATCAAGCTTCAAATAATAACATCGATCGGTATCACACAGCCCCTTTTCAAGACCGCTTACACAATGCCAACTATAAAAATCCTCATTTAAATAGATGTGTTCATAGATATCGTTGCTGCTATATCGGAAACTTATGGTCTTTCCAATTAATTCAGCGGTAAAGCTATGCTGCTCCGTTTTGGTGGTAAATTCACTTCCAATTGAAGCATGTGTAAACTGTGCGGATACAGAAGTCATAGGTAGCTTCATTTCTGCTCTTACAAGTTGAGAAATATCAGCCTTCTCCCTGCTTGGTAATGTTGCCGTCAACGTTGTGGCAATCATTTTATTAAAGTCAAGAACCGTAGTTACAGACTGACTCATACCATTAGCTTGTATAAAATCTACGAAATAAAGATTGTTTCTAGGTGAAACTGCAGAATAGATACAGGCAAAGCTTGTTACGTGTTCTCCCTCGCAGGTTACCCTCAAACAATTTTTATCAAGAAATTGATAAACAACCTTCTGTCCGTCTTCATAAAAAAGTTTAATTTCTTTGTTTGATAATTCTACCGCTTCTTCTAATTTAAATTCACTAAAGCCATTTGATAATTCTTCTACGGTAGGGAACTCATTTTTCACATTTATACTCCTTTCAACTTTACATTTCCCTTTACACATCTCATCATACAACCTCCAGTTACAGGAGAGTCAATCCTCAATTTTAATTTCTAATTTTATTAAAGTACTTTCTCTTTTTCCCTCTACTCTCGGCATAATCCACTGTTCTATGAAATCACCCTGAGCTTGTATCCTGTTTTTAGTAAGATACTCTGCAAGTAATCCATAATACTTCTCTTTCGCAAAACTATTATCGTCAAAAATTATACATGCGTACATACCAGCCGGTATCTTTTCGTATTCAGCCGGGGACAGCCTATTTTTAATATAATAACGAATATCAGGATTTACCATTTCTCCCTTATCAAAATATATTTTTGCATCTGTGCCTACTCCAAAAACTGCATATACCTCTCGTTCAATTATCTTTGATGAAAGTGCTGCTTTTCTAAAATTTATTTCCTGTTCCTCAATCGTGCGAGAGGTATATGGGAACGAAATATATTTCTGAATATCTTCTTTTACTAAAAAAACTTCGTTGAATACCAGGCTGCTTATCTCTCCCAACGACTCTCTTATTGTATTCATTGAGGCTTTCAGCATGTTCAGTTCATTTATCTTTTCATCCAGACAAATGGATTGCCGATCTATCATTTCCAATATGTCATTAAATTTAAGATCTTCTTCAATGGCTTTTTTTACCTCACTTAAAGGCATCCCCATCTTTTTTGAATTCCGTATAATATCAATTAATACAAATTGATCCACGGAGTAAAATCTATATTTTGTATTGGTATCCACAAAAGCAGGTACCAAAAGACCAATTTCATCATAATATCTTAATGTTTTTATGGGGATATGAAATATCTTTGAGATATCTCCGATAGAAAACAATTCATTCATCTTAAATACATTCCTTTCCAATTGCTCAGCCTGTATGCCTTTGGTTATTATATCAAATTATTGATGAAAAAATAGGGCGAGATTCCATTTCAGAATCCCGCCCCAATGATTGGCAAAACGTCTATTTATTCTTAATCCTTTTTATCAGCCAGAATCTTATCAATGCTTACCATCTTCACACAAAGGGTAAATAACTTCATAGCCAGCACCATATCGCTTAAGGTAGGATAAGATGGCGCAATACGGATATTGCTGTCATTCGGGTCCTTTCCATATGGATAGGTAGCTCCTGCGCCTGTCATGATAAGCCCGGATTTTTTACATTTGGTAACGATAGCCTTCGCACATCCGTTTAAGGAATCAAAGGAAATGAAATAGCCTCCCTTTGGTTTGGTCCATTCACCGATGCCAAGACCTCCAAGCTCCTGTTCCAGCGTATTGATCACGGTCTCAAATTTAGGGCGGATGATATCAGCATGCTTTCTCATATGCTCTACCATACCATGAATATCACCAAAATACCTTACGTGGCGAAGCTGGTTCACCTTATCGTGTCCAATGGTCTGGATCTTTAACTGCTTCTTGATATCCACCAGGTTGTTCTGGCTGGCTGCTATGGCTGCAATGCCTGAGCCTGGGAAGCTGACCTTAGAGGTCGATGCAAATTTATAAACAAGATCTGAATTGCCTGCTCTCTTACATTCTGCCAGAATCTCAATAAGATGATCCTGGTCATGGTCGTATAAATGATGGATGGTGTAGGCATTATCCCAATAGATACGGAAGTCCTTGGCCGCCGGTTTTAAGCGGGCAAATCTTCGTACCGTTTCATCGGAATAGGAAATTCCCTGAGGGTTTGAATATTTAGGCACGCACCAGATTCCTTTAATTGCATCGTCGTTCGCCACAAGCTCCTCTACCATATCCATATCAGGTCCGTCGGGTGTCATGGGTATGTTAATCATCTCGATACCAAAGTACTCGGTAATGGCGAAATGTCTGTCATAGCCGGGAACCGGGCATAAAAACTTCACCTTATCCAGCTTGCACCAGGGCGTACTTCCCATAACTCCGTGGGTCATGGAGCGGGAAACCGTATCATACATGACATTTAAGCTGGAATTTCCGTAAATGATGATGTAGTCTGGAGCTACCTCCATCATATCTGCAAGAAGCTCTTTCGCCTCCTTGATTCCGTCAAGAACCCCGTAATTGCGGCAATCAGTGCCGTCATCACAAGTAAGGTCCACATCGCTGCCTAATACCTCCATCATCCCCATGGAGATATCCAGCTGTTCCGTACTGGGCTTTCCTCTTGACATATCAAGTCTTAAGTCCTTTGTCTGAAACTCCTTGTACTGTACAGAAAGTTCCTTTTTAAGCGCCAGTAACTCTTCCTTTGTCATTTCAATATACGGCTTCATAGATTCCTTACTCCTCCTCATTTAGACTCCATTAACCAAGCAATTCCTTTACAATCCGGTTGACGGAAGCTGGATCAGCCTTCCCTTTCATGGCCCTCATGGTCTGACCGACCAAAAAGCCCATGGCCTTTTCCTTTCCATTGTGGTAATCCTCTACGGACTGCGGATTTGCATCAATAATACCCTGGATTGCCTCCCGAAGCTGCCCTTCATCATTTACGACCTTCAATCCTTTTTCTTCCACATATTGCTCTGGATTGACATTATCCGCAAAGATTCGTTCGAAAACTTCTTTTCCTACGGTACGGTTAATGGTACCATTATCTACTAACTGAATTAATTTTGCAAGGTTTTCCGGTGAAAAACACATATTTTCCGGTTCCATCTCATGCTCTTTTAACAGACGCATGCCCTCCACCATAAGCCAGTTGGCGGCTTCTTTCGGCTTATTGCAGATCTCAGTGACCGCTTCAAAAATGTCTGCCATGTGCTTGGAACCGGTAATAATATCTGCATCGTATTCAGACAGGCTAAAGGCTTCCTGATACCGTGCCATTTTCTCCGTGCGCAGCTCCGGCTGTCTCTCCTTAATAGAAGAAATCCACTCATCGCTGATGAGAACAGGGGGAAGATCCGGGTCTGGGAAATAGCGGTAATCCTTGGCATCCTCTTTGGAACGCATGGCATAAGAAGATTCCTTATTGTCATCCCATCGTCTGGTCTCCTGAGTAATCAGTCTTCCTTCCTCAATGAGCTCAATCTGACGTTTTCTCTCTCCTTCAATGGCTCTTGCAATGGCTTTAAAAGAGTTTAGATTCTTCATCTCCGTTCTGGTTCCAAATTCCGCTGCACCAACCTCACGGATGGATAAGTTTACATCGGCTCTCATGGAGCCTTCCTGAAGCTTGCAGTCAGAAGCGCCAAGATACTGAATAATCAGCCTTAGCTTCTCCAGATAGGCAATGACCTCCTCTCCGCTTCTCATATCAGGCTCAGACACGATTTCAATTAAGGGAACGCCGCTTCGGTTAAAGTCTACCAAAGAACAGTCCTCCCACTCATCATGAATCAGCTTACCAGCATCCTCTTCCATATGAATCTCATGGATGCCGATTTTCTTCTTTCCTGACGGAGTATCTATTTCCACATATCCATCATGGCAGATGGGAAGATAAAGCTGGGATATCTGATAGTTCTGTGGATTATCCGGGTAAAAATAATTCTTACGGTCAAATTTACAATACTGGTTGATTTCACAATTAGCTGCCAGACCAACCGCAAGGGCATACTCCACGACCTGCTTATTTAATACAGGGAGAGATCCTGGCATACCGGTACAGACCGGACATGTATGGGTGTTGGGCGCTCCTCCAAATTCCGTGGAGCAGGAGCAGAAGATTTTTGTTTTGGTTGCCAGCTCTACGTGAACTTCCAGACCAATGACTGTCTCATACTGTTTGCTCATTTACTTCTCCTCCCTTCCGTTAATTGCCTTAAGAGCCAATTCCGGCATGGTATATCCGTGTTCCCCTTCTAAGGCAAAGCCTGCACGAAGGATATTTTTCTCCTGAAAGCAATCACCGATCAGCTGAATTCCAATAGGAAGTCCCTTATGGTCCGTGCCAAATGGAATGGAAAGTCCGGGAAGTCCTGCCAGGTTTACGGAAATGGTATAGATATCTCCAAGGTACATCTTTAAGGAATCGCTTAGACTTTCATTCAGCTTTGGTGCTGTGGTGGGAGCTGTTGGCCCCAGAATTACATCGTATTTCGCAAAAGCCTCATCAAAGGACTTTTTAATCAGTGCTTTGGTCTTTAAGGCTTTAATATAGTATGCATCATAATAACCAGAGCTTAAAACAAAGGAACCAAGCATGATACGGCGCTTTACTTCTGCTCCGAAGCCTTCGGAACGGCTCTTTTTATACATCCCGTGAAGACCTTCGTACTCCCTCGCACGGTAGCCGTATTTTACCCCGTCAAACCGGGATAAGTTAGAGCTTGCTTCGGCAGAGGCAATGACATAATAGGCTGGAATGGCGTATTTTACTCTTCCAAGGTCAAAGGTCTCCACCACTGCCCCCTTCTCCTCCAGAACCTTTGCAGCCTTTAACACAGCTTCCTTCACTTCCTCGTTAAGACCCTCTCCCAGATAATCCGCGGGAATACCAACCCGAAGTCCCTTTACGTCTTTTGTCAGGGCCTCCATGAAGTGATTATCCTTACGATCGACTGAGGTGCTGTCCTTTTTATCGTGGGAGGTGAGAACCTCTAAGATAGCAGCACAGTCCGTTACGTCCTTTGCCACCGGGCCGATCTGATCCAAAGAGGAGCCATAGGCAATGAGCCCGTACCGGGAGATGGTTCCATAGGTAGGCTTTAACCCTGTTACTCCGCAGTAGGAGGCTGGTTGTCTGATGGAGCCGCCTGTATCAGAGCCAAGGGCATAAAAGCATTCTCCAGCTGCAACCGCAGTACAGGAACCGCCGGAGGAACCGCCGGGAACGTATTCAAGATTCCAGGGATTCTTTGTGGGTCCGAAGGCTGAGGTCTCCGTGGTGCTGCCCATGGCAAACTCATCCATATTTGTCTTTCCTATTATAATGGCTCCTGCCTCGATTAAATTCTCTACTGCCTGGGCGGTATAGGTGGGTACAAAATCAGATAGAATGTTGGAGCTGCAGGTGGTTTTCATATCCTTAATGCAGATGTTATCTTTAATCGCTACGGGAACTCCAGCCAGAGGACCGGTAAGCTCGCCGGCATCGATCTTCTTTTGCACTGCTTCTGCCTGGCTTAAGGCAAATGCTTCATCTACGGTCACAAAACTGTTTAAGTCAGGCTCCATGGAACGAATCTGTCCAAGCACTGCTTTTACTGCCTCTATAACAGTGACTTCTTTGCTTTTTATCTTTTTTCCAAGTCCTACCGCAGTAAGGGACAATATTTCTTTCTCTGTCATCTGCCTTCCTCCTATTCTACTGTTTTTGGTACCTTAAAGGCCCCATCCTTTTTCTCGGGAGCATTCTTTAAGATGTTATCTCTGTCATCACCATTTTCCACCACGTCCTCACGAAATACGTTATGGACAGGAAATACATGGGACATGGGCTCCACGCTGTCGGTATCAAGTTCATTTAAGGTATCAATATAATCAAGCATGCGGCCCATATCTTTCTTAGCATCTTCCCGCTCTTTCTCGCTTAATTCAAGCTTCGCTAAAATACCAACGTATTCAATCATATCATCATCAATGATGTGTGCCATTTCTTCTGCCTCCTTTTATGGTTCCAGTCTTGTAACGTCTCGTGGGAACAGGGTAGTCTCTCTTACATTGGCCTCATCAAGAAGACGCATGGTAAGACGCTCCAGTCCGATTCCAAGGCCCCCGTGAGGTGGCATACCATACTGGAAAATCATGAGATAAGAAGAGATATCTTCTGGATTCATGCCTCTGGCTTCCATCTTTTTTATGATGGTCTCATAATCATGGATTCTCTGTCCTCCGGTCGTTATTTCAAGTCCACGGAATAATAAGTCAAAGCTTAAGGTATAACGGTCGTCAGCCGGATCTTCCATGGCATAGAAGGGACGCTTCTTTGATGGATAATGGGTAACGAATACGAAATCACTGCCGTACTCCTCTTTAAAATAACGACCGATTAATACTTCCTCTTCCGGCTCTAAATCGTATGGGTTCTTGATCTTTCTGTCATACTTTTCAGCTACCAGTTCTTTTGCTTGATCAAAACGTACCGTTGGGATGTTTGATACATCGGGAAGGTCTGTTTTAAGCATCTTTAATTCCTGGGCATACTCTTTCTTTAGAAGATCAAAGGTATACTGAAGCATTCCTGTTTCCATTTCCATGATCTCTTCAAAGCTGTCGATATATCCCATCTCAAAGTCCATGCTGGTGTATTCGTTTAAATGCCTTGTGGTATTATGTTTCTCCGCACGGAATACGGGAGCCACTTCAAATACCCGGTCATAAACACCGACCATGGTCTGCTTATAGAACTGAGGGCTCTGTCCAAGCTCTGCCTTTTTATTAAAATAGTCCAGTTTAAATACGTTAGATCCGCCTTCTGCTCCTCTGGCGACGATCTTTGGTGTACGGATTTCTGTAAATCCTTCTAAATGGAGGAAATCACGGAATCCTCTTACGATTCCTTCCTGAATGCGGAATTTTGCCCGCTCCATGGGATTTCTTAAGGTTATGGGGCGAAGAGACAGCTTTGTCTCAAGGGAGGTATTTAATTTCCATTTGCTGATGGCGATGGGAAGTACCTCTGCCGGCTGAGATAACACCTCAATTTCCGTTAAGCGCAGCTCAAATCCATGAGGCGCCCGGCTCTCTTCTGATACCACACCGGTGACACGGACCGCTGATTCCTCTTTTAATTGACTAAGAGGAGTCGCTGTCTTTCCCTCTTCATACACGCACTGTACCAGTCCTTCTGACTTACGAAGAATGACAAAGGCCACGTCTCCCATATCACGAATGGTATGGATGCTGCCTTCCATGCGAATGGTCTTACCTGCATTTTCCCCGGTTAAGCCCTTTAAAATCCCGATTGTTTCCTTTTCTTTCACACCTTTGATGAATTCCATATCTGTATTCTCCTTACCTAAATGTAATTGCTTCGATTCCGGTAAAGATATTTTGACAATAAAATATCCCGCCCCGGAATACAGTTACATATTCCGGGACGGGATTTATATGGCTATAAGCTCCCGCGGTACCACCCGCATTGAGACTGCTTTCAAATTCATCCGCAAATAAACAGACTGCTAAGCAAAAATCTCCACTCAAGCATTTAACGCATGCATACGGATAAACCTACTCATGGCGCCGAAAATCAAGGTGATTTTCAGCCGCTTCGGCTTATCGGCTCCGGAGTGTTCCCATAGCCAAGTCCCACATGACGGCGCTCTCAGTCGGTGACGCCCTCTTCCTGTCGAGGTCCATAGGCCAGAGTCTCCTTCTCTGCCTTTATCAATATCATCTTCCATTCAATATAGGATAAGCTTCCCTGTTTTCATTAAAATTATAACAGTTCATCACTTCACCACAATGAATTTCACTAATAATATCACAATCTTTTTTATCCTGCAATATTTATTTTTAACAAATTAATTCCAGTTCTTTCTAAATATTCCGCAATGTTGACTTTTCCTGTAGGAAAGGTTACAATTAATTCAAGTCTTGTGATACCGTAAAAAGGCTTTTTTTATTTTACTACAGCAGAGAGGTGACAGACCAATGAGTTCCGAATATTTACTGGTAGATGGCTACAATATTATATTTGCATGGCCTGAATTAAAGGAGCTTACAAAAACCAATATGGACTCGGCCAGAACCAAGCTCCAGGACATTCTCTGCAATTATCAGGGCTTTAAAAAATGCAATGTCATCCTGGTCTTTGACGGCTACAAGGTCAAAGGAAATCCAGGAACGATTATAGAATATCATAACATTCACGTCATTTTTACAAAAGAGGCAGAAACAGCAGACCAATACATCGAAAAGGTGAGCCAGCAGATTGGAAGGCAGTACCAGGTGAGAGTCGCTACCTCTGATAAGATGGAGCAGATCATCATTCTTGGAACAGGCTGTACCAGGCTTTCGGCAAGGGATTTAAAAAAAGAGATTGAGGAAACCAATTTAGAAATAAAAAAAGAGCACTTAGAGCGGATTCCATCAAAGAAAAACCGATTGTTTGACAATGTTGACCCTGAGCTGTTTGAGTATCTGGAAAAAATTCGGCTGAATAAGAAAGATTAGTTTTATCGTTCTACCCCCCATTTCTCCCGGCATATATTTACTTAGGGTGTGCCTGAAAACTGCTTGTTTCAAGATGTGCGTTACACTTTGTGGGAGATTTGCTTCAGATGAAGGCGGCGTAGTGGGCTACGCCAACTGAATTTGGAGCAAATATACTGCGAAGTGGGAGGTACAGATTGGAGCAATGAGTTTTCAGACACACCCTAGCCGCCCGAGGAGGAATTACACATGTCATTGTTTGAATTATTCCTGATTTCCATAGGAGTTTCTATGGATGCCTTTGCCGTCGCGATCTGCAAAGGCTTAAGTCTCCCCAAAATGAGCTGGAAACACGCCCTGGTCGTAGGGCTTTACTTTGGAGGTTTTCAGTCCATCATGCCGTTTCTCGGCTTTCTTTTAGGATCCCAGTTTAAAGACGCCATTGTATCCTTTGACCATTGGGTCGCATTTATTCTCCTTGGCTGCATTGGCCTTAATATGATAAAAGAATCTTTCTCCCATGAACTGGATGACTGCGAAGATCCTTCCCTTCACCCAGGACAGATGCTCCTTCTGGCTCTTGCTACCAGTATCGATGCTCTTGCCCTGGGCGTAACCTTTGCTTTCTTACAGGTAAAGATTGTGCCGGCGGTTTCCTTTATCGGCTTTACTGCCTTTTTTTTCTCTGTCCTTGGAGTAAAAGTGGGGAATATGTTCGGAGCCAAATATAAATCAAAGGCAGAATTTGCCGGTGGACTCATTCTAATATTCATGGGCGGTGAAATCCTCATCGACCAGCTGTTTGGTATCTGATTTAAATACTTACAGTCTGTCCCCCTGGAACCTGGATCAAAGTACCGTCTACGCTGATAAAGACACTTTGGGCGGAAGGATTATAGACCTTATCCCCGTCTATAGTGTACTTAAGCTGTGAGGCAGCATTCATATAATCCACAATCTCTATGTTGGTTGCATACCAGATATCCTCTCTGCCTCCCACCAGACGACAGAACTCTTCCATCAGCTCCCAATTATCATCTCTTGGAAATTCAAAGCTGTGTCCCCATACATACATCATGTAAAGATACTGGGTTTTAAAAAGCTCAACAAAACGGGTGCCATTTTCTAAGAGGTTGTGATTGTGATGGCAGGTAGATTTCCATTCCAGATAGTTTTCCGGCATGGCAAAATCATCGGTGCTCCCGACCACTCTGCAATATTCGATTCCAAGCCCCGGGAGCATATCCACAATATCCTTCGTATAAGAGCCGTTTGGGTAAGACATGCCCCGCACAGGATATCCTGCTGCCCGCTCTAACTCCCTGCGGTCCTCTAATACCTGGAGTGCTACCTGGGGAAGCGGACATCTTGCTATGGTAGGATGAAGCACCGTATGACAGGATATCTCATGCCCCTCATAGACTCTTTTCCACTCTTCCGGCTTTAAACGGTTTTCCATATGAGTAAGGCCGGAATTTACGTGAAAGGTTCCCTTGATTCCATTGGCGTTAAAAATATCAACAAGTCTCTTATCTTCGATCCTTCCATCGTCATAGCTCATAGTAAGGACCTTATGCCTTCCGCCTGGAAAGCAGGTATATATATTCTTCAATGCTCCCGTCATAATGCTCCGTCTCCTGCTATGTTCTCATAATTTAGAACTGCCGCAAAGAATGCAAGAGCCATTCCCTGCCCCCAGCCCTGAATCCATTTCTTTGATATATTCCGGTAGCCGTCCCGATCCTTCATCACTGCGGTCCCGCCGGATACATCCGTCAGTCTGCCATCTGGTGCTACATGAGATAAGACTCCGGTGATGGACCTTTCTATGTATTTGATGTGAAGCGGATTGCCCTTTAAAGTCATGGCAGCTGCTATGCCCGCGGAGGCAGACAATTCCTCATAGGATTCTTCATCATCAAGGAGAGTTCTCCACAAGCCCTGTTCCGTCTGGAGGAGCTTAAGTGCTGAAAGCTGCTCATTTAAGCTTCCGACGATTTCTAAAAACTGGGGATACAAATAGCACTCTGGAAGAAGAAGACCTACCTTACTCATGGTATAGGCCGCCCAGCAATTGGCTCTGCCCCAGTAAAAGCCTGACATGTGATCCTTTGTGATGTTATTGTAGCCATGATACCACAGCCCTGTCTTTTCATCCTGCAAGTACTGGATATGCCAGTAATACTGATTTAAAGCATCTGAGATCAGCTCCTCATCCTTTGTCATGATACCCACCCGTAACAGGAAGAACGCCGCCATAAAAAGAGTATCCGCCCAGCACTGCTCCGGAAAATCATTCCCTGCGGAAACCGTATGCTGGAGCACCTGATCCCCGAAACGCAGGGCATCTGTTCTCAAATAAGATACCTTAGAACGGATGATGTCCATATAGACGTCCTCGTTTGTAGCCTCATATAGCGTAATCAGACAATGTCCCATGGCGCAGGTATTCACGGTCCACACAGGAAGGCCAAGCTCTATGAGCTCATCCACGCGTTCCTTTAAAAAATCCAGATAATCCTTCTTTTTCGTGATCTCATACGCTTCTGCAATGCCATAATAGGCTACGCCGCACGGCCAGTCCCAGGACATATCCATTCGTTTTGTCCGGTCCACGATCCGGTCCATGGCCCCCTCAATACTTGCTCTGTCAAATTTTAATTTCCCCATTTGTTATCCCTCCATATCTGTTCCCATTATAAATGATTTTAGATCTTCTGCCAATAACCCGGCGTAGCAATCAGCTCCTTTTTCTGATAAATGAACCTGATCTTCTATGTAAAGCTCCAGGGCATTTTCCTCCCCTGCTTGTATACAGTATTCTAATGACTTTTGATATAGATTGACAAAAGGAACTCCTTCTTTCCCTGCAAACCGTTCCATCTCACTGGCGTATTCCGGCAGAAGTTCTTCTATCTCCCCTCTCTCTCCATCTTTTCTATCTCTGGTTGGACAGATGCAGACAGGAGACACCAGTACAGGCAATGCTCCCCGCTCCCTTGCCGCCTTTGCATAGAGTTTTAGGTAATCGGCAAATTCTGATACCGGCACATAACGCTCCGGTTTATTTGCGGAAGCATCGTTATGTCCAAACTGAATGAGAAGATAATCCCCTTCCTTCATTCTGGCCTTTATATCATCCAAGCGTCCTTCCTTTAGAAAGCTTTTTGTGGACCTTCCAGCCATAGCGCAGTTATCCACGATCAAATGTCTGCTCTGATACCAGGCCTCATTGGAAAAACCGGACTCTTTTTGTCTGCGGACCTCATAAAGGTTTCCTGGGTCCAGATGAGATATCAGCTTTTCTCCAATTCCCGTTGTTTTTACCTCCTGGTTCCAATAAGTCTGGTTCGTGGAGTCTCCGGCGATAAAAAGTGCTGGCCTGCGTTTCATATAAGGAAGTACCTGGCTTACCTCCATATCAGATCCATAGTAAAACTTGGGATAGCAGGGCTGATTATAACAATTGTTCTGCCAGGCCACACCGCAGCGGTATTGAGTATCCTGCATCAGGGTTATGAGCTTGTGGTTCGTCATCTGGGTGTTGGTATAAATTCGAATGGCACTGCTGTCCTCCGTCCGCAAAAGCAGCTCTTCCCTGAAATCTCCAAAGATATCAGCCACTAGGCAAGGGTTTCCCTTGGTCCCGTTATTGGTCTTTGTTCCCAATGGCTCTAACATGGTCTTATGGATAAAATCATTGATCACACCAGTGGGAGATTGTTTTAAGTAGTCCTCTCCGTCTGTGATCTGAGTGGTTAAATCACCAGACCATCGAATGGACATATTGGTACCAAGGGTCTCTTTTTTCAGTAATCTCCCATGGCAATCATAGGTACCGACTCCATTGACCCAGCACTGCAATCCCCTTGCCTCTGGAATCACATCTCCCACCATACACCTGCCTAAATCCTTTGTAGCATATTCCCCGAATATGACTTCTCCGCTTTCTGCGTCCCGGAGGGCATATCCATAAGGTGCCTCCTCTGCGCCTTCAAACACATTGAAGATTTCATAGCCTGGTCGGTCCGGGTCAATATCAGCCACATGCATGGCATCTCCATGGCCAAGCTTAGCCGTCCGTCCGTCCGGCAGCTTATCGTGAGAGCTGTAAAGCAGACTTCCGTCATGGTCAATACAGGCTGCCCCGTAGATAATCTCCATACAGCCGTCCCCATCTACATCGCAGACAGACAAGGAATGGTTGCCCTGCCCCGCCAGAGAACCATAGACAGGATCTGTCCCTCTTCCACCATGAGGGTTATCAGCAAATGGATTATCCATTGGCACAAATCCACTGTCAACCGTCCATACCTGATGAAAACAGTTCTTAAAAAAGTCGTAGGCAGCTATGGAAGACCTGGTATAATATCCCCGGCAAATGATGAGGTATGGCCGTTTTCCATCTAAGTAAGCTACGCCGGATAAAAACCGGTCCACCCGGTTGCATGGCTCGATTCGATTTCCGGAATAATCTCCCCAAAGCAGACCGTCATCTTCCCTGTCAAAAGGAAATGGAATGGTTTCCATCTCTCTTCCATCTCCGGAGAACATGGTTAAATACTCCGGGCCTTTATAAATAAAGCCCTCAAACTCCCGAAGCTTATTTCTTGAACTTCTCTTAGGTGCATACTCATCCAGAAAATAATCTGCCAGACGTGCCCCTTCCTCCTGATTCAGTGGATAGAACGCCATAGGCGGTATGTGGAAGCATTCCTCTAAAGTCCCCGGCCAACGACCGCTTTTTACCTCCGGGTGGTCCTGCCACTGGCAAAAGGTCTGAATGAGGTGGTCCCGGTAATCAGAAGCACTGCACACATAGGAATCCTTGTGGCTGTATCCTTTCTTTCTATCCTCTTCCGGCATGGTGATATAAAAGGAGTTGGTTTCCTTCCCATCCGCTCCAAATAGTGTCATACGGGTACCCGGGGCAGTTTTTAAGGCCATCTCTGCCTTACCATCTCCATTAAAGTCGTAACACATAAACTGGGTGTAATGAGCACCAGCCCTGATATTTGGTCCCAGATCCAGACGCCATAAAAGAGTTCCATCAAGCTTGTAGCAATCAATGTAGCAAGGTCCGGTATACCCTTTGATCGAAACGTCCTGGGAGTTTGATGGATCCCATTTTACAAGGTATTCGTATTCACCATCTCCGTCTATATCAGCCACTGACATGTCGTTGGCGGAGTAGGTATATTCCTCCCCCTTTGGCGTCACTCCAGGTGAAGGCTTTTTTATTGGAATATCAAGATATTCATGATCCCAGACCCTTACAGGATCACAGGCTTTATCTTCCACCCCATTGATCACAGGCGCCACCTGGTATCTGTCTGACTCCCTTCCTTCCCGGTCTAAATAGTTGGTGCTGTCCGTTACCTTTGCCACATGCTTTCCTTCCCGGTACACGACAAAGTCTGCTCCGGTCAGCCCCTGTTTCGCTTCCTTGTATCCTGTCACTTCATGGATAAGAAAGCGCCAGCTTAAGAATATTCCTTCTCCTGTTTTTACCGCCACAAGTCCCCGGTTAATTGATTCTATCTGTTCTTCCTGGAAGAAATGAACGGGAGTTACAAAGGTTTCTTCCCGAACCGTTCCTGTCTCATCTGACTGAACCACCAGGAAATAATGGGGTATGCTGGTGGCCCGCTTAAGCTGATAATGGTCCATTTCTTTTAAATCACTCTCAATCATCAAGCGGTAATTTTCTTTCCCGGTCTCCCTGTCTGACCAGTAGACTCTTGTCTTTTTTACCCCTTCCATGACTTCCCAGGCAATGGTTACGGACTGCCTGGTTATGGCTCTTATTTTTATCATGATTTCCCCCCTTTTCTAGGCTTTATGAAAGCTTTCCGAGGACATGGTCTCCACCAGCTCATCGGCTTCCAATAAGGACTTAGGCAACTCACTCCGGATAAACTCTAAGGCGCATATTACGTTTAAGCACCACTGTGCCACAAAGTTGGTGCTGATCCAGGGAATTTCAGTAAGCTGCTTATGATTTCCTTTGTTATTTTGCGTGGTGATCTGAAACCCATTGTGATTTCCTTCACAAATCATGGCATGAAGCAGATGGCGCCAGGTGGTCTTAGCAAGGGTTTCATCCTTTAAATACCAAGCTCCATAAGCTCCCATGGCAGCCGCCATAAAAGGAAGAGAAAATTCCCTGTCTCCAATGATTCCCCCGGATTCTTCTAGCTGCTGTTGTCTTGGCAGATAGTAAAACCTTCCGTAATCTGCCATCATCTCCTTCCACTCTTCATCTCCCATCAAATCTGCCATTTCCATAAAAATCTGTGGCGCTCCCATGCAGATTTGAAGGTGGGTGCCACCTGCTGCCCGCTCTCCAATGTAGCGAAGATGTACGGTTTCTGGATCAAATTCGAAATCAGGTCCTGATATCAGCTTTAAGGGGGCCTTTTTAATATCCTCCATACCAATCTGAATTTTCTTTAAATACCCTTCATCTAAAAAACGTTCCCACTGGGTCAGCCAGTTGGCGCAAAGAGAAGACCAGTCAGGTCCGCTTCTGGCATGACTTGGAAAGATCATTTCTTCTTTCTTATAAAAATCTGCCAGTGGGTCCTTTTGAAGGAAGGTCAACTCATTGTCCTTTAACTCTAAAAAGATGTCCTCCAGCCGGTAATCACCTGTCATGTAGTAATAATACCGGTGGTGGGCAGCCATGGCAATGCGGGCCTCCTTGCAGGGGCATCCCCAATGACGGACATTGTGGCGGGAGCCAAGTCCTTTATATTTGCCCATATGATACACATCCACCTCAGAGGCATGACGGGTCAGCTTCTCTGCCAAAGTAAATATCTCCGGACGCCCGGTCCGCAGGAAAGAAAGCCAAAGCCATAAGGTGGGAACCAGCTCCGTATTATCCCAGGCATAGCCTCCCATATCGTAACGCCACTGATGACGCTCCGGGTCATAGGTATGCATGAAATCTCCATAATTAAACAGTCCGTACCAGTTTCTCTGTTCTACCTCATTTTGATAAAACTGAACGGCACAGTCCAGCTGATCCTCAAGCCATGCTTCCACCTCAGTCTTCCTTTCCGGCAAAGACCAATGACCAAATGCATCCAGATTATGATAATATTCCGGTTCTCCCACATACTGGGGCGGATTCGTGACTGCCTTGGAAAAACCGGATAATTCTTCTTCCGTGGGAATCATACTCTTATGAAATGAAATGGAATACTGGCTGGTGGAAGCAATTCCATAAGGAGTAGCACCTTTATAATCATAGCCCTCGTAATAGACCTGATTATATCCTCTATCTGTGTAATGTCTGAAATCCATGGCTTCCGCCCCCGGACTATACAGCCATATGGTTGCTTCTGCTTCTTCCATCGTAAGTCCCCGAAAGGTATAGCCGGACGGATAGGTCTGCCAGAAATCCCGAATAGAACAATGAACGCTTCCATTCTCTCCTCCAAAGGCAGCCCCTCCCATGGTCCTCTGTCCATGGAGACTGTCCAGATAGCAGCAATCTGGGATAGCGGTCTTTTTCTTAATCCGAAAATGGCTGGGACTGTCCTGACAGAAATCATACTCATCCCAAAATGGCATATCCTGCATTACCTGTTCTACGGTTTCTAACTCACTGCCTTTTAGCTCCAGACGCTCTCCATTCATCTGAGCCTTATAAATCTCTGAAGGAACTCTGGGACGCCAGGTGAGAAGCTCTGCCATGGTCTCATGAAATATGCCGTTATCTCCTTCAAACATCACATGACGGTTATACATGGGGCCTGACAAGGGAACTTGAAACGTTAGGCCGATTCCTTTTAAGAAATCCTTATTCTCATCTCCGTCGTATAAAAAGGTATGGGTAAAGGAAAGCTCACTGCTGTTAAGTCCTACATACATTCGAATAATAAATGGAATCTTTTTATCACCGTCAGAAGATACGTGACTTCCCCGGTATTTTACGACTGCCCTTAACGGTCCCGTCTCTTCCAGTGAAACCTCTTCCACCATACCCTGATACCTTTTTTCCAGTTTACCAGTTTTACTTCCTATGGCAATGGGTTCTTCCAATAAGAGAACGGGACAGGCCTTCCCGGCTCTTTTCACTCCATTTACGAGGACTTCATCAAAGAGGTAATCTCCGGCATTTGGAATGTGGATGCAAAGGTTTCCTGCCTCCACATAAAAGCCTGACTGGGCTTCTTTTACCTGAAGGCCCGAATCGCTGTCTTTAGATTCATAGCCAGCTTTTTCCTTTAACAGCACTTCAATGGTTTCCGTCAGTTCATCGGCACATGCAGTATGGGCTGACCATTTGACCGTACCATCCGGCCAGAACGCTGTGATTCTGGACTGCATGGGAACGGTTCTTCCGTTCTCATTTTTAAGCTCATATCCCGTTTCCTTCTTGCACGCTCCCTGCTGCCACATACATCCCCATGTGGTATAACCTGTCTTCTGTCTGTTTCCTAGATTATGCAGCTTCACTTTTTCCTCCATCTGCGCCTGTTTGACGCTTCCATTCCTTTCACTCTACGATAAAACAGGCGGTACAGTCCCTGCAAAGGGTCTGTACCGCCTATGTTCAACCACCTCGCAGTATCTACTTCGCAGTATCCTGCTGATATAATTCATTGATTTCTTTAACCAGTCTGTCACCGCCACGGTCTAACCACTGCTTTGCGGCAGCATCAAAACCGGCATCGTCAATCTGCCCGCAGATGTACTGGGTTCTGGCATCGTCAATGATCTGCTCGATGTCAGTTCCAACTTCTGCATTGACTACGGAGTTAGCCAGATATCCAAGTGCCGGGTTATAAATGGCAACTTTTTTATTCTTTGCAATGGCTTCTTCCTGAGCAATTGTGCTTTCCTGTTTTTCCAGGGTTGGACTGGTTGGAGTTAAGTTTGGAATATAAGCAATAACGGAATTTAATCCTACGTTTGGTGTCTGCTGTACTTCCAGTTTATTTCTCATCACTACTTTGCCAGCTTCATTTTTATCATAGGTAACGCCTTCCAGGCCGTAATCAGCCAGAACCATCATCTCATCGTCACACATTTTGTCTAAGAAGTGAAGACAGTTCTTTACATCATCTTCTGTTTTCGCTCCAGCCTTTGTGATCAGATAAAAGCCATTAAATCCACTGGTTGCAAGAGTTTTATCATTGACTGGTCCAACTAAGGTCATGGTAGCTGTTTTTGTAGGATCTACTACAGATTTTACATCGTTTTGAATGTAGTAATTCCAGATTCTCTTTGCACCATCCATAACATCAACAAATGCCCCTGCTTCTCCTTTTTTACAAGCATCTCCAAAGGTGCCGGAGTCTACCGTTGCCCAGTCCTTACGGATCAGGCCGTCGTCATAGATCTTTTTGATCCATTTTAAAGCTTCCCGGTACTCCTTTGTCTGGTGCACAGGAACCAGCTTTCCATCCTGTTCTACCCATTTGTTTCCGGTTCCGAACCAGGTCTGCATAATATCAATGGGACCTACATACTTGGTCATTTCAAGACCATAGGTATCGTCTTTTCCATTGCCATCGGGATCTTCATAGGTGAATTTGTAAAGCATATTATAAACATCTTCAGCCGTCTTAGGCGGCTCTGTAATGCCTACCTTTTCCGCCCAGTCGGTACGGTAGGAAAAGCCGTAGCGTCCGATTTCTCTGGCACGGTAAAGAGCGATGACCTTACCATCTACAGTGACAGCTTTTAACACATTGGGATCTGCTTTGGAAAGGTTTGGATAGCTTTCTGTATCCTTTAAAAATTCAGTTAAATCCCAGAAAGCGCCTTTCTTTGCCGCATCTACCACATTGGCAGTCAGATCACCGCTGCCGGTAACAATCATAGGCATATTGTCTTTATCCATAAGGACGAGGCCAAGCTTCTCCTTGTAGGTATCATTGGCTTCTCTTCTCCACTCCACCTGGGTATTGGTATGCTCTTCGTATTGCTTGATAACCTCATCGGAATGGTCATTCTTTAACTCGGTACCGTAAAACTGAGGCACCATAATGGAGATATTTGCCTTTCCGCCTTCTGCCCCGGACTGCGCTGCCCCCGCAGTTGTCTGTCCGGATTCTCCCGAAGTCTGTCCGGTTGTCTTGCTTCCACACCCCGCAAGTAATACCATGGAACCGGCAAGAGTCATTGCCATTGCTTTTTTCCACACCTTTTTCATCATAACACTTCTCCTTTTAACATTTTATTTATCCTTTTACAGAGCCAACCATAACGCCCTGTGTAAAGTACTTCTGAACGAAGGGGTAAATCAGCAGAATGGGGATGGTCGCAACCACGGTGGTTGCCATCTTTACTGCTTTCTGAGGCGGCATACCAAAGGCACCCCAGTCAAAACCACTGTCATTTGCCACACTGGAAGTGAGGAAAATGATTCTTCTTAATACAATCTGAATGACCTCCTTATTGCTGTCGGAAATATACATCATCGCATTGAAATAGGAATTCCAGTGGGTTACTGCATAAAATAGAGCCACACTTGCAAGAACAGGCTTTGAAAGAGGCAGAATGATTTTAATAAACGTCTGCCCGTCGTTGCAGCCATCCATTCTGGCGGCCTCTTCAAGCTCCATGGGAAGCCCCTGGAAGTAGTTCTTTATAATGATCATATTAAAGGGATTGATTGCCCCTGGAAGCCACAGTGCCCAGAAGGTATTCTTTAAATGCAGCACGTTTGCCACCAGCATATACATAGGAACCATACCTCCTGTAAAGAGCATGGTGATGATTACCATGTTGGTGAAAAATCTTCTTCCCTTAAAATACGGTCTTGACAGCGGATAGGCAAGAGTCGCGGATAAGGTCATATTGATGATAACTCCTACAAACGTAACAAAAGCAGAATTCATCAGACCCTTTATTGCATCGCCTGTCTTAAATATGTACTGATACGCATTCAGGGAAATGGTACGGGGAAACAGAAAGAATGCCCGCTCGGTAAGCTCCCGCTCGGTGGCAAAGGAGCCTGCCACAATATATACAAATGGAAGCAGTGTGATCAGTGCAAATGCCCCTACAAAGAGGTAAATCAATATCTGTACCAGCTGATCTCCAGGACTTCTTTTTATCTTTAACGCTTTTGTCTTAGCCATTTTAAAACCTCCCGATCAATAAAATCCTGATTCTCCAAACATTTTCGCCAGCTTATTGGCCCCCAGTACCATGATCATACTGACCACGGATTTAAACATGCCTGCTGCCGTTGCCAGGGAATAGCTGCCGTTTACAACACCCTTTGTATAGATGTAGGTATCAAACACATCGGACACTCCCCGGTTCATAGAATTTTGCATCAGGAAAATCTGCTCATATCCCGTATTTAATATGGTTCCAACCCGCAGGATCAGCATAATGACAATGGTGGAACGAATGGCTGGAAGCGTAATATGCCACATCTTCTGCCACCGGTTTGCCCCGTCTACCTCTGCTGCTTCATAAAGCTGAACATCAACGCCAGACAGCGCCGCCAGGAAAATAATGGTTCCATAGCCGGTTTCCTTCCACATGCTCTGACCCACGATCATGGATACAAAGAGCTTGGGATTTGACATGATATCAGGGGCATGGTTCCTGCCAAATATTTCCACCAGCCAATGGTATACCAGACCATCGGTGGTGCTAAATAGCTGGGCGGTCAAGGCTGCCACAATTACCATGGAAATAAAATGTGGAATATAGACCATGGTCTGTGCCACTCTCCGAAACATCATGTTCTTGATTTCATTTAACAGAAGCGCCAGAATAATAGGCGCCGGAAAATAAAAAATCAAGTTCGCTATAGAGATTGACAATGTATTTGTTAAAACCCGGACAAAATCAGGCCCAGTGAAAAACTTCTGAAACACAGACAGTCCTGCAAAAGGACTGTGAATAAACGCCCCCAGCATTGTGTCTCCGTTATAAGGACTGAATTCCTGAAATGCCATGATCAGTCCGCCCATGGGCAGATAACTGAATACAAGCATGTAGATAACTCCGGGAATTATCATAATGTAAAGCCACTTATGAGCTTGAAGCGTTTGCTTTATGGTCCCTGCCCTGGGCTTCGTTTTTACAGGCATTGCGTTCTGACTCATTCTCTCTCCTCCTCCACTTTTTGGGGGACATCTATTTTGCCTCCCCTTGGTGAAGTTATCGTACATCACGCTTCCCGCTTTTGTAAATAATCATTATCAAACCTGTTTATTTTCATAAAAACAGCCCCGATCCCCTGTGAATCACAAGGTTTTATCGGGGCTTGTACCACTCGATTATCATTTTATTTCCAGGGCTTATCCTATTCTTTATGCTCTTTCCGGTAAGCGGAAGGGGTTGTCCCCACCTGGTTTTTAAAAAAGCGGATAAAATTCTGGACGTTATTATAATTTAATCTGGCTGAAATATCGGCGATAGAGTCTGTGGAAGTCAAAAGCATATACTTTGCTATTTTAAGCTTTTCTTCATTGACCATGTCTGTAAATGACAATCCCTTTTCTTTTTTTAAGACCCTGCTGATATAATTGGGATGATAGCTTAAGGCATCGGCACATTCATTCAGGCTTATATTTCCGTTCTTGTCTTTGATCATTCTCGTTACTTCTTTAACAATATCAGAAGAGCCAGCAGCTCTCGCCTCTGAAAGGGCTGTCATCACAGGATTCAATATCTCTTCCATTATAAATGAGACCAGCTCTTTCTGCCCGTATACATTAGAAGCCTTTGTCAGCACGTTATACTGGTCACTTCCAAAGAGATCCGTAAGGGACAGGGAGGCTCTGGCTGGTATATCAAGGACAGCCGTAAGCAGCCTGGTAATATAGAACGTCCGCTCCATACCGGAGGCGCCTTTCATCTCCATTCTGCCCATAATCAGCTCCAAAAGCCTTTTTGCCTCTTCCTCATTTAAGCTGTCCACCGAGTGGATCAGTTCATCTTCCATAATCATATCGTAGACATTGCCAGCCGGATCCATGAGAGAATAATCATCGTAAAGGACCAGAGAAGAACCATTCTCATTGCGGTCATGGTTCTTGCTGTGAAGCGCTTCAGAGCATTCCTCGTAGGCTCTGCCTGTATGAGTCAGCTTATGAAAGGTACGGCTGATGCCAAATGCCACTGGATAACCGTAAATCTCCATCACGTGGTCCTTAATCTGCTTGTAGACAAGAGCCGTTTTATTATCCACCTCAAGATCGTCATTTTCTCCAATGATAAAAAGAGCCATATGCCCATGGATGACTGGGGATACGAAAAATGCCTCTCTCACTCCTTCCGGCAGGTTCATTAAGATCTCCCGGTTGATCTCATCTCTTTCTTCCCTTGTCACCGGGGGGTTTTTTTCTTCAAACTTACAGGAAATGGCGATCAGCCGGTAAGAGCTCCAGGCTTCCATTCCATACTTTTTCATGGTCTCCTGTATCTTTTCCATGCTTAACTCACCCTTTAACAGATTGGATAAGAAAAGCTCCCGGATCTGCGCATTCTGGTCATCTACAAACTTCTGAAGCATTAAGACCGGCTTTGAAAAGGCGATGGCTGCAACTCTTAAAACAATAAGAATGACTCCAAAAATACCAATGATAGCAATGGAGGCCAGAACAAAGGGGATTCCTTCCCGGTTCATCTTCGCTGTATCCACACCAGTGATGTAGGTCAGACCATTTCCTCCGGATTCCATGACGCTTAGACGAAAGTTTTTCCCCCCTGTAGAGGCATAGGTTCCGCTTTTCACCCCTCCTCCTTCTAAGGAGGCACGATACGCCTTAGTAAGAGCCGGATTCGTCTCCATCAGCACTTTTCCATTGCTAAGTACAGTCACATCGTAGCCAAGCTTTCGGTAAGGCTCGGATAGGTTTTCCAGCCGTTCCGTATCCAAGCGGACCGTCAGTACATAAACCGTTCCCACACTGCTGTACTCTTCCTTTACAACAAGAAGCTCACCAGCCGTGTCCACAAATCCCGATTCCTTTACCGTACCCTCATAAGGGCTGGCAGTATCCATCCGGTTTAACCAGTAAAGGGACAAAGGGATCTCCTTTTGTTCTTCTAAAAAAGCTTCTACCTCTGATAAGTTTTTTAAATCCTTGATGGGATACATCCCATATTTGTTTAAGACCCAGCCCTCCTTTACATTCATGAAGTTATAAAAGCTCACATATTTAGAGAGAAAATAATTTCCCTGAAGCATGTTTTGGGCCTGCTTTAATTCCTTATACTTGGAATAAGGTACTTCCTTTTGGTTCACCAGCCATTTCACCGAGGTGCTGCCGGTGCTG
Source organism: Lacrimispora xylanolytica (assembly GCF_026723765.1). Classification (NCBI taxonomy): domain Bacteria; kingdom Bacillati; phylum Bacillota; class Clostridia; order Lachnospirales; family Lachnospiraceae; genus Lacrimispora; species Lacrimispora xylanolytica. The sequence goes on from NZ_CP113524.1 coordinate 3,684,810, forward strand.
TCTAAGTAATATTCCCGAATGGAGGAAAATACATTTTCATATTCGTTTGCAACACTTTTGCAGTAGGAATCAAGAGCCTGTCCGCTCTTACTGTTCTCCCCCTTAACATAAATATAGTAAGATACGATTCCCATAACAATCAAAGGAACCGTCACCAGCAAAAGAAACTGCAAAAACAAGCGGTTCTCGTATTTTACATTATTCTTCAATCTCTTTTGTCCTGCTCTTCCTGTTCTCGTTCCAATAGGCAATATCATTGCCGTCTGTCATACCGTCTAAGATAAGATGAAAACCAGCAGCCTGTATCGCCGCCTTGCCTCTCCCTTTTACCTGATACCAGCCATCTTCTCTCTCTTCCCACTCGTCTCTTTCTCCCTGCCCATATCCACTTAAGGCAGTAAACCTGATGGCCTTTGTGGTCACAGCGTCCTTCCATACCGTTTTCTGAGTCAAAAAAGAAGCCGAAAATCTTCCTCTTGCTGCCTCTTTAAATTCTCCCTCCACTTCCACTTCAATGACGTAATCCTTTACACAGCCCTGGTGCATCCGGTCCTTTTGATCCGGTACCATAAGAAGTCCTGAGACAGCTACCGGCTCCTGTATGCAGATATCCACGGAAATGGGATAATTCTCTTTTTCTATCCACACAGATGTGTTGGGATTTTCCTCAGATAAGGAGGACAGATTAGTGACCCCTGCCTCATTCTCCGCAACATACCGGACCCCTAATTCCTTCATACGGTCATTAGGAAAAAGGTGCTTTTCAATGGCTGCAACAGGAATCTCCTCTTTTGGCGCAAACTCCCAAGAGGCGGCATAGGACAAAAGGGCTTCCTTAAAGTGGCAGGCCGCCGGCCGTTCTTCAAAGCTTCCCTCCAGACTGGCGCTCACGAGAAGAAGCCTTCCATTCCCTACCCTTCCTTCTATTAAAAGTCCAAGGGACAGGTTCCGGTTCCAGTCATCAATGGCCCGTATCACCGGCTCAAAGCCTTCCGGCATCTCATCAAGCAAAAAGCCTCTGGAGCTTCCTAATATATCCTCCCACTGCCAGCCACCGTGTTCCTCCGTGGGAAACCGGCGAAAGATGGGATGACCCGGGTTCATCATGAGCCCTAAGCTTCGGCACCAGCCTGGTCCCATCTGGCTGTTCCAGAACACCGGACGGATGGATAGAGGGGGACAATCAAAATCCAGCTGGGATAAAAACGGAGAAAACACCACTCTGCCACCGGATAAAAGGGCTTCTTTTGCCTCCTCCCATTCTCTGGTAAATAGAACATGTTCCCTTTCTTTTTCCTCTTTCTTTGGATAGACGTAAAGAGGCCAGCTATTTTCTGTCTCTTCCATAAAAAGAGTCAGCTTAAGCTTTGCTGGTTCTGTGACATAAGATAGATCCAGATATAGAGTGTCAACGGGAATATTTTTCCCGGCAGAGGCAGTGACTGCTTTTAATTCTCCCTGCTCCAACACTTCAACGGCCTTCCCCTGCTCTTCCTTTTCAAGCTTCCAGGTTACAATGCTATCCTTTAAATCTTTCTTTCCAAAATGGCACAGCTCCACCGGAATAGTAACCGGTTCCCTATTCTTTATTACATAAGAGGATATCCTGGCTAATATCACAGTTTCCTGATTGAACTGCTTAAACTCGTCCGCAGTCACATATCCCTTGTTCTCCCAGAAGGGATCTAAAACACCTACCAAAGCAGTCCCCTGTCCCATGTAATCGTGAAGGTCCAGCATCTCGTATCCATAGATATGGGGAGTCCTTAAATTAGCCTCGAATTCTTCCTTGTACATCATCACCTGATTTTTGCCGGAGCAGCGGACAAAGGCCTGGTTCAGTTCCAAAAGCTTTTTTGCCCTTGCACTCTCCCGGAACACCTCATAATTTCCAGGCTTAAGATACCCGGTAAATTTATCAATCACAGAGAAATCAGGATAAGCGCACCACTGCCCCATCTCATGACTAATCACAGGCAGCTTGGCACCTTCCAGTGACTCTCGGTAATCTTTTCCCTTGAACCCTTCATGATTGCGGATATTTCCACCCAGCAGCGGCCCATATGCCGAACGATGGAAATAAATATAGTCCGTTCCTGTAATATCCCTCGGAGGTACCTCATAAAACCAGCCAGACTGCGCCGTATAAAGCCTTCTGCCTCCATAGCCCAGACCTTCATCAAAGCTTCTTGTCTCCTTCACCCATCGCTTCAATGGCCCATACCAGCTTCCAGAGGGCTCATTGGTGGGAGAAAACAGGACAAAGGAAGGATGGTGACCAAACTGCCGAAGAATTCTTCTGGTCTCCTCTTTCAGCACCTCCTCCATAGGAATGCCATCATTAAATACATTCCACATGCCGCATTCCGACTGTAGATAAATACCCTCCTCATCTGCCGCCAAAAAGGCTGCCTCCGGCGGACATAGAGAATGACACCTTATAAAGTTAAATCCCCATTCTCTTATAAGCTTCATAAGGTTTTTCCACCATTTAAGTTCCGTGGAGGGGGATCCGGTGAGAGGATAGTCACCCCCAAAATGAGTTCCCCGAAAATATTCCGGACGCCCATCAACAAAAACCATGCCGTCTTTCACTTCCATGGTTCTTTGATGAGCAGCTCCATAGGCTTTGCGCTGCCTGTCCCGTTTTTCTATCTCCCCACGGCTCAAAAGGAGAATATCTCCCGCCATTCCATTCCAGGATGCACCAAGGGCATCGGATACTCCATGGCCGTCCGGCCTGTAAGGGTACTGAAACCGGTTATCAATTAAGACGGTCAAAGTATGAGCGCCTTTTTTCAGCCTGCCAAGGTTTATCTCGTGAGCCGTACAAAGAGAACAGTCACTTCCCTTATATTCCCCGTCCACCCAGGCATATGACCGCCACCTGGTCAGTTCAATATGTAAATAAATCTCTTCCCCGGATTCTTCCCGGATCTCAATCTCCCGTTCATACCAGGCCAGTCCAATAAAATGCCTTGGAGGCTGACAGAGAAATGGAATGGATACCTCCCTCTCCTGGGCGAACTGGTACTCTTCCCTCTCGTACCAGAAGGGGTCATGAAGACCGCTGACCCACTGGGTATCTTTTTTAATCTCCTCTCCATAGCCCTGCCCCTGTAGGATGCCCGGAAGAATCATAGGCCCATCGGCAATCCGATCTGGTTTTACTGGTGGCTCTTCATGGATTGGCTCTGTAACATGGTCATACCATAAGCTCCAATTTCCTGACAAGTCCATCAACATAGCGCATACACCTTAAAATTACGATATTCTGCTGTCAGCGGTGCTAATTGGCGAAAGCCAATCTTTCCACCCCTTATCAGCTCTCCAAATAAGATACCATCATCGTCAAACTCAAAAATTTCAAGGCCGTTAATGGAAAACCGGATGTTGCGGCTGTATTTGCGGACTTCCATACGATAGAAATCGTTGCAGTCATTTGCCCCCGGGATGGGATCTGCCCCCTGGGCCACAAGATGAAAACCTCTGCTTTTTCTTAAATTGCAGGTATGAAAGCTCCTTTCATCCGGTTCCTTTCTTCTAAAATATGAAATATGAAAGGCATCCATATCTCCACTGTGATACTGGGGATATTCCCCTGTCCTCTTTGAAAGAGACGGGTCAAATAAATCCTTTCCCCCATTCCCGGATGCTCCAAAAAACAAAATGCAGAGTCCTTCATCGGTGATGGGCTTAAACTCCCAGGTTATTTTTATATTTTCCGGAAATTCCTCCGGGCACCATAGTACGTAATTAGCCTGCTGCCCCATTCCATGATCCAGTTCATTTTTCAGACACATGGTATTGTTTTCAAAGCTTATTCTGGCTTTCCCCTCCAGAATAAAACCTTTGATATCTTCTTCGTTGGAAAGGGGATTGTCATAGATTAGTTTCTCTTCAATCAGCTTAATATATCCTGCTGTATGATTCATTGTTGTGTTTCCTCCAATCATTTGTTTTTTTACACTCCACTGGATAATTATACCTCTACTGGATATTATTCTCAACCGTTTCAAGACGCTATTTCATCTTTCCAATCATTGCTAATTATGGTAGACTTATGACATACATACATGGAGGAGGAAGCTGCATGCAAATGCAATACACACAAACGATAAGCAACCAGAGTATTCTTGGAATTATCCGTCGTTTTTGCAGCTATATAGACACTAGACTTACAGAACATGGCACGCACGTAGCCTATATCATTTTCAGAATGATAAGGAAAACAGGACAGTATTCCCATGAAGAGCTTCGGGACATCTGCTTTGCAGCACAGATTCATGACATTGGAGCATTCAAAACAGAGGAAGTTTCAAGGATGCTACAATTTGAGACGAAAGACGTATGGAATCATTCCTTCTATGGGTTTCTTTTTGTCCATTATTTTTCTCCTTTAAAAGAGCTGGCACCCGCAGTGCTTCTTCATCACATCGGCTGGAAACACTTGAAAGACCAGGATCATCTAAGTGATAAGCTAAAGGATCTGGCACAGCTGATACATATCGCCGACCGGATTGATGTATCCATGTCCTTAGGGCACATGACCTGGGAAGATACCTTTCGTGCTTTAGAACAGGGAACGGATACTATATTTGCCCCTCACATATTAGAGCTTGCATCTCTTCTTGATTTTAAGGGCACCCTTGACGAGGAATGGAGACAGGATAAAGAATACGCAGATTTTTTAACCCAGATCCCTTTATCCGGAGATGAAATTACCGCATATCTAAAGATGCTTGTTTTTATTATTGACTTTCGAAGCCATTACACCGTGACTCATACCATAGCCACCACCAGCATCAGTTACGAGCTTGGACAACTGGCAGGTTTCTCGGAGGAACAGCTGAACCTGGTCTTATGCGGGTCTCTGCTTCATGATTTAGGTAAGATTGCAATCCCCGTTGATATTTTGGAATCTCCAGGAAAATTAAACAAAGAAGCCATGACGATCATGAGAACGCATGTGGACCATACCGAAGAAATCTTTGGGGGCCTGATTGACGATTCCATTGTCCGCATCGCCCTGCGCCATCATGAGAAATTAAACGGGACAGGATATCCAAAAGGCCTTACCGCCAAAGAGCTTACGTCAGAGGAGCGACTTGTGGCGGTTGCAGACATCATAAGCGCCCTTACAGGAACCAGAAGCTATAAAGAGCCTTTTCCTAAGGACCGCATACGGACCATACTGATCAATATGAAACGAGATGGCCATCTGGATTCTGAAATTGTAGATATGGCTGTCTGGAATCTGGACCAGATTCTTGATATGACAAAGATACGATGCCGTCCGGTTCTTAACATTTATGAAAAGCTTTGGAAGGAGTACGACCAATTCTTAGAGCTGAAATCCGGTCATGACAAAATACGGTTTGCCCTTTCCATTCAGGAGCCGATATCCCCAGTCCTATGGCCATAAAAATGGCCGGTATCGGAGGGAATGCCTCCTGATACCGGCCAACTTTTATTTTACAAATACTCTTACAAATTTCTTTTTTCCACGTTTTACAACCACACCTTCTCCGGAGAGCTGCTCTTTTGTAAAGAGAGTCTTTACATCGGTCACTGCTTCACCTTCTACGGTTACGCCGCCCTGTTCCACGTTACGTCTTGCCTCGGAACGGGTTGGTGCCAGACCAGACTTTTGTACGATTGTAAGAATATCAACGCTTCCATCTACAAAGTCAGCTTCTTCCATCTCCCATGCAGGCATATCTGCCGCATTGCCGCCGGCAAACAGCTCTTTTGCACTCTTTAAGGATTTTTCCGCTTCCTCTTCTCCATGTACCAGCTTCGTCAGCTCATAAGCAAGAATCTCTTTTGCCTGATTTAACTGGCTTCCTTCCCAGTGATCCATCTCATTGATCTGCTCAATGGGTAAGAAGGTGAGCATGCGGAGGCATTTTAATACATCGGCATCGGCTACATTTCTCCAGTACTGGAAGAAATCGAATGGAGATGTCTTTTCCGGATCAAGCCACACAGCGCCGGACTGAGTCTTACCCATCTTCTTACCTTCGGAATTTAAAAGAAGGGTAATGGTCATGGCATGTGCGTCCTTGCCTAATTTACGGCGAATCAGCTCGGTACCGCCAAGCATATTGCTCCACTGGTCATCACCGCCGAACTGCATATTACAGCCATAGCGGTTAAACAGCTCATAGAAGTCATAGCTCTGCATGATCATGTAGTTAAACTCCAGGAAGCTGAGTCCCTTTTCCATACGCTGCTTGTAGCATTCTGCCGTAAGCATACGGTTCACAGAAAAATGAGGTCCTACTTCACGAAGCATATCAATATAATTAAGCTCCATCAGCCAGTCTGCATTGTTGACCATAAGAGCTTTCCCTTCTGAGAAATCAATAAAACGGCTCATCTGTTTTTTAAAGCAGTCACAGTTATGCTGAATGGTCTCAATGGTCATCATCTGGCGCATATCGCTTCTTCCGGAAGGATCACCGATCATACCGGTTCCGCCTCCCAGCAATGCGATTGGCTTATTGCCTGCCTCCTGAAGACGCTTCATCAGACACAGTGCCATAAAATGGCCTACGTGAAGGCTGTCAGCCGTTGGATCAAAGCCGATGTAAAATACAGCCTTTCCTTCATTGACCATCTTGCTGATCTCTTCCTCATTGGTTACCTGGGCAATCAATCCCCTGGCTTTCAGTTCTTCGTAAATCGTCATAGCTATTCTCCTTAATTAAATAAAAATAAACCCCGTCCTATCAAAAGGACGAGGTTAAAATCTCGCGTTACCACCTTAAGTTCATAAGCAGCTCACACTGCTTACCTCTTTAAGTACCTGCTTCGATACTCTAGCACGTTAACGGGTGCGGGAATCCGTCACAGCCTACTGGGCAATTGCCGTTGGGTGTGAAGCTCAAAGATGTATTCACAATCCGTTTCCCATGCGCCTCTCATCTTCCGGCTGCTTTCTGTATGGTCCTTCGCACTGCTACTTGTTCTTATCAACGCTTTTATGGCGTATGAAGTTAATGACTAGTATATGTTTTTTTCCACGGTTTGTCAAGGCATTTCCTTCAAATGTCCTTTAAGTTCTTTTTGTGCCGGTACATATCTAAATCAGCATTTAAAATCGTATGATTCAGATCGTCACCCAAACGGTATTCCGCCACACCATAGGAAAAACAGGGACGAATTCCCTGAATCTCTTCACACTGCTTCTGGGCAGCTTTTAAGATTTTTTTCATCTCATCTGCATTTAACCGGTTGCTTAAGAGAACAAATTCATCTCCCCCAAAGCGGTACAGCCACATGTGCTTTCCTTTTGTCTTTAATATGGCGGAAGCAACGCTGCAGATTGCAGCATCTCCGCTGGAATGTCCAAATTCATCATTGATATTCTTTAAGTTGTCAAGATCGATCATCGCCATGGTGCATTCTGAATGACCGTTTATTTTCTCCAGCTGTTTTTCATAGGCAATCCGGTTATAGGTGCCGGTAAGCGGATCGTACAGGATCTTCTGTGTCGTCATAAGCAGAAAATATAGAATAACGAATGCCTCCGAAGCACTCCATACCAAAAAATGCAAATGAAACATAATCTCTACCATGATGGCAAATCCAATCACAATTAGAAAAAGAAGTAAAAACACCGTCTCCGCCTTGCGGTTTGGCTTTCCCCTCTGCCTTGCGGAACAGTAAATAAGAGATAACAGGTAAAAGACAGAGACCACAAAGGTAATAAAGAACAGGGGACCTCTTGTATATATATTTTCTCTGCTTACACGAAAAATAAACCCCATCCAGATGCTTAAAATGGAAAATACTATATTTATGGCCATAGGAAGATAAAACCATCTGGGAAACCGTTTGGAATCTTCCGTCTCGTAGATGAGCACAAGGATCATGGGCAGGCAGGGACTTATGGCAAAGTGAATAAACGTTGTCAAGGTTCTAAGCTTAACCCCCTCTCCCGTAGATAAGCCACTGAAACAATAATCTGCCCAGGTATCTGCTATCACCAGAAAGATCAGGCCGACTTCCCAAAGGAACAGCCTTTTGATTCGTTTTGAAAAAAGCTTGTCTGTAATCACCATTACCGCAAAAACCAAAAGAGCAATGGCAGGGGCATAATATGATTGCAGTGCATCCAAAAACATGGGATCCTCCTGAACAATAGAATTAATACATATGTCCATCGTAGCACCTAATCCGATCTTTTACAATTTAATAATCTTTCATTTATATGAAAATTTATTTATTATTCCGTATTTCCCTAAATAAAAGAGGAATTCCCCTGTTGCATGAAGCAGCAAGGGAATTCCATTTCCTTATTTAGCCTTTATCCAGGCACCGTTTTCACCCACCCGGTAGCCATCTGGAGTGACTGTATTCATCAGACATTCGCCGTTCTGGCTTAAATAATACCAGTTGTTATTAACAAGGACCCAGCCTGTTGCCATAGATCCATCCAGATTCATGTAGTACCATTTTCCTTCGGTCAACACCCAGTCTGTTTTCATGGCTCCGCTGGTCTCCATATAGTACCAGACACCCTGAACCTGATTCCAGCCCGTTGTCATATATCCCGTTTGTCCAAAATAGTACCAGGCTCCGTTTACCTTCGCCCATTCCTCCTTTGGATAGGTACCGTCTGCTTTTTTCAAACGCCAGCCGGACTGATCCATCTCCCAGTCTCCCTTTGTCTCATTGGAAGACGTCTTGATTCCATAATCCCGGTCAGAGTCAGAATCCCTGTCTCTATCTGGTTTTACAGGAGTCGGTTTCTCACCTGGCTCTGGATCCACTGGATCCGGCGTATCCACACCGATTCCTGGTAGTTTTGCTCCGGCACCTGCTTTATCAATCTTGCTGCCCTTTACAGGACGTAAGAAATCACCAAATTGAATTCTTCCATCCTGACGGTAGAATAAATCCGCAGGATTTAAAGATCTAAAGTTCTCTTGCCCCACTGCATTGGTTCCGTTTTGGTAGAGATAATTATTCTCTATCACCTTTGCAGATATCTTATCGTCGTAAACCTTCTTTAAGGAACCACTGAATGCTGCAGTTCGGAATGAAACGTTATTTCTAACCGTACCATCAGCTGTCAGTTCCCCATTAGCTCCCTTTTTATAAGGACTTGGACGCATAATATAATTAAAACGGGCGTTATCAAATGATGTATTATTTTCAATCGTCAATTCTCCCGGATTAAAGTTATCTGTGATTCCATCCAGGTTGTTATGGAATGCTACGCTGTTTCTTAAAATATGAGGTACCTCGCGGCCCTCTCCGCCTAGCTTAAATCCATTGTTTCCATTGTTATAGGCTACGCAGTTTTCTATAATGGTTCTTCCGTTGGGGCCATCTGCTAGAGTGTTGTAGGTATCCCAGCCATCATCTGCATTGTCGTGAGAAACACAGTTTAAGAACCGGTTGTCATCTCCTGAGCCGGATTTTGACGCAAATCCGTCTGCATTGATTCTGGAACCGTCCACATTGTCAAATGCTTCACAGTTTTCTACCAGGTTGTAGGAAGGCCATAAGCTTCTGCTTCCTCTGCTTTTTGTTATGGTAAGACCAGCGTCACTTGATGTATTATGAATCAGGGAATCCTTTAATACATTATGGCTTCCGTGAATCATAACTCCTCTGCTTCCTTCGATCTTTTGACCATCCACATCAAGTCCGGTCACGTCCCAATAATCTGCGTCAAGCACAAAGATTTTACTGCTGCCGGTAACTTTTACAGCGCCCTGAGCTGTCAGAGCTTTTCTTGCGTCCTTATTTCCAGAAGAGGTCATTGGTATGGTGAATGAATGATAGGTTCCTTCTGCCATATATATGGTTCCTCCCGGTACCAGACGGTTGATGGCCTCTTTTATGGACAATGGATTTTCCTTGGTTCCTGCTGCCTCATCAGTTCCTTCTGGAGATACATATAATTCCTTACCATAGTTATCTTTTTTCACCTTCAGAGCAGCTGTTTTTTCTTTCCCTGCATCTGCCCCTTCCGAAGGTACAAAGCTTAGCTTAAATTCTGCTTCCTGTCCAGAAATTATAGCAGGGCAGGTAAACTGTACGCCTCCTGTCACTGATGCCTTTGAAACCAGTACCGTATCATTCTGGCTGACTGTCATGGTTCCTGACTGGTTGGTTAAGGCCTGTACCGTATAATCTGAACTGTTGGTGTATGCAGCAGAAGCGATATACAGAGAAGCCGTATCATTATCTGGAGCCACGTAAGCGGGAGATTCATCCGGCTTTACAACGTCACTTACATCAAGAGAGATATTTCTTACGGACATTCTGGCATTTCTGGAAGCGAAAAAGCCTACATACATGGTTTCTTTATCCAGGTGAGATACGATGTTCGGTGTTACATTCTTATCCTCAAAGGTGTAAGAGGTAAGTACATTCCCCTGCTGATCAAGGTGGTAGACAAAGAATCCCTCATCGGTCCGTTCCAGTCTCAGTTTCGTTTCTGTGCCATAAAAGTTTGATGTAAATGGCGCATCTGCTGGCGCATATTTTTTATCCGCTTTTGAAACTGACTTTTCGAAGGTTGCTGTTGTTTTAACTGTTTTTAAGTTTCCAGCCGGGCTGTTTACCCCATAACGGGCTGCTGCAAGTAAATTAATATCTGCATTCAGAGCTTTCCCAGCTGCCTGCAGGCTTAACATAACCATGTTGGAGGCTGCTGGATACTCTTCATACCCTTCCTCTAAAGGCTCTTTTCTAGGACTTCCATTCACGTCCCTTACCATCAGGCCTGCACCCTCCTGAAGGTTTGCCTTTGAGCCTTCCTCCGGCCCTAACTGCTCCACTGTAACATCTGCTGTCAGGGAGAAGTTCTTACTGGTAGGTACTTCCGTATAATAAAAAGTCAATCCATCATGCCCGGTCTGGAGTTTTCCTCCTCTGGATTCTATTACGACATCCTGAGCCGGCTTTCCTTCCAGGTTAAGCGGTGTGCTAGAACCGATCGGCCAGGTATAATTTGTTCCCACCTTGTTTGGCAGTATGTTGGACTTGAAATCCATATCCGTAGACTGTCCAAATGCAGAGGACCTCCATAACTGCTCCCCTTCTGAGCCGTCCCAGGTAATTTCCGGTCCGCTGTTGGTCCAGTGGAATGGTCCTGTTCCAGTTAATGCTTTGCCCCATGCGTCAGAAGCTTCTACCCGGAAGGTATGAGGAATCTTCATATCGAGTCCGGTTACCGTGTATGATGTATCCTTTGTGGTAAACGATCCATTCACATGGTTAAAGTAATCTCCCTCTTTTGTGTAGACCGGTTTTCCGTCTACATAAATCCGGTAACCATAAATTCCAGACTCATCTGTGGGTGCCTTCCAGGTAAGCTTTATGGTCTCTCCGACTGCACTTGCCTTTAAAGCATTGGATTCCCATACTGGTGCATGGTAATCATAATTCTTTATTGTCTTAACCGCAGCATTATCATATTCAAAGCTTTCTCCATCATCAGAAAATGCCTCTATGATAACCTCATTCTCATTTTCCATCATTCGACCAATGGTCATGCTGATCGTATCTTTTTCCGGTTCTTGAAGCTGATAATTATAGATTGTGGCTACCAGATCCCCATCTACAAAAGCACGGTAGCCGCGGACTCTGGCATCGGCTGCCTTGGCTGATTTTAGCTTTGCAGTTGCCCAGGTATAGCCCATGTTGGAGAACTCTACTTTCTTGCTTTCCGGCTCCTTTAACTCTTTTTCTATTCCCGTTGATGTGGTAATTTCATACCGAGGTCCCGGAATCTTATTTCCTGGTCCATCCACTGCGTAAACTACAAATACATAACTGGTATCTGGAGACAGTCCAGTCATATCTGCTGTGGTCGTTGTCACCGGACGGGTAATATCCACCAGCTCATCGCCTACATAGGTTTCCACAATGTATCCAGTTACTTTTCCAGTTCCAGATACCTGCTCATCGTCCTTGGCTGCAGGCCATTTTAAGCTTACTTCATGGGCTCCACTTGGTTTTACAGCCTCAGAAGCACTGGCAACGGTTGCCGTATCATCTGGCCAAACCGGCTTTGCCATGGCATCGTAGGCATTTTTAGACAGCGTCGTGGTACCTGTGAAGATCAAATCATTGCTGAACTTAATATTTCCCCAGGCTCTTTCATCTGTTTCTGCTGGTGCATCCTTTGACCAGCTAAGTCCTACGTTGTCAAAGGTTACATTGGCAGCTCCCATAATTCGTTCTGAATTTTTCACAGGTTTTATGTTGGTAAAGACAATATCCTGGAAATACAGATTGTGGTGATTATGCCATGTTTTATATGGCAGATCATAATCAACGTCTGCTAAAATATCTATAGTCAGCTTGTTAATGGAATCTGCTGTAATGTTATAGGCACTGATATCATAAAACTCTGCGGGTTTATCCGCCGGCTCTACCGTGGTAGCCTGATTGGCATCGCTGTATGTAGTGTTAAAGCTAAATACCTGATCCGCATCTCCTACAGCACAATCACGAATGCTTACATTGTAGATACCACCACCATTTGCCGGAGCACTTTTAAACCGGAATGGCGTATCACTATGATTCATTACATTATCTTCGACCAGCATGTTCTCAATTCCAGCACCGGTATGGCTGCCTGCCGCAATCGCTCCGCCATGGCATTCCCGGAGGAAATTGTTAAAGGTCCAGATGTTACTTGACGGCTTCTGCTCCGTATCCTGGACGCCTTTTCCCATACCCGTTGCAAAGTTGATTCCATCATCTCCTGTATCAAAGAAGTTATTAAAGACCATAGCGTTCTGGGTATTTCCAAGCTCAATTCCATCCGCATTGTTTGCATCGTATGTAATGTACTTTACATTTTCAGAAACCACATTTTCACTATCAAGCACTGCAATGGTATGGTTTGCTGGATTTTCTGCTGTAAATCCTTCGATGTAAACACCGTTTACATTCCTTAAGACCACAAGATTAGGTCTTGTAGAATACGCAGGTGATTCTTCATATCCTTTGCTTATTGCATTGTTATATGCACTTTTCGCAAGAATTCCAAGGCTTAAATCGCCCTTTTCTTTCGGCTGAGCCACCCAACCCTTTAAGGCGTATTTTTTTAGGCCTTCTAAGCTCCAGTCAGGATCAGCGGTCTGACGCTTCTGGTAATAGGTTTCGTATCCATCTCCATTGACTGCCTGTTTTGCACCATATTTCCAGCCGTTTCCATAAATCGTACCCTTACCTACGATACGGATGTTCTCAAATCCACCATTCTCATCTGCACTGTAGGTGTTAATCAGTGCCCAGGATCTGGTATCCGTGGAATAAGGATAGAGAAGATAATTCTGGTCATAATGTGCCACGTCAGGAGAGCCGAAAAGGATAGCCCCTTCCTTTAGTTCCAGTGTCATATTACTCTTAAGATAAAGAGCACCCGACATATAGATACCTTCTGGAATTACTATTTTTCCACCTTCGCTGCAATCATCAATGGCTGCCTGAATGGCTTTGGTGTTCTTTACCACAAATTCAGAAGACTCTTCATCCAGAGATGTAAAGCCTCTCTCTACCGGTTCAGCCCCATAATCCCTGATATCAAATATCTCAGGTGCACTAGTTGTGGAACAGGTAATGGTTGCCTTATTGCCCATTTCAGCACCGGAATCATCCGTTGCTATGACAGAAACTTCATAGCTGGTATCCGGAGTCAATCCTGTGAGGCGGAAGGAATGGATATCAACCTTTACCATATCAATTCCTACCGTTTCATAATGATCATAAAATGCCTTCATGTAAGTAGCTGCCCAGTCTGCATGCTGTGCAAAATTACTTCTGGCATCCCCCACCTTTATCCCGTTTAGATAAACATTATAATTGGCCACTGTTTCATAATTCTCTGGCTTGTCCCAGACAAGAGAAATGGAAGTATCATCATAAGCCAGAGTAGGAACTCTAAGTTCTGTCACATCAACACTCCCCTCCGATTTTGTAAATCGGCTCTGTGTGCCCATGAGAGACATCGCCTGAGACGGTGTTGCAATCTCATCAAAAGACACCGAGGCCTCCGATGGCGTTGCCGTATTGTCCAGAAGAGAAACAATTGCTTCTGACGGCGTCGCCTCCAAGTCCGTAACCGGGACCAGCATACGGCCTGCTTCTGATGGTGTGGCAGGATTTTCTAGATCCTGCTCAAAAAAACGTTCTGCATAAGCAATTTGTCCCCCTGACACTGTAAAAGGCAGCAATAATGCTGCCGTTAAGAACAGCGCCAATGCTTTTTTGCATCGTTTCCTCAATACTTTCATACAGGTTTCCTCCATAATAATAGTGAAAGCGCTTACACGAAACATTCTAACTGTTTCTATCTTATTATTCAACCACTGTTTGCAATTAGAATAATTTTCGTCAATAATATATAGTATTGATTGTATATATTTAACAAATATTAATATGTTTTTAAATCTATAAGGTAAATATTACCTATATTTTCCAATTTTATTTCGTTAAAAAATATACATTTTTCTGTCGGTAAAGCGCTTACATTTTTCGACACGTCGATTAAAAGGGCCACAATCAGCTAAACAATCTTTAAGGCTTAAGCTTATCCCGCATTAAGATTCCAGCATTACAATAGAACCAGTTCGAATAAAATGGAGGAATACTATGATTGAGGAAATTTTAAAGTATAACGATACCTTTGTTAACAGCGGTTTTTATAAACACTTTAATAACAACAAATATCCTAAAAAAAGATTGGCCTTGATTACATGTATGGATACCAGACTAGTGGAGCTTCTACCTGCTGCACTGGGTGTTCGAAGCGGAGATGTAAAACTGATTAAAACTGCCGGAAGTATGATTATAAATCCCTTTGACAGTACCATCCGAAGCCTCCTCATCGCGGTTCTGGAGTTTGGCGTGGAAGAGGTTATGGTCATCGGCCATACCGACTGTCTTTCTGCTACTATCTCCTCCGAAACCATTATCACCCACCTGGTCCAACGGGGAATTGAGAGGGATACCATTCAGAAGCTTAAAGAAGACGGGTTTGATTTAGACTCCTGGCTTCAGGGAATGGATAATATTAAAACCGCAGTGAAGCAGTCAGTCACCCTGTTAAAGACCCATCCCCTTATGCCCTCTAATGTAATCATTCAGGGCTTTATTATGGATATATCCTGCGGCAGGCTTTCCCCTGTCTCTTAAATACAAGAAGGTTCCACTATCAATAGATAATGGAACCTTTTCCTATACATTATTTATGAGACCTGATAGAACTTTCCGTCTGCTTTTATCATTGCTTTTAACACTCTGTCTTTTAACTGGACCATATAACGGTCTCTTGCTAGTTGGTAGCGAATCAACTGCACTTCCTCTTTTTCTCTTAAATCTATTCCATTTTTTTCACCAAAGCTTTTGATTTCCTGGTCAGTAATCTGGCTCATTAAGACATTCTTTATCATGTTCTCCTTTGCTTCGCTATAGATATAGTCATAATAGATCCTGGCATCGTATACCTTAGGGCCATAGATTCTTTCCCCAGCATCCATTGCCTGCTTTCTTGCTTCATTCTCTTTATTTACTTTGTTCAGAAAGGAAGCAAATGAGATATCTTCTACGACGTTGTTCTCCTTAAGCATTTGCTGTTCAACTTTTGCACAAGCAGCTCTGTTCCTGGTTCCTTTTTCCTCTTCTGCCATTCCACCTGTGTAAACCTGGGACAAAAATAAATACTCCTCTTCATATATCCTGTCCCCATTTACGAAAAGCACAGGCTTTTTTTGAAAACCAGTTAAAAGAAAGAAGTTAATGCATAATAGAAATGCGGTCCCAAATATATAGAAATTCTTCTTCATGGCAGCCTCCCTTTACATAACCTGCTACTGAAAAGTGATAACAGGATTCCAGTTTATTTCATCTCCTGCATTGGAGCCATTCTGGTTTACAATGAAATAGATCCAGTCTCCCGAAGACACATTGGTGGTTAGCTGATGGGCCATGCCTGTGGTATCAGAACCTCCAATGGATTGCCAACCATTCTCCGGCCATAGATTTTGAGTGTTCTTTAAGATTTTAACCTTGACTCCATCATAGCCCTGACTTACCTTCTTTGGATTTCCTTTTATGGTGACACTACCGGAATGAGATGCCTTCCATGCAACTACGGTATCCGAAGTATCCGGATGAAGCTGCGCCGGTGCCCAGATTAAGCTGTACTGTTTTTTACCTTTCCACCGATTGACACTGCTATCCCATGTCATTTGCTGATAACCGGTGCTGGCTGTCTCCAGATAATACCAGCCCCGGCTTCCCTGTACACTGGAAAAATCAGAAGTCAGACTGTATTTTTCCACCACATTATAAGTGATAAGAGGATTCCAGGAAGTTCCGTCATTGTAATTGTTCCCGTTCTTATTGAGGACAAAGTAAATCATCTCGTCCTTCTTTACTTGTATGGTGACATTATGGGAAACCCCTGTGGAATCCGAACCACCAATAAACTGCCAGCCGCTTCCTGGCCAGACCTGTGTGGAGCCTTTTAAGATTTTTACGTTTACTCCGTCATTTCCAAGATTGGCTTTTTTCGGATTGCCTACGACCTGAACCGTACCGGCTTTGGGCGCTTTCCAGGCAAGGACCGTATCATTTCCGTCAGGATGCATGCTTCCAGGTGCCCAGATGAGATTAAAGGCTCCGCTGCCTTTCCATTTCTTCTGAGAATCGTCCCATGTCATATTTTGATAAGAGCCGTTTGCCGCCTCCATGTAATACCAGTCCCGATTTCCCTGAGTCATGGAAAAGTCCCTGGCAAATACATACGTATCTTCATCAGTAAGTCCGACTCCCATCGTCTGGTGCGCCCCAATATCATAAGAGCCCTTATTCAGTTCATTTCCCCAGAAATCCTTTCCTCCGTTATCCGGGATATAGACTCCTTTTCCAATGGCCGGGGAGGTGGACTGGATTTTAAAATGGTCTGCAAATGCCATTCCATCCTGCGCCGGGCCAGGGCTTACCAATTGAGGATTGGCTGAAACTGCGTACATATCAGCCGGATTGGCATCACATGGGTAATACAGGTTATTCTCATACACCGAGGAAGCCCAGTCGGGTGAAGATTCAAAATAGAATATATTATTATAAAATTTGTGATTTTTTCCCGCATTGCCAAAACAGGCGTCAAGCTTTCCCTGGGATTTGTAAAAGGTATTGTTATAAAGTTCGGTTGGCATATCTCCTGCCCGAATGATATACCGTTCATCATCCACGCTCACATTATAACGAAGCACTGTCTTAATATGATTGGGGTCTTTATTGATTCCTGCACAATCCAGCCAGAATCCGCCCTGATTTCCATGGGTGTAATTATACTGAAAGGTTGTGACACCTCCGGTTCCCCAATCCGTATCAAAAGCAGTTCCATCACTTTCAAACAAAACAGTCCTTGCCACCTCGTTATACTGAAATAGAGCATCGTCTGTCCCACAAGTCCACAGGCCTGCAATAATTTTAGTATCCGAAGAATTACCAAGAGCCCCTGCATCGTAGCATAGATTATATTGAATCAAGGGGGATACACAATTGGCCACGATCATTCCATCCGAGCCGGTTCTGCTGATGGTATTCCCCTCGATGACCACGTTCGTATGATACTGGTCCACAATAAAATCTTCTCTCTGGTTAATACGGATTCCGCTGGTCAGCACGTCATGAACGTAATTCCCTTTTATTAACACCCCATCATAATGAACTGAGGGGTTGGACCTGCCGGGCATACTGACATAGATGCCGGAATTCCAGTACATGCTCTTATAGGTATCCAGGGATCTTCGGTTCTCTCCAGTTACATCGTGGACCTCACAGTCTTCTATGGTAATCCCATGAGTAATTCCATCAGTTTTTCCATTAATAAAAATTCCCTGACGAATACCTCTCTGCGCTGCCCGATTGGTCACTTCAAAATTTCGTATGGTCCAGTATTCCTGTGAGTCCAGCTTAATTGCTGCTTCCGCTCCATTTCCTTCAATCAGAGGCTTATCTCCCACTCCGTACTGATCCAGAATAATAGGCGCTCCGCTGCTTCCCGAACCTAGAGGGTGAAGCATACCCGTCCATTTTCCACCTGCTTTAAAGCAAATTTTATTGCCCGGTAAAAAGGTAGTAGCATTTACCTTATCCAGGGTTTTCCATGCCGCTTGTTCTGTCGTACCGCTTGCCTTATCATTTCCATTTACATCGTCTACATAATAGACGGTAGCACCAGACCCCTGCCATGCTGCACTCTGTGGTTCCTCTGCATACACGTGGCTTCCAGTCAGGGTAATACTCATACATACTGCTGATAAAAATATCAATGCTTTTTTCATTTGCCCCTCCAGCCTTTCCATTCGTTACGTAACATAAGGTTTCCTCTTATTGTAACTCAGCCTCTCCCCATGGCCTCCCTCCTCTCTTCTATACGACTCACTCCAGAGCTTCTAGCCTTTTACGGCACCCGATGTCATACCGGATATAATATGCCGTTGCAACATCAGATACACGACCGCTACAGGAAGGGTGGATAATACCACATTTGCAAATACCAGCTGCCAATCTGAATTATGGTTTCCAAAGAAATTATATACGGTCAAAGGAAGGGTGTAATTCCTGGCGCTGTTCAAAAAATAAATGGAGATTCCAAAATCATTCCATACCGCCATAAAGTTAATAATAACAGCCGTTATTGTTACCGGCTGAAGCAGCGGGAAAATAATCTGAAAAAACAACTGGGTATGGCTGGCTCCATCCATCCAGGCGGATTCGTCAATTTCAATGGGAATGCTTTTAATAAAACCAGTATATAAAAAGACCGTAAAGGACATATTGGCAACAATCAGTACGAAAACAGCTGCTATCTCATGGGTCAGATGAAGGAAGTTGCATACAAAGTAGGTAGGTATGATCTGAAGAGGCAGCACAAGTCCAAAAATAACGGTCATATTGATCACTTTTGAGAAACATGTTTTTCTTCGTTCCAATACAAAAGCCATAGTGGAGCACAACACAATCAAAAAAAAGACACAGATAACAGTAATTACGGTACTGTTTACAAGCCCTCGAAAGATTCCTCCCTCCCGTACCATCTCTATATAGTTCTCCGCAATGTGCCAGGTGGTGGGAAGGGCTAAATTCATTCTTGCCGCCTCTGTCCCATTCTTAAAGGAATTGATGATAACCATAAATACCGGAACCAATATGATCAGAGCACAAAGGCAAAGTACCAGGTTTAAAATTGCCTCACGTATTTTTCGTTTTCTCACATCTCTACCTCCCTGTTGGCAATGTATTGATATGCCGGTATGGCGATTGCTGCAATGACCACTGCCAGTATGATACTTGCGGCACACCCTTCTCCAAGCCTTCCTGCACCAAAGGATTTATAGATTAAAGTCCCAAAGACTTCTGTCGCAGAGCCAGGGCCGCCCTGGGTAGTGGCCTGGATTAAGTCAAATACCTTAAGCCCTCCAATGATGCTTAAGATCAGCGCATTGTTAAATGCAGGCAAAAGAAGGGGAAAGGTTATGTACTTAAACTTCGTAAAACCACCAGCTCCATCAATCTCTGCCGCTTCATAATACTCTCTGCCAATGGTCTGCATCCCTGATAGGAGAATTACCATGGTAAAGCCGGACCATTTCCAGATTTCAATGGCACAGACAGAAAAGATTGCCAGATGAGTGTCCACAAGCCATGACTTCGCAAGAATTCCAAGTCCCATTGCCTGTAATAAGCTATTGACCAATCCGTTTGATGGGTGCATGAGTGAAGAAAAAATAAGTCCAACTGCCACGGTATTAATGACTGCTGGCAAGAAGAATATGGTCCGTAATGCGTTGGTCAGTGCCATCTTCCGGTTTAAGGCCACGGCAAGAGAAAGACCGATTCCCATTTTAAACATGGTGGTAATCAAGGCAAATATAAATGAATTAACAATGGCTCGCCTCATATTTGGCTGAATGAACACGTCTGCATAGTTTTGCAGACCACCGAACCGGGCGGAGGATAAATTAAAGCCTAGAATCTTGACAAAAGAAAGGGCCAGCCCTCCCACAGCAGGGAGAATAAAAAACAGGATATAAAGGAAAAGCCCGGGAATTGCCAAGATGTATGAATATCTTTTACGTGTATTTGAATGCATGATCTGCTCCTTACCTGTTACGGAGAAAACAGAAATACCAGATACGGTAAAAGTATGGGTTTACTAATACGAATATCTGGTATCTCTTTCTACCGCACCTTTAAACTATTTCCAGTTAGAATCGCCCTGCGCTTTTGCATTGCGTTCTGTTTCTGTATCCAGTGCCTGCGCCACTTCTTTCGCATCCTTTAACATCCCGGTGTAATAGTTTAACAATGGCTCACTTAAGTTTCCGTAAGAATACTTGTTGATTTCTTCCCAGTCTGTCATGGATTTTCCGCTGTCCATAAGCTTCTTTAAATCTTCCGTTGCCTTAGGAATATCGCTGGTAACATTTTTATTTAAATATACCCCTGGCTGGGCATCGGCATAAATCTGCTGTGCCTTTTGGGAAGCTATGAAGTTTAGTGCCTTTTTCCCAAGATCAGCATCCTTACAATTGGTAGTCAGTGCCAGGGAATAGGGGGTGAACATATTGATGTAATTGTCACCGCCTGGAGTTGGAATGGCAAAGGCTCCGATGTCATCTATCTTATCCGGAAACTTTTTATTGATGTTATCCGCACACCAGGTGCCGTTGATATACATGGCACACTCTCCGTTTGCCAGGGCCTGATGGGCATTGTCCACGGTATCCGATAAGTAGGTTTCATTCACATAGCCAAGGTCAATGAGATCCTTTGTTCTCTCAATAGAGCCTACAAAATTGGTACAATCTGCGTATTTCAGTTTATTTGTATTAATCTGATCCATAAGACCGAAGGTATCCGTTCCTTTTTCAGCTGCATCATTTAACAGACCGCTGATGGTAGGTGGCTGAACGCTCCAAGCGTCCTTACCGGAGTAATAGACCGGAGTCACTCCTTTCGCCTTTAACTTCTCACAAACTGCCAAAAGCTCATCCCAGGTTCCTGGTATCGCAACACCTGCTGCTTCAAACACCTTTTTATTGTAGAACACACCGGATAGAACCACGGAATCAATGGGGACCGCATATAGCTTCCCTTGATACATAAAGGTGCCATCCAGTGCCTTTTTATCATACTCAGAGACACAATCCAGTCCCGTTAAATCCACCAGCTTATCAAGGCCATTGGCATAAGATTCCACCCATTGGGGCTTATAGACCTGAATGATGTCAGGAAGGTCATTGGTGGCAAATTTCGTCTGAAGGACCTGATCTCCCTGGGAACCTCCCTGTATTTTTGATATCTCAAGCTTAAAGCCAAGCTCACTGGAATTCTCGTTGATGTACTGCTCCAATGCCTGCCAGCCTGCTTTATACCAATCCGTATACATGAGAACGCTTAAAGTCTTAACCTCCGGGCTTCCCTTTGCTGCCGCGCTCCCTGACCCCGAAGCTGCACTGTTTCCCCCGCATCCGGAAAGACTGGTAATCATGGAAAATGCCAGACTCATTACCAGCCACTTTTTACTTTTTTTCATATTGAATACCCTTCCTTTTATTTTCACTTGAATTAACCGGTTATTTCCTGAACCAATCATACCATTTTATTCCAGGGAAATGCATTGCACTTTTTTCCACTTTATAGGATTTTTTTACACTTTTTTATGTACAACTTGACAGATATACCCTAAAATTTTATGATACTTTTATAATACATTACCAAAAATGGAGGCGCAATGAAAACCCACTTTAAAAGCATCCGGTATAAGTTCATTTTTTCCATGACACTGATCTTTCTTCTGTTTGCGGCAATGGTACTTGGCGTCTGGTACCAGGCATTAAAAAAAGAAGCGGCCTCCACTGCCATACATAATTCGGAACATTTACTTCAAGTCTCAAACACCATATTTGAGAATCAGGTGCAGGATATTATTAATGTGGCTGCTCTTACTTCCGTCCGGTCCAGCAACTCTCTGTCCACCAACATTATCACCATATTATCAAGAGATGACTTAAGCGATGCTGACATTGTAAATTACCAGAGAACTGCTTCTGATTACTTAATCAGCCTTTGCAGCTTTAAGAATAATCTAAACGGCCTTATGCTAAGTGATTTTAACGGAAATACCATTACATACGGCCTTCCCTCTTCCTTTGAGACCTTGAAAGAGAATCAATGGATCTCCATTATTAAAGACAGTGATAAAGAACTGATTTTCATACCTCCCCATTTTCCTCACAAATGGTACAATACGAAAAATGATATGGTCTTTTCCGTATTAAAACCGGTTTACGGCTTTAACAATCAGAAGATTGGATTTGTGAATGCGGACATCAGTGCCAGTCTGTTTGAAGAGTGCTTTGATACCAGCTCCACCTCAGCCTCCTCACTGTATGTAATCAATCAGGTGGATGGAAATGTACTGTTTCATCCAGCATTCAATCTACTAAATACAGAGCAAAATGAGCCGGCACTTCCAGAGATTATTGACGGAATCAAAGATAATTCAGGCCATTTTTTCATCACCAGCGATACAGGCGATCGAATGCTGGTGGTATACCATACCTCAAGGCTGACCAATTGGACAACCTTAAATGTAATTCCTGAAAGGGAAATCGTATCAGCATTTACAAAGACGCTCCACAACATCGTTCTCATCACGCTCCTCCTTGTGGCCCTTATGATCGCATGTATCTTTCTCATCACCTCTCTGCTGACGAGGAAAATACGGCTTCTTGCCAATGCCGTAAGACACATAGACGGTGACTGCCTGGATTTTCCCATAGAAATACATACTCAGGATGAGATCGGCGCTTTATCCAGCCAGTTTAAAGCCATGCTGAACCGAATCCGCCATCTCCTTTTACAGGTAAAAAAAGAAGAGGAATCAAAGCACCGTGCGGAAATCGCAGCACTTCAATTCCAGATGAATCCTCACTTTTTATACAACACCTTAAATACCATCAAATTTCTGTCCGCTCTCCAGGGGGCAGACAACATCGCAAAAGTGGCAGAAGCTCTCTCCTCTCTCATGCATACCAACATGGACGGCAGATCTTTTATTCATGTAGAGGAAGACCGTGACTTTCTGACCTCCTATCTGGAGATTCAAAATTACCGCTATACCAATACCTTTCAATACCGCATACAAGTCTCAGAGGAGGCAGGTTCTTATATGATTCCAAAGCTGCTGGTCCAACCCCTGGTGGAAAATGCTATAAAGCACGGCTTAAAAGACAAGGTTTCCGATGGAATTCTCATGGTGGATTATCTCGTTGATGACGGCTTCTTAACAATCATTGTGGAGGACAATGGACAGGGAATAGAGGAAGAACGGATTCATGAAATATTAAATCACAACCAGAATGAGAATGCCGGACACATAGGCATTCACAATATCAGAGAGCGCCTTTCCATGTACTTTTCATCCAGCTTTGAGATGGAAATTATCAGCCAGCCAGGAATCTTCACCCGGTTTGAATTACAGCTTCCCATAATACAAGAAAACGAGGTGGCACATTATGTATAACATATTAATTGTAGATGACGAACTTTTGGTCCGTACCAACATCAAACTGCTGCTCCAGAACTTTTCTCAGGAATTCATGGTCTGTGGGGAGGCTTCCGACGGGCTGTCCGCACTGGACAAGATCTCCCAGACCCATCCTGATATTATTCTTTCCGATATGCGGATGCCAAATATGAACGGCTTAGAGCTTTGCCAGAAAGTAAAAGAATTGTATCCGGAAACTTTATTCGTTGCCCTGAGCAATTACGACGATTATACCTATGTCCGGGGCGCACTGAAAAATGGGGCTATGGATTACGTTTTAAAGCATAAGCTGAACGAATGCTACTTACTCTCCCTGCTAAGCGAACTAAAAAAAAGGTTGAATACCCATAACAAATCAAAGGCATTTCCTGACCGTACCATTTCTGCCCTCAGAGAGAAATTCGTAATTGATCTTTTAGGAGGGGCCTTATTATCAAAAAAAGAGATAGAAGCTAATATCCGTTCTCTGGGAATCTCTCTCTCCCTCACTCAGGTGATACCCATTATCCTGTCGGTTGATGATTATGGAAGAATCGAACACCTAAATAACTATAACCAGCGGAATATATTAAGCTTTTCCATCTGCAATATAGGAAATGAACTGTTAAGCAAATACCCTACCGGGATCCTGGCCCATATTGAGCGGGAAACCTATTGCATCCTTTTATCCTTTGCTCATGAAGCCAGTCAGGCAAAAACAGAAGAGACCATCAGCAGCCTGTTACATCAGCTTTCCACCAATTATAAAAACTTCTTAAATATCTCTGTAAGCTTTTGTGTGGGAGAGCGTGCCAGCCATATTATTGACGTGGGACACGCCTATACAAAAGCCTTAGAGACCATGTGCCTGGCATTTTACTCGGGGAAGCAGTCCATCCTCCATTCTAAGCCTGTTACCAATGCCTCTGCCAGCTTATCCGGGCTTGATTACTCCATAGAAAAGATACTTTTAACTCTGGTATTAAAAGGAGAGTACGAAAAAGCAGAAGGAATCATCAACAAATTATTTCAGGATATGATTGAACAAAAGGAACCTCGTTCCAATGTTCAGATGAAATGCGCAGACCTGCTGAGCATTATCACCAGAATCTCGAAAAAGAATCAACTGGATTTAAATCGAATCATCACGGACAAAGTCTCCCCGGACCAGATATTTACCCAATTAAGTACCCTGCCCCAGCTATGGGAATGGTTCCTCCATTGCTTTTTTAATATGTGTAAAGAAATACAGCTTCAAATGCCCGGCGATTCCAATTATGTAAAATCTGCTATCGCATATCTCAACCGGGATTACGCAAAGCCCATCTCCCTTCAAAGCATTGCCGATGAGATTGGAATCAGTATGGGATACTTAAGCACCATTTTTAAAAGCGAAACAGGACAGGGATTTACCGATTATTTAAACTCCTTAAGAATCGCTTCTGCCATACATCTTCTGGAGCTTGGAGAAAGAGACTTTCATAAGATTGCGGAGAAATGTGGATTTCAGGACTATGCATACTTCTTTAAGGTATTTAAAAAGCGAATGGGTATCACACCGAAAAATTATTTAAGGACTCAGCTATACGGATAATCCAATCATTACACAAAGAAAAGACGACGGAATTTCTTCCGTCGTCTTTTCTACATTTTATTTTTAGGATTCTAATAAATAGACAGTCAGCTAATTTATTTGTCTTTTTTTGGTGCGGTTAATTTTAAAAGCACCTGGGAAATTCCATAAAGCAGAATCATTACAACGAAGATACCGCCCATGCCTACGCCCATCAATTCTAAAGCTTTTGCCATGATATCTGACATAATTACCTCCATCCCCTATCAGGGAAACTACATTTTAATCAATAGTTACGTTAGATTACATGAAGAAGGAAAGCAGAAGTCCACCAGCTACTACTGAAGCGATCTGACCGGAAACGTTAGCACCGGCTGCATGCATCAGGATAAAGTTTGTAGGATCTTCCTTTGTCGCCATCTTCTGAATTACACGGCTACTCATAGGGAATGCGGAGATACCGGCAGCTCCAACCATAGGATTAATCTTCTCTTTGCGGAATAAGTTTAAAAGCTTAGCAAAGATTACACCGCCTGCGGTATCAAATACGAAACCTAACAGACCGAATGCAATGATTAACAATGTCTTAACATTTAAGAACTCGCCAGCTGTCATCTTTGTAGCAATTGTAAGTCCAAGTAAAATACTAATAATATTTACTAATTCATTCTGTGCAGATGCACTTAAGCGGTCCAGCACGCCGCACTCACGAAGAAGGTTTCCGAACATAAGGAATCCGATCAGCGGAAGGGACATAGGAGCTGTAAAACCAGCAACAAATGTAATAAGTAATGGGAATAAAATTTTCGCTGTCTTAGAAACGTCTTTTGGTTCATATTTCATATGAATCATACGCTCTTTCTTTGTTGTCAGCGCTGTAATAACAGGTGGCTGTATGATTGGCACAAGAGCCATGTAAGAATACGCCGCCACAGTAATCGGTCCTAATAAATTTGGAGCCAGTTTACCAGCTACAAAGATACTGGTTGGGCCATCAGCCGCTGCAATAATACCCATAGAAGCAGCCTCTGGAAGAGTTAATCCTGTAACCGCTATAATTAAAACTACGGTTGCGAAGATACCAAACTGTGCAGCAGCACCAAACAACATCATAAAAGGGTTCTGCAGTAACGGTCCAAAATCAATCATTGCACCGATTCCGATGAAAATAAGAAGCGGGAACAATTCTGTTGAAATTCCGGCATCAAACAACACGTTCAGAACACCTTCCACTCCGGTACTTGGTTGTGTAATAATACCGGACATCGGGAAATTAACTAAAATCGTGCCTAGTCCCATAGGAACTAAAAGTGTCGGCTCATACTCTTTTTTGATACCCAGATACATTAGGGCGCAGCCAATTAACATCATAATGGCCTGCTGCCATGTAAACGAGAGTAGCCCTTCTAATAATATGCTCATTTTTGTCTCCAATCTAAATCTCTGCCTGTATTAACTTTAAATAAATAATGGACATGCTCCTGTAATAGCAGCTACAGCAACCATGATAACGAAGATGCCGAGTGCCCATTTTGCGGATTCTTTCTGCCACTCACCCATTTCAAGTCCTGTCATGTTTAACAGCAGGTAGATAAATGCTACCAGTGGGCTTAATAAGTGGAATGCCTGGCCTAACAGTGATGCTACAGTCATGTTCAGTGCAGAGTAGCCATATTTTGCTCCTGCCTCTGCGAATACTGGTAAGATGCCATAGTAATAAGCATCATTTGATAAGAAGAAGGTACCAGGTGCAGAAACTATTGCTGTTACAAGTCCCCACCATCTTCCAAGAGAGGTTGGAAGGGCACTAACCATACTATGAGCTAATGCATCGCTCATACCTGTGTTTCCGAACAGACCAGAGAACATACCTGCACCGATAACCAGGATTACTACCTGTAATGCATCTCCTGCGTTGTCCTGAATACGATTTTTCTGATCTTTAATCTTTCTATAGTTTACCATAAGTCCAATTACTAATGCAACTAAGAAAAGGAAAGAAGATGGAAGTTTATCCATAACTAAAAGTACAACAGTACCAATGGTTAAGATAGCGTTGAACCAGATCAGTTTAGGACGCTTTAAAGCCTCTACTTCTGGGTCAGACTGAGTTGTCTGTGCAAGCTCGCTTGCGGAAAGCTTCTGAATACCAACTCTTTTTCTTTCCTTAAGACCAAGGTAGAAAGCAACACCCAGCATGTAGATAACGGATACAACCATACCTGGAGCAAGAGCTGCAAGTACAGGGCCGCCTTCCACTTCCATAACTGCCATAGCACGTGCAGTTGGGCCTCCCCAAGGGAGTAAGTTCATAATTGTGTTCATCAGGATAATCAAAACGCCCAGGTAAAGCATCTTAATGTTGAGCTTTTTGTAAATCGGGATAAACGCTGTACAGCAAATAAGTGTTGTAGTTGTACCGTCACCATTTAAGGAAACAGCTGCAGCTACGATTGCAGTTCCGACTAAAACTTTAACTGGATCACCGCCAGCAACGCGGATAACAGTGTTTACAATCGGATCAAACAGACCAGCATTCAGCATGATTGAGAAAAACAGGATTGCGAAAAGCAGCATGAATGCGGTTTTGGAACTCTTTACCAGTCCGTCCTGAGACATCTTTCCAAGAGCTACGATCTGATCTCCAATGGATAAAGCATCAGCAGCATCTTTTTCAAGATATTTGGCAATAGGTTCCTTCATTACTCCGGTGAATACACCGATGAGTGAGAACACCAGTGGGACACTAATAAGTGCCGTAAACGGGTGCAGCTTTTTGGTCATGACTAACGCCAAGAACACAATTATCATGAGCCATGCTAAGATAGTAATCATATAAATGATCCCCCTTTTAATATAGATGCATAAGTATCATGTAACCATATTAAACGGAGTTTCTTAAAGAGTAATAAAAACTTACTTAAAATTTTGTAAGATTTTATATTATTTTTAGATTTTTGTAATAATTCTAAATTCTTCTTCGTAAATGTTATCTCCGCTTAACTATCTTTAATATTTCCATAATTGGAATAATTGATACAGCAATTATAACAGCGGCGATATATTCTTTTAAAGAAATGAATTCAAAATGAAATGCTTCTCTTAAAAACGGTACATAAATTACGGCTGTGGTCAGTACAAATGATACGCACAGAGAACCTGTTAAGAAAACATTTCTTGTTTTCAGCTTAAATACGGATTCCGTTCTGGAGCGCATATTAAAGGAGTGGAACATCTCAAGTAAGGAAAGGGCTAAGAATGCCATGGTCATACCGTCCTTGCTTTCTGCAACCTCCCATACTCCACTTTCCATATAGTGACCAACAAAATAAGCCAGTAAGGTAAGAAGAGCGATTACTACACCCTGGAATAAGGTCTCGCTTCCTACTCCATCAGAGAAGATACCATCTTTTGGATTTCTTGGTTCTCTCTTCATGATGTCAGACTCTTCTGCCTCCATACCAAGTCCAATGGCCGGGAAACAGTCTGTAATTAAGTTGATCCAGAGTAAATGAACAGGCTTTAAGATTGTAAATCCTAAAAGGCTTGCAATAAATACAGAAATAACCTCTGCTAAGTTTGAAGATAGCAGGAACTGAATGGCTTTTCTGATGTTGTCATAAATACGTCTTCCTTCGGCTACCGCTGATACGATAGTGGCAAAGTTATCATCAGCAAGTACCATATCAGCAACGTCTTTCGTTACATCGGTTCCAGTAATACCCATACCTACTCCAATGTCAGCTTCCTTAATGGAAGGAGCGTCATTGACACCGTCACCAGTCATGGCTGTAACCTTGGAAAGCTTTTTCCAGGTCTTAACGATACGAACCTTATGTTCCGGCTGAACTCTTGCATAAACAGAATAATTCTGAATGGTCTTTTCCAGTTCTTCATCAGAGATCTTAGATAATTCAGCGCCGGTAATGGCCATTCTCTCATGATCCAGAATTCCAAGTTCCTTTGCAATGGCAACAGCAGTATCTCTGTGGTCACCAGTAATCATAATCGGGCGGATTCCAGCTGCCTGACATTCTTTGATGGCGTCCTTAACCTCCGGACGTACTGGATCGATCATTCCGGAAAGTCCTAAATACACAAGGTTGCGTTCTAATATCTCAGGTTCTGTGGAAGCAGGCTGGCTCTCCCAGCTTCTCATGGCACCGCAAAGAACACGAAGTGCTTTATCTGCCATGGCTTTGTTTTCCTTTAGGATACTGTTGCGGATCTCATCCGTCATATCCACTTCCACTCCGCCGATAAATGCCTTGGTACAGCGTTTTAAAACTTCATCCGGTGCACCCTTTGTAAACTGGATAATGGTATTGTCCTCTTTTTTATGGATGGTGGACATCATCTTTCTCATAGAGTCGAAAGGAGCTTCGCCGATACGAACGAAGGTATTCTTCAGCTCACTTTTATCAAGTCCATGTTTATAGCCATCGTTGACAAGAGCACACTCTGTTGGCTCTCCCACTGCATCCTTACTTTCTGGATCTAACTCTGCATCAGAGCAGAGCGCCATGGCAGTCATAAGCATGTTTTCATCATCTGCAGCATGCTGTACAACCGTCATCTTATTCTGAGTAAGGGTTCCTGTCTTATCGGAGCAGATAATCTGAGTACAGCCAAGAGTCTCTACTGCGGTCAGCCTTCTGATGATAGCCCGCTTTCTTGACATCTTTGTAACGCCGATTGACAAAAGAATGGTAACAACAGCTGCCAGTCCTTCAGGAATCGCGGCAACAGCAAGTGAAACTGCAATCATAAAGGTATCAATCAGTTCCCGTAAATGAATTCCTCTGCCGGAAAGTCCGATTCTGGTCAGATTAACTGCAAACATCAGTCCACAGATAACAAGTACTAAAATAGAAAGAATTTTTGATAACTGGTTTAATTTGATCTGAAGAGGTGTCTCTTCATCTTTAGCCGAATTTAATGCATGTGCGATGTGACCGATTTCGGTTTCCATACCGGTATGACATACAACAGCCTTTCCTCTTCCGTATACCACGGTGGAACCCGTATAGACCATGTTCTTTCTGTCGCCAAGGGCAACCTCTCCAGAACCGTCTCCAATCACGGATTCAATCTTTGATACAGATAAGGATTCACCGGTAAGTGCAGCCTCTTCCACTTTTAAGCTGGCGCTTTCCAAAATTCTAGCATCTGCCGGAACAGAATCTCCTGCCTCTAATAAAATGATATCACCGGGAACCAGTTCCTCGGACTTAACTACAAGAAGTCTGTCGTGACGGATTACCTTTGATGTGGCCGCTGCCATTTCCTGCAAGGATTCAATGGCTGATTCTGCCTTGGATTCCTGATATACACCAAGTACCGCATTGATAATTACAACCAGTAAGATAATGATCGTATCGATCATACTTTCTCCCACATAAAGGGAGGTCGCTCCGGAAATGAAAGCTGCTGCAATCAGAATAATAGTCATGAAATTGGTAAGCTCTTTTAAGAACTTATGAATGAGACTCTCTTTCTTTCCTTCTGTTAACTTGTTCATTCCGTACTTCGACTGTCTTTCCGCAATCTGGGCGTCTGAAAGCCCCTGATGTGATGTCTCTAGCTTTCCTAGCACATCTTCGGATTCCATTAAATATTCTTTCTGCATTTCTTTCTCCTATAAGAACTATTTTTGAATTAATGCTAATCCGGCTTTCTTTCCCGAAGCATTATCTTTTAGAAAAATGCTTCGGTTGATAGGCCTCTTTTACTATAACTTGTACCATTGGTTTCTGTCAATAAATACCAAGTAATCCAGAAAATTTTTGTAAGAATTGCATCTTGCTTTTGTATTTTTTTCAAATCATTCTACATTTTTTCTATACAGTTTTTGACTGCTTTTAAAATTGCCGAGTCAGAAACCGGTTTATCGATATAATCGTCAATGATTTTTCGCCGCTTGGCTTCCACAATTTCCTTAGTCACCCGGTCCGCCATGATAATACGAATCAGTCCTGGGTAGGTTCCTTTTAAGGACATACAGAAATTAGCACCGCTCTTTCCTTCCACATACTGTTCACTGATGACAGCGTCCACCTCCTGCTCCTTTAAAGTTTTCCTGGCTTCTTCAAAATTCATACATGAGATGATGGTCACTTTTAGCTTGCTGAAGTTTTTCTCCAGAAGTTTCAGTACTTTTGGATTGTCATCAATAATAAGCAGCCTTAAATCTCCGTCCCGGTCTCCTTCTACAGTCGGATTCCCTTCGTGTTCCTTTTGTTCATTGACTGGTAAAAAGATATGGAATATACTTCCTACTCCAACGCTGCTCTCTGCGAAGATATGGCCCTTATGTGAATGAATGATCTGTTCTACTAATGATAAGCCAAGTCCTGTTCCTACTCCGTTTTTCTTGGTGGTAAAGAAAGGATCAAAGATCTGCTTTAATGTCTCCTCACTCATTCCTTCCCCATTGTCAAAAACACTGATGCGGATATAGGAATCCCATTCCCCTGATACAGAGGACTGTTTATACTGTTCTAATTCATAAGGCATTACAACCTGGGATTTAATGAAAATCTTACCTTCCTTATGGCCGATGGCATGGATGGCATTCACACAGATATTTAAAATCACCTGATTAATCTGTGTTTCATTTCCAAGGAAGCACTCCTCGTCAAGCTTGATATCTTCTTCTACCTTTACATTGGGCGGACAGACAGAGGTCACCATCTTGGCGGCTCTGCGGAGAACCTTGCCTGCATTTACAGTTTTGTATGCCGTCTCCATATTTTTTCTGCTGAGAGAAGATATCTGTTGTATAATTTCTTTCGCCTTTGATGATGCCTCATATATTTCCATGGCATTCTCATAGCCATCAGAGGTTTCATCAAGCTCCAGCATCAAAAGCTCTGCATATCCCATGATGGGTGTCAAAAGATTGTTAAATTCATGAGCGATTCCTCCAGTCATAGTTCCCATGATCTGCAGCCTTTGCTGGTGTGCAATGGTCTCCTCGCTTTGATGCATTTCTTCCAATATGTTATTAAGCTCCAGCAGATAGGTAATTTCTTCCCGGTCCTTTCTCTTTTGAAGCCATAAAGCACCAATGTAAAACACCATCCCAAGAACCACGGCCACAATGCCAACCGATACAAGTCCCAGCTTGAAAAATCCAGCGGCCACAGGGATATAAATATCATCATAATCAATGACCGCACTCATGACCAGAAATCCCTTTCCAATATAAACGGGACAGAATGCACTGATTTTTTTGACCTCCGGAACGCCAGGGTCTGCCCACCAGTAAGAATAATATTCCGCGACTCCAGTCTCTCCCCGGTTCTGCCTGTCTATCATCTGTTCCAGACTGGTTAAATCTGCTTCGGGGAACATGACCTTTCTGCCGGATATTACATTAATCCCCCATTGGCTTCTCTGAGGGTGTGTCAGTATTGTGCCCTGGGAATCCTTAATCAGCACATATCCATTGGTGCCAAGGCGTATATTAGATACCAGGGTATCGTTGTAGCTTTTGGTGTTAATTAAAATAGATACGGATTTCCCATCCTCAATTTCCTTTTTCACCACCAGATAGATCTCTCCGTTTTTCAGCCTGCACTGCCGAAAGCTGGTGTCCTCATCAATCTCTGTTACGGAATACGTATCCACGATACCAAAGCCGTGAATACTTTTTAAGAGATTGCCGTCCTTATCTTCTAAAATAGCATCATAGACATAGCGGGTATGATAATTGACATACTCCTCCAGAACAGACCAGGTTTTTTCCCCTGTTTTTTTGTATTTTTCTTCCTCCATGGCACAAAGCGAATTGACATCAGCCTGATATCCCTCAATAAATGCTCTTAAATTATCTCCCATGCTCTGGGTGGTTAAAAGCATCTGCTTTTTCTGATTGTCAATAATTGCCTCTTTGTATTCTTTCCATATGCTGAACACCAGGCAGGAAAAGATACCGAGCACAATAATCATAGCCAAAGACATGATAAATGCTCTTCTTTTTTTAATTTCCATTAAAATGTTCATCAATATTCCCTTCGTTTGTCTTTTCGTCATTGACTTGTCTCCAGGTTAATACTATAATATTTTTAGAGTAATTTCGATATATTTCTACAAAAATTTTAATTTTGGGGGAATCTATGTCTGATAAAGTATTAATAGTGGATGATGATCCGGCAGTTTATAAGCTGCTGGAAAAAGTCATGCACAGCAATGATCTAGAAACCACTGTTGCAGACAGCGGCCTCGCTGCTTTAAATTTGTTAAAAAACCATTCCTACGATATCATTCTTATGGATGTTATGCTGGGGGACATGGAAGGCTTTGAGGTCATAAAGAGAATTCGCAGCCAGGGCGACCAGACCCCTGTTATGATCGTAAGCGGGAGAAACGAAGATTACGACTCCCTCTATGGACTTTCACTGGGTGCTGACGATTATATTACAAAGCCATTTCGCCCATTGGTTCTTGGTGCTAAGGTTAAGGCATTGATACGCCGTAACAAAAACCAGATTTTAGACAGCTCAGAGCTGATTGAATGCGGCCCCTTCTCTTACAACACTTCCACCATGCGATTTTATAAAAATGGCGAAGAAATTGTACTTTCCTCCAAGGAAAGCAGTTTGATGCTTTTATTTATCAAACGTCCCAATCAGGTTTTTACCAAGGATATGATTTACGAGCATGTATGGGGAAACAGCATTGCCATAGACGATAACGCCATTATGGTATATATCAACCGTCTGCGCAGTAAAATCGAAAAAGACCGGCAAAAGCCGGCCCATATCGTAACAGTCAGAGGTCTAGGATACCGGTTTATCCCATAGGCCTCTGGCCTTTTTTTATGTCAAACTCGTTAACTTCCGAGAATTCCTTTGATCCGTCCCACAACAGATCTGCCAGAAATATGGTGACAGCCAGAAGATCCGCACAGCCTCCTGCACTGATATTTCTATCTATAAAATCCTTATCCATACGTTTCAGGATAGATACAGCCTCTTCCTGATATGCCCCTCCAGAAGAAAGAAATTCCTTTGCCAATCCCTTGACCTCATGTAATGCCTCCAGGTTATGCCTGGCGATGATATTAGAATCATCCACCTGACTCATCAGAGCAAACAAGGTCTGTAGCTTAACAAGATTAAAATCTCTGCCTTCCGAAATTCCCTTTGCCATTACAGGCAGGGAAATGGTCCGTATGGACTGGTAGCCGCTTATGGCTTCTCCTCTGGCACCCATGGTGCCGTATTTTTGCAGATTTTTCTCTCCATTGCTGGTGAAGTCACGCATCCCATGAACTTCTTTTAATAAGGTATCCCGTACCATAGCCTGCTCCATTTCCATCAGAGAGTATAGGGTTACGGTATCATCCCTCTCAATGCAAGCCCCCACAGCCGCACTGAGTATTCCCATATTAAAAATAAGCCCTTTGTGAGTATTCACTCCAGCAGTTGCATGGTACATAGCCTTTTCTGCATCAATGCCCAACCTTCTAATATTAGAAAATATCTCGAAAGGACTGTCCTTATGCTTTATGCCTTCCTGTGCCATGGCTGCAAAATACGGCTTAAGAGCGTCCGCACTCCGCTCAAAGGTGGATACATCCATATCCTTATGAGCGCCATTGGAGTATAAATCCACCAGACCCGGCTTGGGGGAGGTATATACCTCCTCCAATAGAGCCCGGTATGCCATATCTCCGATTCTTTCGGCAATTTTATCGTTTTTATCCATATCTGTCTCGGAGAAGAGCTGCATATTTTTATTCCTCTGAAAACTCAAACTTCTTAATCTTACGCACAACATCCATAACGGTACCGTCACGGCTTTCAATGATTCCAACAATCTTGTCATCAAACTGAACGCGCTCTGGCTCTCCAACGATAGAGTAAGCAATGTCTCTCAGCTCTTCAATGGTCTTAAATGGAAGATCAACATCTTTCATGCATTCGATTAAATCCTGTCTTTTCGGGTTGATTGCAATTCCATAATCAGTAACAACTACGTCAATGGATTCACCAGGTGTTGTTACAGTTGTTACGTCGGTACAGATTGCAGGAATTCTTCCCTGAATCAGCGGAGAAATAACGATAGTACATTTTGCTCCTGCTGCTGTATCCGGATGTCCGCCCTGAGCGCCGGTAACGATACCGTCAGAACCTACAACTACGTTACAGTTAAAGTTAACATCTACTTCTAAAGCTGCAAGGATAACAAAATCCAGCTTGTTAACGACAGCACCCTTGTTGAAAGGATCTGCGTACTCGCCTGCACTGATACGGAAGTGCTTCGTATTAATTACGGATTCAACCGCACTTAAATCGAAGTCCTGAGTATCTAAAAGTGCATCAACCTGGCCATTCTCTAAAAGATCACACATAGGCTTTGTAAGACCACCCACGCCGAAACGCATACGGATATTTCTTTCCTTCATGATCTTAGCCAGGGATACGGTAGATGCGATAGAAGCACCACCGACACCGGTCTGATAAGAGAATCCATCTTTAAAGTAAGGTGTATTCACTACAAATTCAGTACAGTAATCAGCCATCATAAGCTTACGCATATCACTGGTTGGTTTCGCCGCTCCTGTTGCAATCTTATCTGGATTACCGATTTCATCTACAACTACTACATAATCCACTTTTGTCATGGAGATATGAGCCGGGAAGTTAGGGAACGGAACGAGACAGTCTGTAATAGCGACTACCTTATCTGCATGATCTGCATCGACCATGGAATAGGAAAGAACACCACAGTTAGACTTTCCGCCGATACCACGGCAGTTGCCGTAATCATCACAGGTAGGAGCTCCGATAAATGCAACGTCAATTCTTACTTCGCCAGATTCGATAGCACGAACTCTGCCGCCGTGAGAACGCATGATTGCAAGTCCCTGTAATTTGCCTTCAGAAATAGCCTGACCGATCTTACCTCTAACACCAGAAGACTGAATGTTTGTTATAGTACCATCTTCGATTAAAGGTAATAAAGGATCGTGAGCCTTACCAAGAGAGCTTGCACAGATGGTAATATTTTTAATTCCCATCTTATGAACCTGCTCCATAACCATGTTTACGATATAGTCGCCTTCTCTGAAGTGGTGATGGAAACCAAATGTCATACCATCTTTGATATTACACTTTTCCAGCACTTCACGAATGCTGTTTACCATCTTGCTTCCTTCGTTATTGATTACACATTTGGTAACCGGACCGTCTTTTTTATATTCATATCCATCAAAATGATGGTTTCCCATGAAGGGTTGTTTGCCTGTCAATTCTAAGATTTCTTCTGGAATATCTCTGCCTACTGCATTAATCATCTTATAAATCTCCTTTATACACACCGGAGGCCTTGGCCAGATCTATGGTTCTCTTAGCTCCGTCATAGAACGCAATGTCAATCATCTTTCCATCAACGGTAAATACTCCAATGCCCAATTCCTTTTTCTCATCGATCTCTTTTACAACTTTCTCTGCAAAAATGATATCCTTCTGGGTTGGGGTATAAATCTCATGTACTACCGGAATCTGACGTGGGTTAACGATGGATTTACCATCAAAGCCCATCAGATGAATGGTCTCAACTTCTTTACGGAATCCTTCCATATCATCAAGGTTGGTGAATACTGTATCGAAACACTGAACCTTTGCTGCTCTGGCTGCAATGATCATGTTCTGTCTTGCACCCATTAACTCTACGCCGGTTCCTGTAATACGTGTCTGTAAGTCTTTGGTGTAATCTCCACCGGACAAAGCAATACCGAAAAGTCTGTCAGATGCTTCGCAGACATCAAGAGCTTTCATAACACCTCTGGCAGATTCGATGGCTGCCATAATAAGGGTTCTTCCTTCCGGAATGTTAAAGTCTTTTTCTGCCTGAAGGATCTCTGCCTCAACGGCACGAACATCTTCTGGTGTCTCTGTCTTAGGAATACGGATCGCGTCACAGCCGCCTGCTACTGCACAACGGATATCTTCTTTCCAATAAGGGGTATCAAGGCCATTGATTCGAACGACACGCTCGCAGCCTCTGTAGTCAATTTCCTTTAACGCATGGTATAAGGAGAATCTGGCTACATCTTTCTGATTCTCTGCAACTGCATCCTCTAAATCAAGCATGATGGAGTCCGGTTTATAAATATACGGATCCTTTACAAGACCTGGTTTCTGGGCATTTAAAAACATCATGCTTCTTCTAAGCCGTTTTTTATTCGGATTCATTACTTTCCTGCGCCTCCCCAAAGATTATTCTCAAAATGGTCTGTGGCACGGCTTACCGCACCTTCCACTCGTGCCTTAATGGTACAATCCAGGGCTCCTTTGTCAACAATGGCAATTTTTATATTGTTAATTCCCATATTGTTAAGAGTCTCCATAACCACTTTACGGATCTGGTTCCCGTACTGGTTAATAACTGCGCTTTCAAGCGCAAAATCGATTTTACCATCGCCCGGCTCTACGGTTACCTGACAGTCGCTGGATTCTAATGTTCCTGCCAAAGCTGGTTTTGTTATCTCCATTTTGCTTAAAGCCTCCCTTTTATTTTCGTATGATTTTATTATAATTATGGAATCTTAATCAGGGGAAAAAGGAATCTTAAAATTTATTAAGACAGAAAGTGCTGTAAAATCAATGTATTTATCTGAAAACATTGATATCACAGCACCCTCTTCCAGATATATCCTGAATCCGGATTTAACGTGCCTTTTTCAGCCATGAGCTTATTATGTCCTCGACACGTGCATATAATTCTTCTATCGTATGGCTCCGGCTGCGACCGCAGCTCTTTGCTTCCTGACCGCATAAGAGACATCTTCTGGGTGGCGCACCGAGCTGTTCTCTGCTGATGCCATTTCCTGTCTTATCGTAAACATCCATATCAAAAAGTCTTCCCAGTGGATGGGTTTCTTCTATATCTATTGTCATTTTTTTAATGAAAACAGGATCATCACTTTTTACTGCAAAAATTTTTAAACAGCCCTCTTTTTTTATCACTTCACGTTCACCTTCCAGCACAAGCTCACGGACATCTAATGCCTCCTTAATGGCTTGTCCGCCTTCAAAAAAAGCCTTTAAGATACCAGGGGAGTTTTTCTTCGGCCCAGGTATGTTCATTCCCAGGGCCACGATGACTGCTTCTTTATGAGCCTCTCTCATCTCTTCCTGCATCCTTACTTTATCTTCACGGAAGGAGAGCATCTCTTCCAAGGTCACAAGCTCTTGTTTGTTTTCCATCATAATTCTCCTTTCCTATCTTTCTGATTTTTGCTGCCAAAGGTATTACCATTAAAATCCACACAATTGGTTCTGCCACAATAATACCCATATAGTT
Organism: Lacrimispora xylanolytica; assembly: GCF_026723765.1. Taxonomy (NCBI): domain Bacteria; kingdom Bacillati; phylum Bacillota; class Clostridia; order Lachnospirales; family Lachnospiraceae; genus Lacrimispora; species Lacrimispora xylanolytica. The sequence goes on from NZ_CP113524.1 coordinate 3,723,284, forward strand.
TAAGACCGGAGCCAGGAACATGGCAATGGCCACCTTTCCCACAAGCTCAATAAAGCTTGACACCACCGGCGTCTTATGATCCCCGGTTCCCTGTAAGGTGTTACGGAAAATGGATATGGAGGCAGCCACCATGTAAAACAGGGAATTGATTCTTAAATAAAGGGAAGCCGTTTTTAGCACTTCTTTATTATAGGTGCCAGTTACCATATTAATCAGATGGGGTGCTGCCAGATAGCTTAAGAGTACCATACCTCCAGACCAGATAAAGGTCAGGGTCAGAGCTGTTTTAAGCCCCAAACGAATTCTGTCGGTTCTTCCTGCTCCCATATTCTGACCGCAGAAGGTTGCCATGGTGACCCCCATAACAGAAAAAGGAAGCATAAAAAATTCAGTGATTTTCCTGGCCGCTGTATGGGCCACAATAATATCCATGCCAAAGGTATTGATGACTCTTTGAAGAGACAGGGTCCCGAAAAATACCAGTGACATCATAAGAGCCATGGAAAGTCCGGAAGCATATAGCTCCCTGGCCTCCGATAAGGTGATTTTAAAGTCCCCTAAACGAAACCGGAACACAGGATATCTCTTTACCATATAGAACAGGCATAACAAGGCGGCGGCCGACTGGGAAATGACGGTGGCAATAGCGGCCCCGCCGACTCCCATTTTAAAATGGTACACAAATAAGATGGCGAGAAATATGTTTAAAAGGCTGGAGCCCATTAAAAACATAAGGGGAGCCGCCGTATCTCCCACGGACCTAAGAATATTGGCGCATGCGTTATAAAGCATGGTCATGACCATTCCAAGGAGAATGATCCTGATATAGGCCTTGGCATCGGATAATAGTTCCTGAGGTACATTTAACAGCTTTAAGAAGATATTTAATCCGCCCACGCATATAAGAGTAAGAAAAAGAGAGGTCAGGGTTCCCAGGAGAAGACCTCCTGCCGAATACCGCCTGACTCCCTCTTTTTCTCCAGCTCCAAAGCTTTTTGCAGTGAGCAGTGCAAAGCCTCCGGTGAGGCCGGATAAAAAGCCTATAAATAAAGTGCTGATGGAGGTTGTCGCCCCGACGGCTGCCAGAGCACCTTCTCCTAAAATACTTCCTACGATTCTTGTATCGGCCAAGCTGTAAAAAAGCTGAAAGACATTGCCAAGAGCCACCGGCACAGCAAATGTCAGCATGATTTTAGCTGGATTTCCTTTTGTTAAGTCTTTCATGACTTTTCTCCTTTATGTGTACTACCGCGAAATCCAAGAGTATGTGTTTACAAAGACTGAGATCTGGAAAAATCTGCAAACCCCTGAGCCAAAGGATAAGGGGCACTGTTTTTAAGGGGAGCCGTTATGGTTCCCTTTACATAAAAGCTAAAGGCCGGCCGGCGGTTGTTTGTCTTATTTAAATTCTTAATAAGCCTCTGGCTTCTGCCCAGTTCTCCTATGTATACCCCATTCTGATTATAAATCTCCGTTCCATAAAATCTGCCCAGGATGGTTCCGTCGCATGCCACCAGATAATCTTTCTGCCGGACGCCTACATAGCTGCCTTCCCAACTCCAGTATCTTACCATTCTTTCAACACCTTTCCTGTTTTATTATGTAACATCATACACCATTCCTTGCAAAAAAGAAACACTCCTGCCTTAAGACATTGATAAATTTTAAACCTTTACTGGATTTTTCTTTTCATCTGTTATATAATACTGCAAAATACAGAATATACGCATACACAGGAGGACATTATGGGATTTCAATATATTAACAACCTGCCAAGCCCGGAAGAAATCAAGGACCGCTTTCCACTTCCGGCCGAATTTAAAGCCCTTAAGCTAGAGCGGGACCAGGCCATCAGCGACGTATTTACTGGAAAAAGCGACAAATTCCTTGTTATCATTGGACCCTGTTCTGCTGATAATGAGGACTCTGTATCAGATTACGTAAATCGGCTCACAAAGGTACAGGAAAAGACAAAGGACCGTCTGATCCTGATTCCAAGAATCTATACCAACAAACCTCGTACGACCGGAGAAGGTTATAAGGGCATGCTTCACCAGCCAGATCCGGAAAAAAAGCCGGACATGCACGAGGGTCTTATCGCCATTCGTAAAATGCACATGAAGGTATTAACAGAAACTGGCTTATCCACTGCTGACGAGATGCTCTATCCGGAGAACTTAACTTATCTTGACGATATTATGTCCTACATCGCCATTGGTGCCCGCTCTGTGGAGAACCAGCAGCACCGCCTCACTTCCAGCGGATGTGACGTGGCAGTCGGCATGAAGAATCCAACCAGCGGAGATATGTCCGTTATGTTAAACTCTGTGGTAGCCGCCCAGCAGCCTCATGATTTCACCTATCGGGGCTTTGAGGTAAAAAGCAGCGGAAACCCACTGGCCCACACGATTTTAAGAGGTGCTGTCAATAAGCATGGACAGTGCATTCCCAACTATCATTTTGAAGATCTCTACCTTCTTCATGAGATGTATGGAAGGCGCAACCTGGCTAATCCAGCCTGCATCGTAGATGCCAACCATTCAAATTCCAATAAGAAATACAAGGAGCAGATCCGTATCTCCAAGGAAGTTCTTCACAGCCGCAGACATTCCAAAGAGATTCACACTCTGGTAAAAGGCCTGATGATTGAAAGTTATATCGAGCCAGGCGCTCAGAAGGTGGGTGACGGCTGCTACGGAAAATCCATTACAGACCCTTGTCTTGGCTGGGATGATTCCGAACGTCTGCTTTATGAAATTGCTGATCTGATCTAAGGACAGCGACTGGATACCCGTCCAAAATAAGGGACTGATGCAAAGAGGCTTTGAAGATATACCATATACAAAAATACGCCTTGATTCGGATTATAAAGTCCGAATCAAGGCGTATTTTCATGTGAACCATATATTAAGTTTTCTATACAAAATGCAATCACCGCTTCATTTAGAAGCTTCCCTTACAGGCCAAGTACTGCTGATACGGTGAAATATAAAATCACCACAACGCCCAGTACAATTCTGTAATATCCAAAGAATTTAAAATCATGCTGTCTGATGTAACCCATTAAGAACTTAATGGCATACACAGAAACAACAAAGGCAACTACCATACCCATGATGAGGTAGAAAACCTGGGCGCCGCTGAATACTGAACCATTGACCAGGTATTTTACAATTTTCAAAAGGCTTGCACCAAACATAACCGGGATTCCAAGGAAAAAGGAAAATTCTGCAGATGCCGCTCTGGAACACCCCAGGATCATGGCACCAAGGATGGTGGAACCGGAACGGGACGTTCCCGGAATAAGAGCCAGAAGCTGGAACAGTCCGATATAAAGGGCTGTCTGGAAGGAGATATCTCCTACCTTCTGCACATCAAAGGTTTTATACTGGTTCCTGTTTTCAATGATAAGAAACAGAACACCGTAAATAATCAGGGTGGCAGCAACCACATATCCATTCATCAGATACTCATCAAGAATATCATCTACCAGTAAACCAATTACCGCAGCCGGTATACAGGCAAGCACAATCTTGCTCCACAAAACCAGAGTAGCTGTTCTTTGGGCTGGTTTTTTCTTTAGGGAAAAAGGATTCAGCTTATCAAAGTAAAGCACAACCACTGCAAGAATCGCACCCAGCTGAATGACAACTAAAAACATGTTTTTAAAGGCTGCCGGCTGGTTTAGATGAATGATTTCATCCACCAGAATCATGTGACCGGTACTGCTAATTGGAAGCCACTCTGTAAATCCTTCTACAATTCCCAGTACCAGAACTTTTAAAATTTCTAAAATATTCATTGCATTTCCTCTGCTCTATTTTATATTTTCTATCTGCCAGTCAATCGGCTCCACTCCATTGGCCTCTAAAAAGGCATTGGACTTGCTAAAATGCTTACAGCCAAAAAATCCCCGGTATGCGGAAAGCGGACTGGGATGAGGCGCTTCCAGTATTAAGTGCTTTGGATTATTAAGCATTGCTTTTTTATTCTGGGCAGGACGGCCCCAAAGAAGAAATACGATCGGATGGTCCTGTTCATTTAAAATACGGATGGCTGCATCGGTAAACTTCTCCCAACCGATTCCCTGATGGGAGTTGGCCGCATGGGCACGAACGGTAAGGACCGTATTTAAAAGCATGACTCCCTGATCCGACCATTTCTTCAAGTATCCATGACTGGGTATCTCACATCCCAAGTCTTCCCTAAGCTCCTGATAGATATTTACCAGAGACGGCGGAATATCCACTTCAGGCTTTACGGAAAAGCAAAGGCCGTGGGCCTGACCATGATTGTGGTAAGGATCCTGACCTAAGATCACTGCCTTTACCTTGGAAAGAGGCGTGAACTGAAACGCATTGAAGATATCATCAGGCTCCGGGAAAACAAGCCCTTTCTCATATTCTTCTTTCACCTTCTGATAAAGTTCCCTGTAATACGGCTTTTTAAACTCCTCACTTAACGGGGACAGCCAGTCATTGTCAATTGCTCCCATGTTTTCTCCTTTGCATTAAATCCTAACTGGTATCTCTAACTCATTTAAATATCGTTTTAAATCCATAATTTCCATTTCTTTGTAGTGAAACAGGGAAGCTGCCAGTGCGGCATCAGCCATCCCTTCGGTTAAGGCATCACGGAAATGCTCCATGGTTCCTGCCCCGCCAGAGGCGATAACTGGAACAGAAACATTCTCTGCTATGATGCGGTTTAACTCGTTGTCGTAACCTGCTTTTGTACCATCGCAGTCCATGCTGGTTAAAAGGATTTCTCCAGCACCAAGCCGGTCTGCCTCTCTTGCCCACTCAATGGCATCAAGTCCGGTATCGACCCTGCCGCCGTTTTTATAAACGCTCCAGCCGCTTCCGTCCTTCCGCCTTCTGGCATCAATGGCAACCACTACACATTGACGTCCAAACTTATCGGCGGCGTCAGAAATGAGCCTTGGCGTATTGATTGCAGATGAATTAATGGAAATCTTATCGGCACCTTCTCTTAAAAGCATCTTAAAGTCGTCTACCGTGCGGATGCCGCCGCCTACGGTAAATGGAATGAACACCTTCTCAGCCACCCGGCGGACCATATCCACTACCGTATTTCGGTTATCCGAGGAGGCGGTGATATCTAAAAATACCAGCTCATCCGCTCCTGCCTTATCGTAGGCTGCTGCAATCTCAACGGGATCGCCTGCATCCTTTAAGTCCACGAAATTTACTCCCTTTACCACTCTTGCGTTATGTACATCCAGGCATGGTATGATTCTCTTCGTTAGCATCCGGCACCTCCTTAAGTAAGTTCTATGAAATTTTTCAAGATATGAAGACCTGTATCACTGCTCTTTTCCGGATGGAACTGGCAGGCAAATAAGTTATCTCTCTCCACGGAAGCGCCAAAGGTCAGACCATACTCTGACGTTGCTGCCACATCGGATTGCCGTTCTGCTTCTAAATAATATGAATGGACAAAATAAACATATGCACCGGAATGGATTCCTTTAAAAAGTCTACCTTCCGGCTTGATCTTAAGACTGTTCCAGCCCATATGAGGCACCTTTAGACCAGGGGTATTTGGAAATCGAAGAATTTTGCCGGGCAGAAGGCCAAGACCTTTTACTCCTTCTGATTCCTGGCTGCTTTCAAAAAAGAGCTGAAGCCCCAGACAGATGCCAAGAAGGGGTGTCCCATTCTCCGCTATCTTTTGTATCACTTCCACCAGCTCATATTGGTGAAGCTTATCCATCGCTTCCCCAAACGCTCCCACTCCTGGCAGAATTACTTTATCCGCAGAAAGAAGGATTTCCTTATCCCTTGTTACGACAGGGCTTTCTCCCAGAGAAACCAGGGCTTTTTCCACACTTTTTAAATTTCCGGCATCGTAGTCAATTATCGCAATCATGGCAGCCACCTCTTTACGCCTTTTTTCAACATTTTAGCACAGTACCCTGTAATGCACAACGCAAAAAATAACTATAAACTTCGAAAGAATTCCAAAGAATTTTCAGAAATTGCATCTGCTTTTCCTTTTACGGTATCAGAAAGCTGGGAAAAGGAACCATGGATCCGGTATAAATGAGCCTTATTATTAATGGAAGCTGTTTTTTCAAACGGCCACCGGATAACGGTAGGCGTTTGAAATCCCACCCCCATTTCCAGAAGCAGAAGCTTCTTATTTAAGGTAGCAGAAAGCCAGTAGGTATAGGCGTTCCACTGAGGAAGATATCCTTCCTCTATGTATTCCTCTGCCTTTATAGTATTCCCAGTCAGAGGCTGCCCGCAATGAGGGCAGATATCATCAGGAATCTCTAAAGGCTCCCAAATATCCTTGGTACAGGATTTGGAGCACTGTCTCCAGGTCTCATTGCCACAGGGCGCAACGATTCGTTTCTGGTCTAAGGAGGATTTACGAATCTCTCCGTCGGTCACTGTTGTCACAATAAAATAATCTTTTCCCTGAATCATGCGATTCAGCTTTTCATAAAGCTCTTTTATATCCCCGGTCTCTTTGGCGTTCCACTCTTCACCGATACCGATTAATAATTTTTCACAGCTTTTTATTTCTTCCACAATTTTTTCTTTTATCATTGATCTTATCCACCTTTTGTAAGAAGTCCCCATCTATTATACATCAGCAGCAATCTTAAGAAAAGATAGAAATTCTGTTCTTGCGGCTCTTACCGTATCTATGCTATACTTATGCATGCATGAAACATAAACAAAGGAAGTAAGCCATCTATGAATAAACACATAAAGCTTTCTCCCTTGCTGGGAGGTTTTGCTGCTATTGCAGTGCTGGCACTGCTATTAGTCATATACACTCTGACAAGACCGGTTCCCATGGCGGGTACAAAGAATATCTCCATTGATGTCGTATATGAAAACGGAGTCAAAGAGCATTATCAGATTACCACAGAAGCCCACTTTCTTCTGGAGGCAATAAGTTCCATTCCTGAGCTTAAGGTTTCAGGAACATCAAGCGACGAATTTGGACTAATGGTAACTACCATCAATGGAACGAGAGCCGATTACCAAAAGGACCATGCTTATTGGGCGCTCCTGTTAAATGGCGAGCCCTGCAGCTACGGGGTCAGTCAGCAGCCCATTAAGGATAAGGAGGCATATACGTTTCAGTATACCCCTGCAAACGAGGAGGCCCAAAAGCCATGAAGACCGTTCCCCCTATGACAACTGGTGAACTGGTACGGGATGCTCTTTTAGCTGCCTTGTTATTTATCAGCCAGGTAAGTCTTTCCTGGATCAGTAACGTGGAGCTGGTATCCCTTCTGCTGATTTTATATACTCTGGTATTCAAAAAACACGTATGGCTGATCCTGTACGTGTTTATTGTATTGGAGGGACTTGTGTATGGATTTGGGCTGTGGTGGTTTTCCTACCTTTATGTATGGCCCATTCTTGTGGCTGCTGTTTTTCTTTTCATAAAAGGAAGACCTCCAAAGTCATTTACCATAGCCATATTATCAGGCATATTTGGATTGCTCTTTGGACTGTTCTGTTCTCTGTCCTATGTTATCCTTGCAGGCCCCCATGCCGCCTTTGTCTGGTGGACGGCCGGAATTCCCTTTGACCTTGTTCATGGAATCGGTAATTTCCTGCTGTCCCTTATCTTATTTTCGCCGTTATACCGGCTTCTTACCGCATTAAACCGAATCCAATCATAAAAAGGAGTGCTATCCATGGAATCAGCAATTGTCAGAATCAAAAAAGGTGAGGCCCGCGCCTTAAAAGCAGGAGGTATGTGGATCTATGATAACGAAATCGATACCATTACCGGAGATTTTACCAACGGGGATATTGTAACAGTGGAGGATTTTGACGGCTACTTTCTCGGCCGTGGTTTTATCAACACCAATTCCAAAATCACCATCCGCATCATGACCCGGAAAAAAGACACTGAAATCAACGAAGACTTTATTGAGATGCGGGTGCGAAATGCCTGGGAATATCGGAAGACCACTTCCGATACGGACAGCTGCCGTGTAATCTTTGGAGAGGCTGACTTTCTACCCGGTATTGTGGTGGACAAGTTCTCCGATGTACTGGTGGTAGAATCCCTTGCCCTGGGCATTGACCGTTTAAAGCCTCTCATCCTGGACACTTTGAAACGAATCTTAAATGAAGATGGGATTGAAATCCGTGGTATTTATGAAAGAAGCGATGCGAAAGTCCGCCTTCAGGAAGGCATGGAGCGGGTAAAGGGCTTTATCGGCGAGCCATTTGATACGAAGGTGGAGATCGTGGAAAACGGGGTCAAATATATGGTAGATGTTCAGGACGGCCAGAAAACCGGATTTTTCCTGGATCAGAAATATAACCGTCTCGCCATGCACCGGATCTGCAAAGGAAAACGGGTATTAGACTGCTTTACCCATACCGGTTCCTTCGCCTTAAACGCCGGAATCGCCGGAGCGACCCAGGTTCTGGGCGTTGATGCCTCTGAGCTTGGAGTGGCCCAGGCTATGGAAAATGCGCGGTTAAATGATTTATCCGACGTAGTTACCTTTCAGTGTGCGGATGTGTTCGAGCTTCTTCCTGAGTTTGAAAAAAAGGGAGAAAAGTTTGACGTAGTGATTTTGGATCCACCTGCCTTTACAAAGTCAAGAAACTCCGTGAAAAATGCAGTAAAAGGATATCGTGAAATCAACTTAAGAGGCATGAAGCTGGTAAAAGACGGAGGATATCTGGCTACCTGCTCCTGCTCTCATTTTATGACACCGGAGCTTTTTACTAAGACCATACGGGAGGCAGCCGCTAACGTTCACAAGCGTCTCCGTCAGGTAGAATACCGGACACAGGCAGCCGACCACCCTATTTTATGGGCTGGGGAAGATACTTCTTACTATTTGAAATTCTATATCTTCCAGGTGTGCGATGAGAAATAAATAAAATTGATATTGCAGCGCTCCTGCAAGTAATAGCAGGAGCGTTCCATTCGGTCATTCGGTTAGTTTCTACTAACTAAATATTTTCAAGTTGAATTCCTTGTATTGGATTTCATCTTACAATTGATTCCACAAAACTTAACGGCGGGGAATGGAGATTTTATATGAAAGATATGTATCGCAAAGATAATATTTTTACCAAAGAAGAAATGGATGATATTTTTCTCATTCTGGAATATTCAGCTATTTCTCTTCTTGATATTAGGCATCATTTGATCTCTCCCGAAGAAGCTTTAAAAGATTGTATATTGCCTTCCAGTGCCTTTCTCTTTACGTATCCTGGAAAGGCAGAAGTGCTGTTGGGGGACAAATCCTATCAGATCAATCATTTCAGCCTCTTTCATGGCGGCAAAGGTACCTCCCTTTCCATTATTCCTCACGGTGAGTGGCTTGAATATTATATGATCTTCTACAAAACCGGTGAAACACAGTTTCACAAAGAGAAATTAAAGAAATTACTGGAGCAGATTAACCCATTTCAGCAGCAATATGGATTCACTCCCCAGAATCCGGTTTTTTTCACTGAGATTTTACGCAGTATATATGAACACTGGAACGAGCCTGCTCCCATGAAAAAATTTTATGAGAAATCTTTATTCTATCAATTTACCTATGAGCTATACAAAGAACTGGCAGAGGCCAGCGTATTGACCTTTGATCCAAATATTGTAAAAATGACCATACGGTATATAGAAAAAAATTACGCAACTTCCATTGCAGTTCAGGATCTTTGTCAACGTTTTGGCATCAGCTACAGCCATTTTTACAGACTTTTCAAAAAGGAGACCGGTAGTACCTTTCAGGGATACTTATTAAAAATACGCTTGGAAAAGGCCCGGCAATATATGATAGAAAGCAGCTATTCACTTAGTGAAATTGCTAAATTTACCGGTTTTTATGACGAATTCCATCTAAGCAGCTCTTTTAAAAAGCTTACCGGCATGTCTCCGGCAACTTTAAGAAAGAATCTTACATGGGACAAGAAATATCCTTACATGGAAAATCCTGAGTTCTCACACTATAATGAAGCGTATCAAGTTAGTCAAAACAAACTCAATATACAAGGAGATATTATGTTAAAACATTTGAAAAACAAGACAGCAGTGATGGCTGCAGCGCTTTCATTCATGACTCTCTTATCCGGCTGTTCCACAGCATCATCAGTCTCAGACAACACGACTCCAACAGCCTCCCAGGCTGCAGACAATCAGAATTCTCAAAAAGATGATGATTCCCAAAAATCAGAAACAAAAATATTACAAACGGTAAAAGGCGATGTGGAAATTCCCGTAACCCCAAAACGGGTCGTTACGGATAGTGGGCTATTAGGAGATATTCTGGCACTGGGTGTGACTCCAATAGCCATTGAGAATTACGGTGCCGAAGATGTGTCCTATAAGGATTTAATCAAGGATATCACCGTCTTGGAAAAATGGGAACCAGAATACATTATGGCAGAGCAGCCAGATTTAATCATCACCCAATATGAAGAAAACTATGAGCAGCTATCAAAAATCGCACCAGCGGTTTATGTTCCCTCCGATCAGATGACGGTAGATGAAGAATTATCATTTTTAGCAGAAGCCTTAGGAAAAGACCCGGAAGAAGGAAAAAAAATCCTGGACGCTTATTTTGAAAAAGTCGCTGAATATAAAGCCAAGTTAGAAGAAGCCGGCCTATACAACAAAACCTTCAGCGTCATCAGAGTCCAGGGAGAAAATCAGATCGGTGTTCGATGGAGCAACAATCTGGGCGGCCAGATTCTATTCGGCGCATTGGAGCTTCCTAAAACAGAAGGCGCGCAAGAAGAAATTGATGCAGGCCATGACTGGGGAGCAACTCTCTCCTTTGAAGCACTGCCTAAATATATGGGGGATTACATTCTTGTGACGGAATACGGTAATTATGATTTAATCAAAGATAATCCGATCTGGAAGTCTCTTCCCGCTGTCGAGGCAGGTAATATTATTATACTCTCTGAGCCATTTATGTATCTGAATGATATTTACTCCTGGTCCGCCCAGTTAGACCTAGTGGGGGATGCTCTTTTGGAGTTAGCAAAGAAAGAAAAGTAAGAAAGCATTACATGGAACACAAAGAAACGCCTGGATTGAAATTTCCTATGGAAGTTCCAATCCAGGCGTCCTTTTATTTATTACACTTTGAGTCTATTGTTTCTCAGGCTGGGGATTCCCGCACCACTCATCTTTTAAAATCCCATATTCTAAGGTATCCAGCCAAATTGGCTCTCCACTCTCATCAGTCTTAAAATAGATGTTTTTAACCAGCAAGCCTTCCCGCCTCATAGACAAACGCTCCATCAGCTTCCAGGAACGCTCATTATTCGGATTGCACATGGCAACGATTCGCCTTGCGCCAAGTTCACGAAAAGCATGATCAAGAAATGCTTTGGCACTCTCAAATGCCAATCCCTTTCCCTTATAACGAGGATTAAACACATACCCCAATTCCCAGGTGTCAAACTCCATTTTCTTAAATAGAAGCTCTCCTATTACTTTTCCATTCTCCTTTAGGCATACTGCGTAAAAGAAATCCTGTTCTGCTCTTTTTATTGCAGCTTCTCTGGCCCGGTCACTGGTATAAGCTTCATAGGGCAGATACCGGACTACCTCCTCATCGGAAAGATACTCATAAATATCCTGCCAATCTTCTGGCCGGAATCTGCGAATGAACAGCCGGTCTGTGGTTATTTTCATCTTATCATCCTCCCAGTTTTTTCTCATCTGTAAAACTGAGAATATACACCTCCGGGGACAACACCGCCCCGGTACTGTGCAAGCTCACTGACTGTGACCAGCTGATACCCTGCCTGCGTAAGCTTTGGTATGATTTCCAGAGCTGCCGCTCCTGTCTGGGGATATAATTCATGCATCAGCACAATGTCTCCATCTCTTACCTTAGTTAATACAGACTGTATGGTCTTATTGGTATTTCTTGTCTTCCAATCCAAGGTATCAATGCTCCACATGATCATAGGAGCCTTGACGTTCTGAAGAACGGTCTGGTTCTTATTTCCTCCCGGGAGTCTTACAAGCTGAGGCCTTACTCCAGTGGCTGCAAACACTGCATCGTTGCAGCGGTTGATCTCACTTTGTATCTGTGCACCGTTTAATCTGTTTAAGTACTTATGGTCAAAGGTGTGATTTCCGATTTCATGTCCTTCCGCCACCATGCGCTTAAGCTCTGTTTCATAGGCTGCTGCTCTGCTTCCTACCACAAAGAATGTGGCTTTACCTCCGTACTGCGCGAGGGAATCCATGATTTGATTTCCTACAGGAGCGTAAGGGCCGTCATCAAAGGTCAGTGCCACCATGGGCCGGTTGGGGTCAATCTGTCTTCCAGTCTCTGCCGGCTGAGTTTCAGCTTGTCCACTTTCTTCGGAAGCTGTTTCGTTTGTGCTGCTTTCCTGACTGCTATCTTCCGTTTTTTGCTCCTGGCTTTTGTGCTCCTTGGTTTCCTCACTGGAGCTGCCTTGGGATTCTTTTTCAGCCTTACCGGGCTGGTCTGAAATGTTTCCGTTTTTATCTACCCATCTGGCAACGCCAGGTCCCAGGTTTTCATCTATCCAGCCATTTCTGACATCAGTCCTGTCTGGAGCCGGCGCAGTCTCATCTGCCATGGATGAAAATGGTGCGGCTGGTACAAAGGCTGTTACAAGTGCGACAGCCATTAGAATACTTGTCCATTGTAAAAATCTCTTCATATTTCATCACTCCTTTAGCGGTTACTGATTATTACTATACAGGAAAGAATGAAGAATTGGAAGAAGTTTACTAAAAAAGTAAAGAAGCCTTAAAAGAAGCTTAAGTATCCTGGCCCACTAACAGCCAGAGCCGCCTCAAACACAGGCTGATTCGTTTTAAATACAGGTATCCCCAGTTCCATTGCCTTTTCCTCCATTCCATCCTCAGGCTGAATGCCTTCTGCCAGTATAATGCAGGAAGCCTTTACCAAAGAAGCCACTGCCAGTGTATTTCTGTTTCCAATGACCGTTACCCAGGCGCAGCCCTCCGGTGCCTTTCCCATGGCATGGCTTAGAAGGTCACAGCAATAAGGGGTTGATATCCTTTGATTCCCCCAATTTCCTTCGGTCACCACCTCAAAATAACCGCTGTCTATCAGCTCTCTTATTGTCATTTTTATCCCCTTTTTTCCTTAATTCATAAAAATAAAAGCATTTATGATAATTATAGCACAAATTACCCTAAGGTAATAGGAAGATTAGACGTAATGTTTGTTATTTTTTTGTCGAATATCATTCAAAACTATAGATTTTTTATCAATAACATGGTAAAATATCAGGTACATTGCACAACACATTTTAAGGAGGTTATTTATGACTTGTATAAAGCAAGGCGTCCCTTTTCAGGGGACGAAAGAGCAGGAAGCTGCTTTGAAAGAAGCAATCTTCCTGCTGAAAGATGCAAAAGGATCTCTTATGCCTATCATGCAGAAGGCACAGGAGATTTACGGTTATCTTCCAATCGAAGTACAAACCATGATTTCCGATGAAACAGGCATTCCTCTGGAGAAAATCTATGGGGTAGCCACTTTTTATTCTCAATTCGCACTGCAGCCAAAGGGCAAATATCAGGTCTCAGTCTGTCTTGGGACCGCCTGCTATGTAAAAGGCTCGGGAGACATCTTCCACAAGCTGGAAGAGCTTCTTGGAATCACCAACGGTGAATGCACACCGGATGGAAAGTTTTCTCTTGATTCCTGCCGCTGCGTAGGTGCCTGTGGTCTTGCCCCTGTCCTTATGGTCAACGGGGAAGTTTATGGAAGGCTTTCGGCTGACGATGTTCCTGACATCCTGGCCAAGTATGAATAATTCAAAAGGTATATCATGAAAGAGATCTCGTTACATATTCTGGATGCGGCAGAAAACTCCCTTCGGGCAGGCGCTTCCCTAATCTCCATCCTTGTTTGGGTGGATGAGAGGAATGATCGTCTGACTACCGTCATTACTGATGACGGAAAAGGCATGACAGAGGAAACTTTGTTAAGGGTCACTGACCCGTTTTTTACCACAAGATCCACCAGAAACGTAGGACTTGGCATTCCATTTTTTAAATATGCGGCTGAAATTACCGGGGGAAGTTTCTCCATTTGGTCCAAACCGGAAAAGGGAACAACCGTAACCGCTGTCTTTTCCCTGTCCTGCATTGACCGAATGCCCCTTGGTGACATAAACAGCACCATAGAAACACTGATTCTTTGCCATCCAGACAAGAACTTTTTCTATACCTACCGTTTTAATGAAGCAGCCTTTGAATTGGATACAAGAAGCTTCCGAAAGATCCTTTTGGATATCCCACTGAATGAGCCGGAGATATCTGCCTTTATAAAGGAATATTTACGGGAGAACAAATCGGAGATAGATGGAGATGCGGCCATTTAGGGCCGTTTTATTGGAGGAATAACATGAAGACTCTTGAGGAATTAAAGGAAATCCGAGATAAAATGCAGAGTCAGGTCGCCATGAGAAAAGAAGATCACGGGCGCACGCGCATTCTGGTGGGTATGTCCACATGCGGCATTGCAAGCGGCGCAAGACCTGTTCTACAGACACTGTCAAACCTGGTTCAGGAACACCATATGACAGACCGGTTCACCGTTATCCAGACCGGCTGCAATGGCTTATGCCAGTACGAACCAATCGTAGAAATTTTGGAACCCGGAAAAGAAACCATCACTTACGTTAAGATGACCCCTGAAAAAGCAGAAGAAATCTTTCAGGAGCATGTTATCAATGGTCAGGTTCTGGAAAACTATACGTTGGCTTTTGCTGACTCAAAATAAGGAGGAATCAGGAGATGTATCGTTCACATGTATTGGTTTGCGGCGGCACAGGGTGCACCTCTTCCGGCAGCCAGCAGATTATGGCTAGATTAGAGGATGAACTTGGAAAACAGGGACTTTCTGAGGAAGTATCCGTAGTACAGACCGGATGTCACGGTCTTTGCGCATTAGGACCTATTATGATCGTTTATCCGGACGCATCTTTTTATGCAATGGTCAAGGAAGAAGACATTCCGGAAATTGTCAGTGAGCACTTATTAAAGGGGCGTCCAGTAGAGAGACTTCTCTATGAGGAGACCGTTACGCCATCAGGCATTAAGGCTTTAAGTGATACAGATTTCTATAAAAAGCAGCACAGAATCGCACTTAGAAACTGCGGTGTTATCAATCCCGAAGTAATTGAGGAATACATTGGTACCGGTGGCTATCAGGCGCTTGGTAAAGTTTTAACAGAGATGACTCCTGATGAAGTCATTCAGGAGCTTTTAGACAGCGGATTAAGAGGACGAGGCGGCGCAGGATTCCCTACTGGTTTAAAATGGAAGCTTGCAAAGCAGAACGATGCCGATCAAAAATATGTCTGCTGTAACGCGGATGAAGGAGATCCCGGTGCATTTATGGACCGTTCCGTTCTGGAAGGAGACCCACATGCACTTTTAGAAGCCATGACCATTGCAGGTTATGCCATCGGTGCTTCCCAGGGTTACATATATGTTCGTGCAGAGTATCCAATTGCGGTCGATCGTCTTAGAATTGCTCTTGCACAGTCAAGAGAGATGGGACTTTTAGGAGATGATATCTTTGGAACCGGATTTTCCTTTGATATTGACCTTCGTCTTGGAGCAGGTGCCTTTGTATGCGGCGAAGAAACTGCCCTTATGGTTTCCATCGAAGGAAACCGCGGCGAGCCAAGACCACGTCCTCCATTCCCAGCCCAGAAGGGTCTTTTTGGCAAGCCTACCATCTTAAATAACGTAGAAACCTATGCAAATATTCCTCAGATCATCTTAAACGGCTCCAAATGGTTCGCTTCCATGGGTACAGAGCGTTCCAAGGGAACCAAGGTATTTGCACTGGGCGGAAAGATTAAGAATACCGGACTGGTAGAAGTTCCTATGGGAACCACTCTCCGGGAGATCATAGAGGAAGTGGGAGGCGGCATTCCAAACGGCAAGAAGTTTAAGGCAGCCCAGACCGGCGGTCCTTCCGGCGGCTGTATTCCCATGGAGCATTATGACATTCCCATTGATTACGATAACTTAATTGCCATTGGTTCCATGATGGGCTCCGGTGGTCTGATTGTTATGGATGAAACCGATTGTATGGTGGATATTGCCAAATTCTTCTTAGAGTTTACCGTAGAAGAATCCTGCGGCAAATGTACTCCATGCCGAATCGGAACCAAGCGTATGCTGGAAATCCTCGATAAGATCACAAAGGGCCAGGCTACCCTGGAAGATGTGGATCGTCTGGAAGAGTTATGCGACTATGTAAAAGCAAACTCTGCATGCGGCTTAGGCCAGACAGCTCCCAATCCGGTTCTTTCCACCTTGAAGTTCTTCCGGGATGAATACAATGCCCACATTATAGACAAAACCTGTCCGGCTGGTGTGTGTAAAGCACTCCTCTCCTATTATATTGATTCCGAAAAGTGCAGGGGCTGTACGCTCTGCGCCAGAAACTGTCCAGTTCAGGCAATCTCCGGTTCCGTTAAGAACCCTCATATCATTGACTTTGACAAATGTATCAAGTGCGGTGTATGTATGGAGAAATGCAAATTTGACGCTGTTTATAAGAGATAATGGAGGGAGACCGCATCATGGAGAATATTACAATTAAAATCAACGGCTTGGACGTAAGCGCTCCTGCAGGCTCCACGATTCTTGAGGCTGCCAGGCTTGCTCATATTGAGATACCAACTTTATGCTTTTTAAAAGAAATCAATGAAATTGCTGCATGCCGTATCTGTACCGTAGAAATCGGCGGCGGTAAGCTTGCAGCGTCCTGTGTATACCCCATCAATGCAGGGATGGAGGTATGGACCAATACTCCTAAGATCCGTGACTACAGAAAGAAGACCCTGCAGCTCATCTTATCCAATCACGACCGCTCCTGCTTATCCTGTGTAAGAAGCGGTGACTGTGAGCTTCAGACGCTCTGTAAGGAACTCGGCGTTGACGCTGAGAACTACTATGACGGAGATAAGACACCTTCCACTCCGGATGAAAGTGCAGCCCATATGGTACGTGACAACAGCAAGTGTATTTTATGCCGCCGCTGCTCTTCTATCTGTGAAAAGGTACAGGGAATTGGGGTCATTGGACCTAACAGCAGAGGTTTTGCCACATTTATCGGATCTCCATTTGAGATGGGACTGGGGGACACCAGCTGTGTTTCCTGCGGACAGTGTATTGCTGTCTGCCCCACCGGCGCTCTTTATGAAAAGAGCAGCATTCAGGAAGTTGCTGATGCCATTGCAGATTCAGAGAAACATGTAATCGTTCAGACGGCTCCAGCCGTACGCGCTGCCCTTGGGGAAGAATTTAACTTCCCAATCGGAACCAATGTAGAAGGAAAGATGGTTTCAGCCTTAAGAAGACTTGGCTTTGATAAGGTATTTGATACCAACTTCAGTGCGGATCTTACCATTATGGAGGAGGCACACGAATTCATAGAGCGTGTACAGCACGGCGGTGTTCTGCCTATGATCACCTCCTGTTCTCCAGGCTGGATCAAATACTGTGAACACTATTTCCCTGATATGACAGAGAATTTATCTTCCTGTAAATCTCCTCAGCAGATGTTTGGCGCTATTGCCAAATCCTACTATGCAGAGAAGATGGGCTTAAAACCAGAGGATATTGTATCCGTAAGCGTTATGCCATGTACCGCCAAAAAGTTTGAGATTGGAAGAGACGATCAGGATGCCAATGGTTCTCCAGATGTGGATTACACCATCACCACCAGAGAGCTGGCTCGTATGATCAAACAGGCTGGGCTTCGCTTTGAGAACCTTCCTGATGAATCCTTTGACACCCCTCTGGGACTTGGCTCCGGCGCCGGAGTCATCTTTGGTACCACCGGCGGCGTTATGGAAGCCGCTCTTCGTACGGCGGTAGAAAGCCTTACCGGAGAAGAGCTCGCGAAACTTGAGTTTAACGATGTCCGTGGTATGGAGGGAATCAAGGAAGCCTCCTATGAAGTAGGCGATTTAAAAGTCAATGTAGCGGTTGCTTCTGGCTTAATCAATGCAAGAGATTTATTAAACCGGGTAAAATCCGGGGAAGCGGACTACCACTTCATCGAGATCATGGGCTGTCCGGGCGGTTGTATCGGAGGCGGCGGCCAGCCACAGCAGCCAGGCTATATCCGCAATACGACCGATATCCGCGGCCTGCGTGCAAAGGTATTATATGATTCCGATGCAAGCAATAAGAT
Organism: Lacrimispora xylanolytica; assembly: GCF_026723765.1. Taxonomy (NCBI): domain Bacteria; kingdom Bacillati; phylum Bacillota; class Clostridia; order Lachnospirales; family Lachnospiraceae; genus Lacrimispora; species Lacrimispora xylanolytica. The sequence continues at coordinate 3,741,498 of NZ_CP113524.1, forward strand.
TCGTAAATCTCATGAAAACCCTGCAATCAAAGAGCTTTACAGCACATATTTAGGGGAACCGGGAAGCGAAAGGGCACACCATCTCCTTCATACGACTTACGTAAAAAGAAAAATCAATCAAATCTAAAAGCTTCCTATCATAAAATTCTTGATCTGCCTGGTAACAAGGCAGATCGAGACTTTTTTATTTTATTCGTTTCATTGTTTCCTTTTTTGGAAAATCTATAAAAAATGAATGGTTTAAGAGAAAACCTCCATACTAAGATTGGAGGTGATAAAAATGAGCCCAAAGGAATTAATTTATATTGAAGATGCTCTTGGACATGAAAAATTTTTAAAGACACAGTGTCAGGAAGCAGCTCAGAATTTGCAGGATCCAGAATTAAAGGCCTGCGCACAGGAAATTATGCAAAAGCACCAGCAGATTTTTGACAATTTCTATAACTTAGTGTAAGGAGGAACCGAAGATGGATGACAGGACTATTATGGAGAACCTGCTGAACACAGCCAAGGGCGTGTGTGATCTTTATATGCACGGTACCATTGAATCCCCTACCCAGAATGTACACCAGGCATTTGATACTGCATTAAATGACAGCTTATGCATTCAGGACAGCATTTACAAGAAAATGTCTGCAAAGGGATGGTATACAACAGAACAGGCAGAGCAGCAGAAAGTAACCAAGGTAAAAAATCAGTTTGCAGGAATGTAATTTAGGGGAGCAATCCGCTTGCAGATACGTAAAAGGCTGTGAAAAATAGCCTTTTAAAAAATGAAACGTGCGTCTTGATAAGCCTATAAAGGCAAAAATCAAGACGCACTTTTTCGTGATCCTTATTCTTATTAATGTCTGTGCATTGGAACCGTTTCAAGTCCCTGGCTTGCTAAGTTCTCATGTACCTCTCTGGCATCAGCCTGACCGATGAGAAGATCTCTGGCTTTTTTCGCCTCATTCTCATTCTTATATCTAGCAGGACCGCCAACACAGCCGCCGGTACATACCATACCTTCGATAAAATCGGCTGGGAGCTTTCCTACCTTTAGCAGCATTAATGCTTTTTTACATTCTGCTGCACCATTGCACTTCATTACCTGAATATCCGTATTCTTCTCTGTCTCTTTTAAACATTCCAGCACTGCCGCGGTTACGCCGCCGCCATTACCAAAACGTTTACCAAAAACTGAAGCCTGCTGATACGTATTCTCTTCCGGTTCAAGCTCTACGCCCTTTGCCTGCATAAGAGCTACCGCCTCTCCAAGAGTCAGGACATAATCTGCATTGTCTTTTACATTTAAGTCAAGGCTTTCACTCTTCTTTGCAATACAAGGTCCGATAAATACGGTTACTGTTTCAGGATCCTTTTCTTTGAGCATTCTGGATACCGCACACATTGGAGATACGGTAGTTGACATATTTTCAAGGAGCATGGGATAGTGCTGCTTGATCATATTTACAAATGCCGGACAACAGGAGGTTGTCATCTTTTTGCCTTCTTCATAGGCTTCCGCCCATTCTGCTGCCTCCGCTGCTGCTGTTAAGTCACCGCCTAAGGCAACCTCAACCATATCAGTAAAACCAGCCTTTTTCAGAGCAGTTTTCCAGCTTGCCATGGTGATATCAGGGCCGTACTGGCCTTCTGTAGCCGGGGCTACCATAGCCACTACCTTCTTTCCTGCCTTGATCAGCCGGATTACATCAGCGAGGAAGGTCTTTGTTCCAATGGCACCAAAAGGACAGCCATTGACACATGCTCCGCACTGGATGCATTTTTTCTCATCTATAACAACAATGTCGTTTTCATCCATAGTAATGGCATCTACCGGGCAGCTCTTTTTGCAAGGGCGTGTCAGATCCGCAATGGCATTGTAAGGGCAGGCCTGAGAGCATTTTCCGCATTCCTTGCACTTATCCGGATCAATATGGGCGCGGTCGTGTCCCATGGTGATGGCTCCGAAATTACAGGAAGCCTGACAAGCTTTTCCCATACAGAGCTGGCAGTTGTCCGTTACCACATAACGGGCAATGGGGCAGCCTTCACAGGCAGAATTTATGACCTGTACGATATTTGTGGTATCCTTTCCGCTGGGGCATAAGCCTTCTGCAAGCCGTACTCTTTCTCTGATAATTTCCCGTTCCCTGTAAATGCAGCATCGAAACTGGGCTTTTGGACCTGGAATGATGTGATATGGAATCTCATTTCTGCTTTCTTCTATCCTATCCTCCCAGACATATTTTGCAACTTCAAGCAGTACCTGGTGTGTAATACGATGTAATGTAGCGTCACTTGTTGCCATAATTTTCCTCCTGTAACTTCCACCGAAGCGGTCGTGTGAACATCCTTTGTGAACTAATAATACGTGATTGTAACCTTTTTCCCCATTTCTTCTAACGCATGCTTTAACTGATCCACAAGATTCTGGCGTATGCCAAGATCAAAAGGCAGGCCTGGATTCTGATAGGCACTGTTAATGGCCTTTCCCACAAACAGGTTAAGCTCTGTGCAGTCCTCAATGAGCATCTTTGCTACCTGGGAACCTCCATTCAGCTTATCCAGCTCCTGGAAGAATTCCTCTGTTACTGACTGATTCTTTGCGTACTGTTTTAAAAGCTTTAGCACCCGGTTTAAGGTCAGTACGCCTTCTGTGACAAGCTCCACCCCCTCAAGGGTTGCAATGGGCGGGATGTCAGGATCATAGTAATGCAAAGAGACGGAAAGCTTTTTCCCAAGCTCTCTTGATACAATGTTTGCACTGGTCCCACCGCAGATAATCCGCTTTGTGGTCTCATCTCCTGATAAAAATGCATGTACCATGGAAACGTCATCCTCTTTGCTTTTGGGTGGTCCGGTCATTAAATGTACCGGCTTCCTGTCGATGATCCGCATCACTGCAACCGTGGTATCATCGCCGGGCCGGTACTGATAAAGCTCATCACAGGCTCTTGTAAGGGCAGAAGCAAGCCGCATGGCTGAAATGGTCTTACGGTACTGCTTCACCGCATAGGAAGCCACATCATCCCACAGCCATCCGAAATTAAGAAGCTGTCCCACTCCTGCATGAATGGTTCCATCGCTTAAAAGAATGAGAGCATCTCCCTTTTTCACCCGAAACCGGTACTCATTGATCTTTTTATTTCTTATGATCCTAGTATTTTGCGGTATGGGCACAAGGCTACCATCCCGGATAAATATACAGCTGGGGTTATCAAACTCCACCAGATAGGCTTCTCCGCTGTTTAAGACCTGGAGAATGCTGAAGGTGGAGTAAGCCACCTGCCGAACCTGGCAGACCGGAAGTGTCTCTACAATGGTTTCCACACATTCCTCTAAGGTGGCACCATTTAAAAACATGGTACCAAGTATCTTGGAGGTCATGGTCGCCAGTATGTTTGCCTTAACCCCGCTACCCATGCCATCAGCCAGGATCATAATGTTGGAATCATCTGTTTGCAGCAGCTCTACCTTATCCCCGCACAGGACTTCGTTGAACTTGTTTAAGCTTTTGTATGCCGCATCTACTGTAATACCCATCACTTAACCTCGCTTTCGCTTCCTTCGTCCAATAGGGATCTGCAAAGCTTTGTCAGTGTGGTTTTTGTCTCTGCTGTGGTTTCCCCCAGCAGTCCGGCAATTTCCTGGGCCACCATCATCTGCTTATGGATGACCTTCTGAGCCAGATCAATGGTTTCCAGCTTCATCTCATACTCCTGCTTAGCCTGCTCTTCTTCTCTTGTGATATCGATAAATGTGGCTAAGACCACATCCTCTTTTTCAACATAAACAATGTTTTGCATGGTAGAAAAACCGTACTCTCCATAGCTCACCTTTTTTCCGTGAATCTTTTGATGGGACTGATACACCCATTGGAAATCAGAGGGATCGATGAATTCGTATAAATACATCTCCAAAGCTTCCTGTCTGCTTATTCCAAAGTACCTTTCTCCCACCTTAGAGAACTCAAGGATCTTCATATCCTTATCCACGATCAGTACGATGTTGGGCGATGTCTCCAAAACAAGATTGGAAAGGGATTCTGCTTTTTCATTCATAAAAGGAATGCACATATTAAGCTCTGCCTTTTTCTGAAATACAGCTATGGCCTTTTCACGGCATGTGGAATAACCGCAGGCTCCGCAGTTTAGCTCATCCTCCGGTTTTAGTTTTCCTGTCATCTTAAATATTTCTTTGATCTGGGCTTCCGTCGGCATAGCCTCTTCCGGCGCCCGATCCATAAAATGTTTCTGAAACGATATCCGGTCTATCTTGGGACTGATCTCCTCCCAGGGTACCGGCTCCTTCTCAATGCTTTCTTCCATATCCAGCTTCACTTTAAACCGTGAAATCTTCTCATCTTCTACCATGGGACCATTGATGCACCCCCCGGAGCATATGTTCATTTCAATAAAGCAGCCGTTCATAGAGCCTTCTTTGATGCTTTCGCAAAGATCAATACAGCTTTTGATTCCATGGACATAAAGCTTTCTGTATTGGTCCTGCTCTTTTTCTGTTGCCACAACAGAACTTATGATTCCGTTGGTAACAGGATAAAGGCGGTTAACTCTTGGATTCTCATTGGTAAATGGGATGTCCTCACATTCTTCTATGGATATCCCTTCCTCTGAAAGCCATCTTTTTAAATCAGAAAAGTTTAAGACCGCATCAATATATCCAGCATGACGGGGGTCCTCTGACTCCTTCTTTTTGGCAATGCAGGGACCGAGAAACACCACCTTTGTGTCATAGCCCATCTTTCTTTTTAACAGCTTCCCATGGGCGATCATTGGTGATACCACAGGTGCCAGATGTCCAATGAGCTGAGGATAATAAATCTCGATCAAATCATTGACGCCAGGACAGCAGGTGGTGATAATGGTATCCATCTTCCCTTCCTCTAACAGGCGGGTATATTCTGCCGTTACCAGGGCAGCCCCTTCTGCTGTCTCTCTCACATCCGAAAACCCCAGCTTCTTAAGTGCTCCGTTTACCTGACCGATGGAGCTATATTTTAAAAGTCCCATATAAGATGGAGCAAGGGAGATAACGGTTCTTTTTCCCTGCCTTATGTATTCTTTAACCAGCTCTAAATCACTGATCAGTGTTTTGGCAGACTGAGGACACACCTGCATGCATTTCCCGCATAAGATGCATTGATCCGGCATGATCTCTGCCCGCTCATTACGAATCATGACTGCCTTGACTTCACAGTTACGGATACATTTATAGCAATGCTTGCATTTGGTAGCTTTGAAATCAATGATTCCCATGATTAAAGCCTCCCTATAATTTCCCTGTCAAAAAACTCCCTGGTGTCTTCCGGCTTTAAGGAATACAACTGCCCATCTACGGTCACGCATACACCGCTTACACAATTTCCACTGCAAAAAGAGCCGTTTAAGTCCACCTGTTCCTCCAGATGGCGCTCCTTTACCATGGCTTGAAGCTGTGCTACGATTTCCCTGGACCCCTTTAAATGGCACGCGCTGCCGATACAGATCGTCACTCTCATGAGTATTTCCCCTCCTGTTTTCCCCTTGTTTTTACTACCCCTATTAAAATATTATCGCATATCACTGGGGGGTTATCAATAAATTTTTACCGATTAGCTGTATTTTTTGAAATACACCTGACAGGACAAAAAAAGGGACCCAAAGTCTCCTCCGGTCCCTTCATCTCTTATCTTCTATCCTACTTTCCCGCAATCTTAGTAATAGAAGCAGTAATTAATTTTTTAAATAACGGTGCCACACGGTCTGCAGTTTCCTGAACCTCTGCATGGCTTAAAGGCTGGTCTGTGATTCCACAGGCCATATTGGTGATACAGGAGATACCGCACACCTTCATGCCCATATGGTTGGCTGCAAGCGCCTCACAGGCAGTGCTCATGCCTACGGCGTCTGCTCCCAGAATACGGCACATCTGCACTTCAGCCGGAGACTCATAAGCCGGACCGGATAACTGAAAATAAATACCTTCCTGAAGCTCAATACCTTCTTCCTTTGCCGCTTCCTTAATGAGGCCGCGAAGCTCTCTGCGGTATACATCGCTCATATCCGGGAATCTTGGACCCAGTTCATCAATATTCTCTCCCAGTAGTGGGGAAGGAACTGAGGTTGCAATGTGATCCTTAATCAGCATGAAATCGCCGGCATGGAACTCCTTATTGATGCCGCCGCAGGCATTGGTCAGGAATAAGGTCTTTGCTCCTAATAATCCCATCAGCCTTGTTGGGAGCACCACATCTGTCATTGGGTATCCCTCGTAAAAATGAACACGTCCCTGCATGATTACCACTGGAACCTTGTTTACATAACCAAAAATAAATCTTCCCTTATGTCCTGCTACCGTTGAAACCGGAAAGCCTTCAATATCCTTATAATCAATGGTTGCTGCTACTTCTATCTCCTCTGCATACTCTCCAAGACCGGAACCCAGGATCAGGGCGACTTCCGGAACAAAATCCGTTTTTTCCCTAACACTTTTCAAACAATTTTGAAGTTTTTCATATACTTGATTCATTCGCTTTAATCTCCCTTCACTTTCCTGTTGACTCAAAAATACAGGTATTCTTAGTATATCACAAAAACTGATATAACTCATCTAATTTTTGACAAATGAGACGCAAAAATGATATACTGAATCTGTCCATATTCCAGATTATGGAAGGATTTTTATGGAAATTATCATCTGCAAAAAGGGAGGATTTTATGAAAAAAATAATACCAATATTCATGGCACTTACAGTGGCTCTCACCGCATTAACCGGCTGTTCCACAAAGAAAGGGGAGCCGGAAACAAAGCCCCAGGACACGACTGCATCTTTATCTCAGGAAGTCACTGAATCCAAAACAGATTCGGCAAAAAATGAGAGCTATACCTTAAAAATCGGCTCTTTAAAAGGCCCTACCTCTATGGGACTGGTGGAGCTTAAGGATCAGTCTTCAAAGGGTACCTCGGAGGGAAGCTATGAGTTTACGATGGTAACCGCAGCCGACGAACTCCTTGGGAAGATAGTAAGCAAGGAGCTGGATATCGCCTTGGTACCCGCTAATATGGCTTCCATTCTTTATACAAAGACAAACCATGAAATCACGGTACTTGACATCAATACATTAGGAGTTCTCTATGGTATCTCAGGGGATGCTTCTATTAAGACAACAGCCGACTTAAAGGGTAAAACCATATATCTTACTGGCAAAGGAACCACCCCGGATTATGTATTACAGCATCTATTAAAGGCCAACGGACTGACCGCAGAGGATGTGACTCTGGAGTATAAATCAGAGGCAACCGAAGTAGCTTCTATTCTAAAAGAAAAACCAGACGCTGTCGGCATACTTCCCCAGCCCTTTGCAACTGCTGCCATGGTCCAAAATGACAAGCTTCATATGGTCCTTGATCTGACCAAAGAATGGGATGCAAAATCCGGATCAGAGGGCGGCAGCCTGGTCACAGGTGTCACTATCTGCAGAAATGAGGTATTAAAGGAGCACAAAGAGGCTGTGGATACCTTTATGGCGGAACATAAAAAATCTGCGGAATTTGTCAACTCGAATGTAAGTGAGGCTGCTGCACTGGTGGTTTCCGACGGAATCATTGAAAAAGCACCCATTGCAGAGAAAGCTATCCCCTATTGCAGCATTACATATATTGACGGAAAAGATATGAAGCCCCTTTTAGGCGGCTACCTAAACGTACTCTTTGATATGGAGCCGTCATCTGTGGGCGGAGCTCTTCCTGATGATTCCTTCTATTATATGCCATAAATGAAGCAAAGAAAAAAGGAGATCCAATGAAATCATCTGCCTTCCAGCTAAAACGTGCATTCATGATCCTCTTTTGGATCTTCCTGTGGCAGGCGGCAAGCTCTGCCCTCCAAAACAATATTATTTTAGTAGGCCCTTTGGAGGTTCTTCAGTCGCTGCTGTCACAGATTCTTACCATGGAGTTCTGGAAGACCATAGCTTTTTCCTTTGGAAAAATCAGTCTTGGTTTTTTCCTCTCTTTTGCAGCTGGCATGGTGACCGGAGGCGCTGCTTTTCGTTTTCCCCTTCTGGAAGACTTCTTAGAGCCGCCCATGTTATTTTTAAAGTCTGTGCCCGTGGCGTCTTTTATTATACTGGCGCTAATCTGGATCGGATCAGAAAACCTGTCCCTGTTTATTGCCTTTTTGGTGGTATTTCCCATGATCTATCTCCATACCATGGCAGGCTTTCGCAGTGCGGATAAAAAGCTTCTGGAAATGGCAAGAGTATTTCAGATGCCGCGTGTTAAGAAGTTATTTTACATATACCGCCCCGCTCTCCTTCCTCATCTGATTGGCGGCTGCCGGGTGGCACTTGGAATGAGCTTTAAATCAGGAATTGCCGCTGAAGTCATCGGGGTTCCGGATCATTCCATTGGAGAAAAGCTATATATGGCAAAGATTTATCTAAGCACTGCTGACTTATTTGCCTGGACACTGGTAATTCTCGTAATCAGCGCTGCCTTTGAATCCCTGTTTTTATGGCTCTTATCCCTGGCAGCTCCTGCCGTCGTCGTAAATAGAAGGAAGGAGGATTAGCATATGGAACTGAACATAAGAGATTTATGTTTATCCTTTGATGGTCGTTCCGTTCTTTCTGATGTGAACTTATCCCTTCATTCCGGTAACGTTTACTGCCTTATGGGTCCATCGGGCTCTGGAAAGACCTCATTTTTAAAGATTCTTTTAGGACTTTTAAAAGCGGATTCTGGCTTTGTTCATATTCCTGTTGGAATAAAAATGTCTGCTGTGTTTCAGGAAGACCGTCTCTGCGAGGAATTTACGCCCATGGAAAACCTGATCATGACAGTTCCTGGCTACTCCAGAGAGCATAGAGAAAAAGCAAAGGAAATACTTCTAAATCTTCTGCCGGAAGAGTCTCTTCTACGGCCTGTGTCCACCTTAAGCGGTGGCATGAAGCGGCGGGTCGCCATTGGAAGAGCCTTATTTGTTCCTTCTGATGTAATACTAATGGATGAACCATTTACCGGACTTGACCATGGGACAAAAGAAAAGGTAATTCGCTATATCAAGACTTGTACCAGAGATAAGCTGGTAATTATAAGCACCCATCATTCAGAAGATGCGGCCCTATTTGATGGAACTTTGATCCACGTATGACAAATAAAAATCCATAGTTCCAATGAAGTGTGATGTTAGTGAAATAACAATATAAAAACATTAATTAAGGGGAAAACATAATTAACAGGATAATCAGAACTAATAGGAAAACACAAAATACCCCTATACAGGACTTTGTCTTTATGGACCTGTATAGGGGTATTTGATTTAGTATTATTAAAAGAAATTTTATTCATTTACTTGCAGAGCTGTTTAGTAAAACCTGGTCTTATTTCAGCTTTAAGGTCTTAATTGCTGCTTCCACCTGATCGATTACTGCCTTGTCATCAGACTCAATGGTGCCTGCTGCACTGATATACTTCTTTGCTGCTGCATCATAGGAACCGCTGATAGCAAAATAACGAACTCCATCCTGTGCATTCTTATAGCGGACTGCGTAATCGAATTTCTGGCTTCCGTTGCTTCCATTTTCAACGTTATAGCGAACAAATTCCATATCGTCTCCACGGTCAACCAGCTTCTTATACTCTTCCATGGTTGCAGGATAAACCTCTCTTGCACCGTCTGCGTCGTCACCTTCTACATAAGTAACTTCCAGAATATCGTTTCCATTGGGTGAGGTAAATGAGGCTACGCTCTCATCTCCATCTTCATCTACACTCCAGTTAGCAGGAGGTGTAATCTGATATTTTCCTGATACTGAGGTAAATACGCCGGAATTGATGCTTCCAGCATCTGCAGAGGTTACCTGCACATAAGCTGTGGTCTCCTCAGTCTCACCTTCCTGTGTATCATCGCTTGCTGCTTCAGATCCACTGGTTTCTCCTTCTTTTGTCTCCCCTGCCTTAGTTTCAGAAGATGCTACCGTAGCGGAAGCTTCTTTGGAAGATTCCTGCTGCTTTGTATTATTCTTAGATCCACAGGCGGTAGCTGCTATCATCACTGTCATGGCCAGGGCAATCACTGCCAACAAATTTTTTCTTCTCATGTTAATCACTCCTTATAATCAGTCTTATTTCCGGTGACGCTCTGAATTATATCATGGAAAAAAAGAAAAGTATAGGGGATTAAAGGAACTGAAAGAAACCCCAAAAATTCTTAATAATTTTACCAACTTATTTGCCAGTTTCCAGGTTAAGCAGCTCTATCTTAATAGGAAGTCCGCCTCCGTAGCCAACCAAACTGCCATTTGCACCAATGACTCGGTGACATGGAATTATAATTGAAATAGGATTGCGATTATTGGCCATTCCTACTGCCCTGCATGCCTTGGGATTTCCAATGGCTACCGCAATATCCTTGTAGCTTCTGGTTTCCCCATAAGGGATGTCTAACAGAGCATTCCAGACCTTCTTTTGAAATTCCGTGCCCTCCGGCTTAAGAGGCAGATCAAATGATTTTCTCTTCCCATCCATATATTCTTCCAGCTGAAGCGCTGCCCGTTCCAACAAAGGGGTTCTTTTTTTAATCCCTTCCAAAGGCTCTTTCACCAAAAATTCCAGCCCGGTAATTGCTTCTTCATCGCATATTATAGTAAGAGCTCCTACTCTGCTTTCCATGGTGTCCCAGTATTTCATAAGTAACATCCCCTTTCTCTCTCGTCCATTTATTCTCTGGTTTCATTATATCACAGGTGCCTTAAAATACTACTGAAATTCCCATATCAGGCAATTCATCCATTTGTTTTTAAACATTTCTTATAATTCCTTTCGAATCTTTATGAAATGTTTATGCGCAGGTCAAACTTCCGTCACAATTTCCAGATATACTAATAAATGTAAAGGACCCCACCTTTTAATATTGACTTTTTATTTTTCATACTCAACCGGCAGGAACAAGAAATTGGTTCTGCCGGTTCCTCCCTTTTCTGGGATAAAATCCTCAAAAAACCACGTAAATTCAAGCTTTTTAAATAATTTGAATTTTTTTCTAAATTATTGTTGACAAAAGTATTGCCATCAGATATAATAACTCTTGCGTTGCTGATGAACAGCGAAAAACAAAAACGCGAATTACCTTCGGGGTGTGGCTCAGCTTGGCTAGAGCGCCTGGTTTGGGACCAGGAAGTCGCAGGTTCGAATCCTGTCACCCCGACTGAGATAAAACTGTAAAAGTTATATTCTCTCAAACACTTTTGCGGGTGTAGTTCAATGGTAGAACACTAGCCTTCCAAGCTAGATACGTGGGTTCGATTCCCATCACCCGCTTTTGAGTCTGTAGCTCAGTTGGATAGAGCAACGGCCTTCTAAGCCGTGGGTCGGGGGTTCGAATCCCTTCAGGCTCGTTTCACATTTCTAACCAAGATGTGGAATTATGGTGGGTATGGCGAAGTTGGTTATCGCGCCAGATTGTGGCTCTGGAGGCCCAGGGTTCGAATCCCTGTACTCACCTTTCCCTTATAGGGAATTTTTTTTTATCAGGAGTTTTAATTGGGCTATCGCCAAGCGGTAAGGCACAGGACTTTGACTCCTGCACTCGTTGGTTCAAATCCAACTAGCCCAGTATGGGATACTAGCTCAGGTGGTAGAGCACTTGACTTTTAATCAAGTTGTCCGGGGTTCGAGTCCCCGGTGTCTCATGAATAAAGAAAGACGGATTCTATTGACAGAGTCCGTTTTTTCTTTCCCTAAACTCCTCTCTCACCCTATTTTTATAATTACAATTTATAATTCTTGACAATTTCTACTTCCAATGGTATCATCTATATTGTTGTCAGCGGGTATGGCGGAATTGGCAGACGCGCCAGATTTAGGTTCTGGTGGGATACCGTGCAGGTTCAAGTCCTGTTACCCGCATGTCAGGTAAACGGTGAAAACACCGGATTTCCTTGTAAACACAAGGGGTTCCGGTGTTTTTTTATTGGTTGGATTAGTTAATCCCTTCCTATTATAATATAGGAAAAGAAAAATTAAATATTAATCGTTGTAAAAATATGGAAATATTTTCATATAGCTTAATCCTTATTGCGGCTTTACAATCGTTATATAATTTTCTGGGAGGTGATAATTTGAAACATCGAGTAAAGAAAACCGAGAAACAGTGGGCCGATGAATTTGACCAGCTACAAGCCGCAAGCATGGAAATCAAAGCCCCCTCTGCTCCCCCCGGAGAATTCGAAAACATTCTAAAGGAGATGAATCGAAGAGGGATCAAGCCCAGAATCCGGGAAGAGCTGGAACACAGGAAGTAAAAAGCGGTTACTGGCTTAATAACCGTTTGTACATTTCACTGGGATCCAGCTTTCCGTACCCCCAAATATTGTTGGGATACGTCTGATTTTCGTCACGGGCTGCTTCCCTGATGATCAGACGGTTAACCTGATTCCCTGTTACAGCAGTATAATTACCTTTGCTGTAGGCCCACTCCATGATAGTGGCAGCTACTCCAGTTGTATGAGCTGCTGCTGCCCCAGTTCCAGTGATGGTCCCATACCGGCCTTCTGGTATGGCACAGGGAATCCGGTAGCCAGGTGCACCAATATCTGGTTTCACTATACCAAGTCTCGTATACCCTCTTCCTGATTCCAGGAGAATTTCCCCAGTTTGCTGATTATATGCTGTGATTGTTAAAGGATGTGCCGAATCACCGGCTGCTGTAATGGTTGTATTGGGGTCAGAGTTTATAAAGAAGGTCTCATTTGATATTAAATTGCCTGACGGAAGCCAGCAATGAAATGAAAATGGCTCCCCTGTCATACTTCCAACTCTGAAATACCATGTTCCAGATGGAATATTTCGAAATCTCAGCAGTATAAGCTGATCTCCTGTCTCTTCCTCAAATAATATATTATTTACCCAAATCTCTCCATTGACCGTCTGATATGTAATTCTCTGACATCCTTCTACGGTTGGATTTATGATCTGAGAGGTTTCATAGGTAGGTGTTGTAATCTCTATAAATAGACTGGAAGGTATGTAGGGCCAGATTTCCATCATAAATTCCTGGTCAATTCTTCCCACAGAAAGCTGAAAGCTATTATAGAAAGGAGCAATGTCTGTTCTGTTATAATAATGTCTCTGATTATTTCCCTCATTGCCAGCCGATACGACCACACCTGTCCGCGGAAGCTGTACCAGATAGTCCAGATACGAACTTAAAGGCCCTCTCCCATCATGACCGCCCTGGCTGCTGCCTAATGCCAGACAAATGACAATAGGACGGTTTAACCGGCTTGCCACACCTGTCAGGTAGCGGATACCAAGCATGATATCTGATTCCTGATAGCAGAGAGCATTTTGAGGGACAAAAAATACTTCTTTTAAATTCGCCTTAGCCTCCTTTAATTTGACAACGACCAAATCTGCCTCTGGGGAAATCCCTGCAAAATTATGGGCATCATCCCGACGGCCTGCCATAATACTTGCAATGGCAGTTCCATGACCTATGGTATCCACAGATGGAACCAGAGTCAGTGGCTGATCTGAGATTAAAGCAAAGTTAATCAGTTCTCTAGTGTATTCTGCACCAAAAGTAAATCCTCTTGGTGGTACACTTCCTTCCTGCGTCTGATCCCAGATAGAAATGATTCTGGTGGTCCTATCATTGTGCGTAAAGACGGGATGACGATAATCAATTCCCGTATCCACCACACCTACAAGAACACCTCTTCCATACATAGTCGTATCCTGAATTTCCTGTAGTGCTTTTACATCAGGCTCATCACAGCTTACGGTGGATTCTAAAGTGAATAAAGCAGGAAACAAATGATAAGAATTTTTTCCCAGATCACATGGCTCCATCTGGTCCTTTGGAATATGAACCAGGGAAGTTAAATCATTAACGGGTGTAATGTTATCGCCTGTATTATAGGTGGGTATCAATGCATTATTGATAATAAAATCATAAAATCGATTGTCCAGAATCTTCTCCATGCATCAGCCTCCTGTCTTTTAAAGGAAGATATGATACAGTTTATGCGGTGAACCGTCGGATATGAGCAGAAGAATTCAACCAATGCCTTAGAATATAACGGCAATATGGTACAAACATCACTATTCATTTTATTTAGGCGTAAATAACTTTTATTTACAAATTTTTTTATTAAAAAGATAAAAATTTACTTATTTTACTTTACTTAAACGATTTCTTGCGTTATAATTTATATAACTCTTCTTAGGAGTGCCGTATTTCCCCAATCCTGCGGTGCTCCATTTTTTATTGTCTTTTTCCAAAAGCATACATTTCCCCTTATTTTTCATAAAAGTATCAAATTCTGCATCCCTTCCCCATATGATGATTTTTTTCGTCTTTTTTTACAAACTATTTCATTAGTTTTAAATATTCTGGTTTCACAAACTCTTCATAATTCTATCAAATATTAGACACACTTTTTTCTTATATTAATATCTGAAAACAGGCCCATGTGACCTTTTAAATAGACTTTTTTTCATACCTGCCGGCAAAGTAATTTTGCCGGCTTCCTCTATGTTATGGACCGCAATTATCAGGAGATTTTTAAAGCAGGTTGGCAATAACCGAGTTGTTGCTGTTTTTTCATCATGATACAATGGGAATATTGGACATCATGAAGCCGCAGCATGCGGAGAATGGAGCTTTTATGAAAAAACATTATGAAAAAATTCTATGGGACTGTGACCTTTGGGTCTCTCAGGTAATCCATTTTCAGGTTACAGACCCTTCCAGTGAATTCTATGGAGGATTCAGAGACCATGACGGTCTGGTAGAGCCTAAATATGCCATCTTCCAGGTTACAAATATGACTGCAAGCTTCTTAAACAGCCAGAGCCGTTATTATGGAAGCAAGGACATCTATAGCAGAATTACCATTGCCCTGGATTACATAAAAAGAGGTCAGAGAGAAAATGGATTTTTTGACCTCATTAACTGCAACTTTTATTCCGGAGCGGATACTGCTTTCTGCCTGGACGGGCTTTTGCCTGCATATTTGTATGTAAAGCGGTTATTAGAAAATGAAATAGAAAGTCCGGTTCAAATGGATTTACTGGTTCCTTTGAAAGATACGATGGAAGCCATTTTGATTAAGGGCGGAAAGGCAATGATTGGAAGTGGATTTCATACTCCTAACCACCGCTGGGCCATTGCTTCTGTTCTTCAAATGCTTACTTCCATCACTGGGGATGAATCCTTTCAAAAAGGCGCGGAAGTATTTATGGTGGAATTTTGCGACTGTAATGAGGATGGAGAATATGCGGAACGTTCTGCTGGGGGATACAATTTAGTAAACAATAACGCTATGATTATGCTGGCTCTTGCAACGGGTGATGATTCCTATTATGTGCCTGTAAAGCGGAATCTCAATATGATGCTTACATACATAGAGCCGGATCAGAGTATCTTTACCAACAACTCTACAAGACAGGATCGGGGGGTGAAAGTTTATCCCGTTGGATATTATCTAGAATACCTTTATATGGGTATTATATTTGAAAATGAGACCTTTTTAAAGGCTGCCTGCTCTATTATGAATATTGCGGAAGAGAAGCAAATTAGCATGGAGGGTTTTCTTATTCATTTCATGCTCATGCCAAAGCTGTTAGAGTTTGAATATGAAACTTGCGGGCTTTTAACAGACTATTGCCGATATTATAAGGATTCTGGTATCGTTCGATTGCGCAGAGGAGGTTATTCTGCTTCTATATTAAATGGCAGTCCTACCTTTCTGTTCTTCCAGCATGGGGATTTTTCTGTGAGCATGAAAATTGGGGCGGGCTTTTGTGAGCATCGGTATTTTACTGCTCAGAGCATTACCAGTGTTTCTGAAACGGGAGGCTTTCAGTTAAAAGAGACGAAAACTGGCTGGTATTATCTTCCCTTTGATGAGCCACAGGATACTACGGATTGGTGGAAAATGGACCATACGAAACGAGATAAACTTTATGGCCCGGATATGATTTTTGATATTGTAATAGAAGAAGCTGAAAATGGGATTGATGTGAAGATAAAAACAGAGGGAATCGACCGGGCGCCTCTACGGGTTGAATTGGCCTTTGATGGTGGGTGTCGGTTGGAATCTGAGCATTTTATTGCTGAAGGGGTTAAGGGCGGGGGTATGGTAGCCAAGGCTGGCACTGTGACCGCTACAAAGGGGAAATATGCCATTACGGCTGGTCCTGGGTTTGGGGAACATAATTATGTGGCTGGGAAGTTTGGAAGCCAGAATCGCTCCAGTGAGTGCTTTACTGTTTATTTTACGGATTTTACCTGCTTTGAGCATACTATTTCCCTTAGGGCGGTTCCGGCGGCTTATTGAGATGTGATTCGGAAAAAACAGAGAATGTACCTAACTATTATAACACAGCTGAAAAAGTCAACCATAGCAATAATTATGGACATGTTAAAAGAAGTTGCCACTCTCATGACTATACATCAGCTATGAAAGCGGCAACTCCACCGTTTAACTTACTGTTAGTATACCCGTGAACTATTTACACGGGGGAATCCCAAAGTTTATGTAAACCTTCAAACTGATGTAAAATAAAATTACTCAGTCTGGAGGTTTTATTTTATAGCAGAAAGAAGAAGGGATTAATGCTGTTATACAGCAATTTTATGAAGTAATATAACGAAACCATCTCGCATATAATCGAATATCCATAAATTCTTCCAAATCTACAAGTTATGGCTATAGATTCCAATTTTCTTTCAAGAATTAGAAGTGTTGCAAATTTTAGCCTGAGGGGCATGAAGTATTAACAGGAATTGTAGATACGGGAATAGATTACAGATATTTTATTTAACTGGATAAATATCCACTGTTACAGACAATAATTATGTTAACAACAATATATATCTTTATGCAAGCCGATGATATATCAGTACACTCGTTGTAAAGCCTGAATTTCAACACCAGGTGTGAATGTAATTGGACCAACCTTAAAATTGATTATTAATATAGGAGATGTTGTAGAAATGATAAATGGGAATTATAAAATTTATTTAATAACCATGGATAAAAGTGATCAATTTTGGGAGGTTATGGATAATGGTGCTAGAGAAATGGCTTCTATGTTAGGTGTTGCATATGAATGGGACGCCCCCTTAACAAGAGATATATATAAACAAATTCAAATATTTAATAATGCCGTAGTAGCGGGAGCCGATGCAATATTGCTAGCAGCAAGTGATCCTTTAAAGATTTCAAGCGCAGTTGAAGAAGCGAAAGCATTGGGTGTAAAAATCATTTATGTTGATGCACCAGCGTTTGAAGAAGCAGTCACAACTTTAGCTACAGATAATTATACAGCTGGTAAGATAGCTGGAGAAAATATGTTTTACGAATTAGAGGAGTTTGGTCTCACAAATGGTTCAATAGGAATCATTGGGGTAACTCCTGAAAATAGAACGACTGTAAATCGGGAAATAGGATTTCGCGATTATTTTAAGTTGTTTGTTAGATATCAAATATTAGAAACAATATACACGAATGGTGACCCAGAGTTAGCAAAACAAGCAACGGAAAAATATATAAGAGACAATCCCAATCTTGTTGGTATTTTTTCAACAAATGAGGGATCTACGTTAGGGATGGGGTACGCTTTGAGAGATAATGATATAAATATTATCGGTATCGGATTTGATATTACACCTGTAATTCAGGAAATGATAAGAGATAATACTATAAAAGCTACATTGGTACAAAATCCATTTACAATGGGCTATTTGGGTATGGCTGAGGCAGTTGCTGCATTAAGGGGATTTGATACAGGTCCACAATTAATTAATACTGGAGTATCTGTAGTTAATATATATACACCAAGTCGAATATTATCATAATTAACTATATTGAGAAATAAGGAAATTAAAATAACACCTGTAGAAAGAAATCATGTTATGAGTGATGAGATGTAAAAAAAAATGAACGCAGCGGTACCGGTATTGAGATTTGATACTCAGCCCATTGATTCTGTTTTATCCAGAACGATTGAATGAATATCTATAAAGGAAAACCGGTCTGACAGTTTGTCATAACTGTCTGGGGGAGACCGTTTCAAAGTCCGTGTAAACTCCAAAAACTGATATAAAATATTGATTGTTATTTATGGGCAAGGCCATTTTTCATTGGTTCTTGCCCATGCTTGTATTATAAAACTGTTTTTGGGGTTGTCAAGTAAAACTCCCCTTTGGCAGTCTTAATACCTTGCTCTTTAATTTTTAAGATAACCTTTCTTCAAAGAAAATCTCCAACTGGGAATGGATCTGACCCCAATCCTGACGGTGGCCCGTCCATTTTTTGGTGATATCCATAGTTGCCAGGTATAGCATTTTTAGCAGGCTGTCATCTGTGGGAAATATCGTCTTACTTTTCGTGACCTTTCGGAGCTGCCGGTAAAAGCCCTCTATGGCATTTGTGGTGTAAATAATTCTACGTACAGCCTCAGGATATTTAAAATACGTGGATAGATTAGCCCAGTTATCCCGCCAGGACTTTGTTATTTTAGGGTATTTCCCGCCCCATTTGTCATCAAATAGATCTAGTTCACTTAGTGCGATATCTTCTGTAGGTGCAGCATACACACGTTTTAAATCTACCATAAGTGGCTTGATATCTTTGTAGGATACAAACTTCGTTGTGTTACGGATTTGATGAATAATGCACTGCTGAATTTCAGTTTTTGGAAAAACCTCCTCAATTGCCTGGGGAAAACCGGTCAGGCCATCCACACATGCAATCAGGATATCTCGGACTCCACGGTTTTTTAAACCGTTCATAATTGACAGCCAGAACTTCGCACTTTCGTTCTCGCCGACATACATTCCAAGAACATCTTTATGTCCACTCATATCTATGCCAATGGCGATATAGACAGCTTTTTTTTACGATTCGGCCTTCGCTTCTGACATGAAAATGGATGGCATCCATGAATACTACGGCATAAATATCTTCCAGTGGGCGTTCTTGCCAGGGTCTGCCCCCTTGGGCACTCTTTTACAATAGGGAGTATTTTATCTGTAATGCGACTTATTGTACTGTCCGAGATATCTACTCCATAGAGATCCTGCATATGACTTTCAATATCTCCGGTGGTCATCCCTTTGGCATACATGGAGATGATTTTTTCTTCCATGTCCTGAGACAAGGTGTTTTGATACTTCTTGATAATCTTAGGTTCAATCCCCATTTCGATCACGAGGAACGTCCAGCTCCATATCTCCATAGCTAGTATGTAATGTTTTTGAATTATAACCATTTCTGCTGTTATCTGTTTCTTTGTTGCGGAAGTCGTACTTGGTGTAACCCAGTTCCTCCTCCATTTCGCCATCCAGACTACCTTCCAGGATGACAGACATCATTTCTCTCATGAGACCATTGACATCTGTTCCATTCTTAACTGGATTTTCTTTCAGATATCCATTCATCATTTCACGTAGTGCCTGTCTTTCGGGAGACTCGTCCCTTCTTCTTTTTGCCATAAAATAAAACCTCCAAACTGAGTAATTTTATTTTACATCAGTTTGAAGGTTTACACAAACTTTGGGATTCTCGGGCAACTCTATTGTTTAACTTACTGTTAGTAACCCCGAACTATTTACACTAAAAATGTTGCGGAGACTTTAACCTTCACCAACTTGGATTTTTAGATATTATGTTTGAATTATCCTAGATTTTCTTTTATCTGCCTAACCTTATCCATAATTTCTTTTTCACTGAAGTACATATTAGGGATTTTTAGTTCATCATCATCGTCAGAAAATCTTCCTGTCATTTCACACAATTCTCCAAACAAACGATTTTCCTCATTACTCAACTCATCATAGTTTACCTCTAAATCATAAATACGTGTAAATTCATCGCAAAATGTTTTAACGATATATGAACCCTTTACTAACCCATTTATTAAATACCAAAGACTTTCTTTTTCTGTCATCTTTATACACCCCTATTTTTTTATTTCTGGTAATTTTCCCATAGCCTTTCTTGCATATTCAAAGTGATAAACTTGATTAGTCGTTGAATCATACAGAACTTCTAAATTGTACAATTTACCATTTTTAGTGATTGTAGTATAGTACATTGTTGCACTTGAGCCTCTTGGATCAGGAAATGCTTCTCCTTTTCGTATAGCGTCTTGTAGTGTTTGAATAGGTATTTGCCTCCCGCTTTCTCCCATATGTTCCAATGCTTTTTTAGAGAAATTCAGTCCATCATCTAAATTAGAATATTGCCCCGCCCCCTTAGCAATTTTCATTTGTTGCGCTTGCAGTAATTGCCTGGTCTGCGTGAAACCTGTAGCACCAGCAGGAGCCACGGTTGCTACACCACCCCCAAGTCCTGATGCAACTGCACCAGTTGATGCCAGCGCACTACCAGTAGCTCCATATGCAAGTGCCCCACCACCAGCTAGACCAGCTGTAGAGCCTACAGCAGCGCCTTTCAGAACTGCATTTAATGAAAATTCACCTTTCAGAGCTGAAATTACTCCATTTGAAAATCCTCCAGCTACTAAACCACCTACAACAGCGAGAACCAAAAATGGAACATGACCGGTAGGATCAGTATATAAAACAGGATTATTATGACAATAAGTATACTTATTCAAACTTAGAGGATCTGTAATTTCCAGTTCGTTAGGCATTTTCCGGGTTGTCTTTTCTACGCTGTCCTCAGTAAGAAAACGACCGGTTTCAGATCTGTAACTTCTTGCTCGCAAATAGTAGGTTTTTGTATCTATGTCTAAATACTCCCCACAATAACGGAACGGATTCTCCTCCTCTTTATCTGGAGTTTTCTCAATTCCAAAAGCATCATACTCATACGAACCTTTACAAATTCCGCTTTGACTCCACAGTTGGGTTACATCCCCATGTTCATTAAATATATAATAGTATACCACATTATCTTTTTCACAGGCAATCAGATTGATTCCTCTTAAATAGGTTTTAATCTGTTGGTTTTCAATCTGTTCCGCTACAATATTCGTTCCATCCCAGCAATACAAATTCGTTTTACTCTGGTTCTCAGTGAGTTTCCTAACTTCAGTGCTATGGCGCAGGCCATCTCCCCGGTACTGGTACGAAATTTCTTTCTCATCCTGATTTATTCTGGTTAGTTGGTTGAATCCATCATATTGTCTCCACTCATAAACTGACGGAGTCTCCCTTTGATAGGTCCCTGATAACCTGACATTTCCCGGATAATTCGGTGTTGGCGCTGTTTTTTCCCATATGCGGAAGACTTCATTCCCATTATCATCATAACGGTACTGATAAGTTTCGGTTATTTTTCCCTGCTTTTTTATTTCCTTTACAAGCCTATTATTCAAACCATACTCATAACTGGTGACACTGACGAGCTCATCCTTTGTTCTTCCCTCCACCATTACTTTCATACGGTTGGAGTAGGCATCATAGGTATAAAGAGTCCGCTTCCAGTCGGAATAATCTTCTTCTGTCAGACGACCTAGCCGATCATATTGATACGATATGATTGTTGGGGTAGAACCAGCTTTATTAATCTTGCTTAGAATGTTCCCTGACACATCATAGGTGTATTCCCAAGAAGAAATTACGGTTCCCTGCCGTTTATTCTCCAATGATATTATCCTGTTTCCATCATTATATTTATAAATGGTTTCCATACCGGACTGGGGATAGCGGAGGGCTTTACGATTGCCTTTTTCATCGTATTCGTACTCTGCCAGTATAGTCCCTGTTGCATTGTCTTTTCTTACCTGCTTTAAACGGGATAAGTCATCATATATGTAATACAGACTGACCTCCGGATTTGTTTTTCCTTTACAAACCAACTGAAAGGATTGACGGTTTCCATACATGTCATAAGTATAATCTTTTTCTGCATTTCCCGGATCTTCCTGTCGAGTGAGCTGGCCTTTATTATTGTAGTAATACTTCGTCTCCAGGAGGACGGTTTGTTTTCCTCCCCCTGACTCCCGACTGACTTCACTAATCCGCTTTCCGTTCTTACCATAGGCATACTCCCGCTCGCTTACTGTCATTCCATCAGGAGTTTTCTTTTGCACGTTTTCTCTTATCAGGCGTTCCAGAGCATCATGTTGATAAACGGTGTGGTCCTTATTTCTGTCTATTTTTTTCTGCAGCCTTCCAGCTTTGTCATACTCATGGTATTCCGTATAGCCGCAGGAATCCGTCATTGCCGTGACATTTCCAAAGCGGTCATAGGCGTATGTTGTCACCTCACGCCCTTCACCTGATGGGGTATCTCCGGCTCTCCTCAAAATGACCTGATTCATTGCATCATATCGGCAGGTGGTCCTAATCCAGTTGTTCGGACTAAGGAATTGATAGGTATCGGTTAAACGGTTCCTGGCATCATAAACGTACTGATTCTCCTGCCAGCCATCTTTTTGAGCTTTCTTTTCCCATATTACATTCCCGTTTCCATCATAGTAATATTTTACAATGCTGCTACGCTGGTCAAACGGCGTGGTGATTTGAACCAAACGTCCTGCCTTATCGTATTGAAATTCGGTTTTCTTTCCAGCCTCATCCCATTGGAATCGTTTATTGCCTAACGCATCATATTGAATGCTAGTAATTCGCTCCTGGCCGGAGTCAGTCCGTATGTGTTTTACTGGTCGGCCGGCATAATCGTACCCCCAACGTTCCGCTTTGTTCCCGGCATCAATTTTGAGGATATTGTTTCCTGCATTGTCATATTCGTAGGTAAATATTCTGTCTCCGGCTAAAGTTTCCTTCCGGATCCGATTTTTCTGGTCTTTATAACATACCGTCACCAGATCCGGAGCGGAGGCATCTCCTATGATTTTTTTCAGTTCACGATAGTACTTTCTGCCATCTGATAAATCGGTAAATACCTCATTGTATTCATACCTCTCCTCATAACCGACTTGTGGAATCGTTCGGGATAGCACCCGGCCAAATGAATCGTAGGTATAACGCTCGGTCTTTCTTACTTGGTCTGCTGCTGTGCCGTTCCCATTATATGTAACTACTTCTGTCAGCTCGCCCCATGAATTATATCGGAAATCCTGCAGCACGACATCCCCGGAGGCCGGCTCATTGGATACGGCCAGGCAGACCTGTTGAATCTGTCCTAGCGGTGTGTATTGAATTCGTCTTTTATTGTGGTTCGCATCTGTTTCCGTGATATAGTTTAAGCGGTCATTATAATAAGTTTCATTTACTGCCTGCTGACCATCAACTGGGGGCAGCGTTTCTGCTTCCACTCGTCCAAGCCTGTCATATCGGATGGTACTGACCTGATTCCTCGAATCTTTTTTGGAAATGAGACGTCCCCAATTGTCATATTGAAATTCTTCCTTTATTGAATCACAAGGTCTTCCGTCTGCATCTATAATACCGGTTTGTTCTTTTGATATAAAGTTATGTGTGTATCTGCTGTCTGTACTGAAAGGAGTACTGTATTTATAAATTGTTTCCGCATAATCACCTGACTGTTCCAGATTCCCACCGTCTGTCAGAAAATACCTTCTTTCGTTGGTCACACAATAGGGGTTTGGGGGATCTTTATAATCATATCCCATTTTTTCTTTTAAGACTCCATTTTCATATAGACGATGATACTTTATTACTCGATTTCCCAATTCCGCATAGAGTTCGTTTGTTTCTTTGATCTGGTCAGAGCCATTTTTTCTTCCCGTTTCAAGAACGATGCTGTAGTCTCCATAGGTCGTATTTATTTCCTGGTTGCAAAAAGGGTCATCCGGATATTCTTCTATGAGCTGTATAATATTTGCTTTTTGATCTGCGGAATATTTCCATAAGGTTTTCTTTTCCAGAAACTTTGATTCATTGTTCCTGTCAAATACCTGGTCAACTGCTGATACTACTAGTTTATTACTATATTTATAAGTGCTTTTTGAAATAAGGGAGTTATGATGTCGAACTTCCTTTTTTAATAACAGACCCTCGTTATCAAATCGATGAGTTTCTATAATATCCTGATGAGTTTTTACTTCCGCATATTCAATATACTCGCCACTGTTGGCAGATCCAGAATCAAGCGTGTACTTATATTCTCCCCGGTTATATTCAGTCCCGTCAACAATATCCCTTTTCATTGTTAATGCAAAATGGGTAATCTGTCCACCAACATCATTTTCAATGCTAATGTCTCTATCATATATAAACTGTGTGGAAGCATTATTGGGATATGTAACATTCTTTAGCAACATATACCTTCTCGTTTGAGTTTTTGTGTTGTTTCCCGCTACACTCGGGGAAGCACACTTCATGGAACCTTTATGTTCATCTAAATTATAGTAGCTGTACTGGGTCATACGTCCTACAGGGTCAGTAACTGCGATGAGTTTATAAGCGTTGCGCCTTTCAATATCATAGGAAATTTCACATGCTTTTCCAGCTGCACTTTCTGGTAATTTCCAGATAAGTCCGGAATCGTTTTTCTCCAGATTGATTATACGCCCCCAGGTGTCCACAATTTTCATACCGCCGTATTTTCTTAGATCATAGAAAATAGTATTACCAAATTTATCCTGACGTGCAACCAGTGAGAAATCAATAGCATTTGATGTATCCCGATCTCCATCGTCTCCACCAGAACTTTGAAAATAGTCTTTATTTCCATTCTTGTATTCAATAATAATATTATAACGTTTTGTGATATCCATTGCATAGGGATGTCGTAGTGTACCTGATCTGGTAACGATACTCACATCTTTTAAGTTATAATTCTCAAATCTGTCTGAGTATCGGCTTATTTCTAAATTTCTTCCATCTTCAAGATGCAGAATATAATTATAGCTGCGAGTTCCTACTAAATATGGCAGCCAAGCCCACCTAAGATTCTGCACGGTCTCAATGGAAGGCAGAACAAAAGACCATCCATGCCCGAGTCCATATGTCGAGGTATAAAAAAAGTTATCTATTGAACCTGTTAATAACATTGAATTTATAACATATGGAGCCATATCCACTAAATTTGCACAGCCGGAATCGTAGCGCCTGGCAATGGTTACATCAAAACCATCTCTACCTGGCAAGACAAAATCTGTTGTCTCATATTGGAGATTGCCAGTACTTAACTGAATATTTACCTTATTTGATTCAAAGTAGGTAAATGGGGATTCCGGATACTGTTTAATGTTAGAAAATCCGTCCTCTTCTGAAGACAGCACCGCCTGGCTCAACTGTGTTTTCAGGCTTTTTTCTTCCATTTTTTCTTCACCTAATACGTTCTCATCCGTATTTGTATCGGGCTCATCCCATTTATCTATCTCAATGTGATTCTCTAAATTCTTTTTATCGTCCATTTAATCCTTTCTTAGTCTTAATATAATGATATTAGTGTGTTTCCAGTTCCCTTAGCAATAAATTGGACTATTGCAATGGGACCGCTAAAGCACTCATTCTTATTTAACTGTCTGGTTGATTGAAACCTTAGGTTTCCTGGAATACTGGAGTATATTTTTATATTTTCTTCCGGATAATTTCCGGGTTCTTTTATACTTTTTATATCCCCGGCTGAAAAGCTGACTAATTCCAGTAAGTATGGGTCATACCGTAGGTTCATACGGATTTTATCCAGACCGCTGACTTCCTGAGCTTTCATAAGCACGGTGTAACGTTTACCTAACTTTACCGGGTATTTCATAGTGCTATTACGGTAAAATACTGGAATAACAGATATTTGTGCTGTCTCCAAATACTCAGACTCATACCCATTAGAATCAAATGCTTTGATCCGATACATTGCGTTAGACGCACCTATTGGAATAAAATCTGTCATTCCCCGGTGCTCTTTTACCTGATTCCGTGCATCCAGTTCATCAAATGTCAGGTCTTTTTCTTCCCATTCGTTAAATGTCAGCCATCTGGAGTCTATACTATCCCAAGAGATGCCAGGAAGCGTTATTTTCTCAAGCTTCTCCCATGAGTGCTCTGATTTTTCCAAGCTGCTCCAGGAATTATGAAGCTTGTCCAGCTCAAGCCAGGTCCAGCCCTGCTCAATGCCAGGCCGTTCAAGACCTGGGCCTTTAAATATTTCAAAGCTGATATCCCTGCTTTCTAGCTGCTTCCATGTGCATGCTTGTTGCTCAAGCTGTGACCAGCTTAACTGTTCATATTCCAAGCGTTCCCATTGCTGACCTTTGCCTGTTCTGGTCTCGATTTGATTCCAGTTAAGAGCAGCTTGCTCATGACTGCTCCAAGGTTCATCAGAACTGTCATAATTATCCCAAGTGTATCCAGATAGGGCCTGTAAAAAGGTTTCATTAAATGCTCTTTCTACCGTATAACTCTTATCTTGTTCCATTTCTTCCCAAGAAATTTCTGCTCGTTCTCCTTCGTATAGGAGGGGGATATGCAAACATTCAGGTCTGTTCATAAATCGTAGGTTCTCCTTTCTTTTTTATTTGTTATCTTTGTTCATATTTTATAATTGATTGTATTTGTATCTTCTGCTCTGATTCATTGAATCTGCATTTTACTGTGTACTATTATTTTTCGTTTTAGAACGATAAGTTTTTTCTGCTGGATGTAGATTTAGTTAATTCCTAGGGGAGTTATCATTTTTTATTTACTGATTCTCATATTATGCAATTGTAAATACATAAGTGTTGTTAACTGTTTTTTAACTTAAGCAAAAACAATAAAATGACCTTAATTTCATTTATTATTTACACTCTCAAGATTACATGTGTTACAATAAAGTAAGTATACTTGAAAGGATATGTTAAAATGAAAAAACTAATAAGTTATTCAATATTAATAGTAGGAGTATTAGGACTTTTACTGTTTTTTATAAAAAAATGGTATATACGTACAGCAGTTATTGGAAATTCAGATGGTCCCACTTCAGTTTTCGTAGCTGGAAAGTATAGCGATTTTACACCGGTTTATTTCATTATAGGAGTACCCATTTTAATTGTACTTTATATTCTTAGAAAAAAATAAAAATGCTTATTCATCTCACATCATTAATAGCCATTTAAGACTGTCTTATTGTAAAATAGGACAGTCTTTTTTAATTAAAATTCTTTCGTTATTACTTGT
The DNA here is from genome assembly GCF_026723765.1 of Lacrimispora xylanolytica. NCBI lineage: Bacteria > Bacillati > Bacillota > Clostridia > Lachnospirales > Lachnospiraceae > Lacrimispora > Lacrimispora xylanolytica. Next base: position 3,768,556 of record NZ_CP113524.1, read on the forward strand.
TTTTTTCTGTTTATAATAAATTGCATCTGGGGTAAATAGCAATTTAGATGGTAACTTTTTTACCATTTAAATATAATCCATCAGGTCTAAATTCATATACAACTAAAGTTTCACCTCCTAAATGACCAAAAATTCGAAAAATATTATTGTAACAATCTATTACTGTATTATCACCAGTATTTCCACCTAAACCTTTAAAAACTATTTCACTCCCCTCTGGTCCAGACGGGTTCTGCGAATTTAGTCCAACACTACCATAATTTCCGTAAAAACCTGGAGTTGATTTAATAGTATCTAAATTACTACTTAGCTTATTAATTTTCTCATTAATAACAGTGTTATTACTACCAATATCCTGTTTTAGCTTAGTTACCTCATCATCGATAATAACATTATCGTTAACAAAATCTTGTCTTACTGGCTTATCTGAAGCTTCCCACATATTTAATCCTAATGAAGTTTTATTTGTACTTGACATATTATTTCTCCTCTTTCAACTTTGCTTTTAATTTGTTTCATTCAACCATTAATAAATTACTGTTGCATAAAGCATATAAATTCGAACATATGTTCTATTTGTCGACAATTAAATTATAGTACTCTCTTATCCCACTGTCAATGCCACTAAAAAGCATGTGATTTTCTACAAAATTTATTGGTAGATGGCTTGCTGAGAAGTAGAGAGCGAAATAATACAACATATGAATTCTATAACTATTAATATTTGAAAAAATAGCATACATAAGGGCGTTGATTTATAGAAAATCAACGCCCTCATTCAAACTTACCCCAGTACATGAAGTCTGTCTATTACAAATCTTAATTATTAAAATACCCCCAAATTACCTCAATCTGCCGATTCACTCTTCCTGGTATAGATTCCCTTAGCTCTTCCCAAGTCATCAATTTATCCCCCTCCAGCAGAAACGGCCGAAATTCCATAGAAGGTACAAACCCATACACTTCGTTAATATACCTCTCCGTCAAGCTCTGAAGCTCCTCATCAGTATGAATCTCCGTCTCAAACATATCCTGAACCAGAACCCCATCAAGACCTGCCTTTTCCATACAGCTTTCCTTCCAGTCAGGTATCATGGGAATCACCCTTTTATCCGGAACCAAGGCATGTTTTCCAGGCTGTGCATACACCACAGGATGAGTCACCTCCCACAGATTCGCCTCCCCTGTCTCCAGATCCACCATATTCAAATATTTTCCATGAAAGCTGGCCTCCACCTTCTGTACGGCTCCATCATGTCCTACATATACCCACACATGTTCCAGCTCATACAAGTGCTGGATATCATAATCGTACCAGATAGCATATTCAATAGCGAAAGCAGTCTTTTCTGGTTTAATTTCCACCATACGTTTAGGAAAAGAGCTGCTGCGCTTTGTCTCCTGAAATACGGTATATGCCATGGCATCAATTTCAAATGGCTCTCTCAAATCCATCATAACAACGGGTATATATTTTTTTATCAGTTCTATATTAATTTCTAACATGCCGATACCTTCTTTCCAATATTCTTATTACTAATCTTTCCAGAACCCTTCCTAGAAGCCTACTTATATTCTTCTTATAAATCTTCTTATTAGCCTTCTTGTTAATCTTCCTAAAAGCCCTCTTACAATCCCCACAATCACAAAAGGACGGAAGCTCACGCCCCGTCCTAAGGATTTATTTATTCTTTGATGCCTCCAAAAGATAAAGCATTGCCATGGCCTGTCCGTATGGCATAGGGCGAAGTTCGATATCTTTGTAGAACTGTACGGATTCTCTTCCCATAGGAGTTCCGTAGGAAACCTGATGGAGTACGCCTTCTGCGTCAATATAGTCCAGAATCGGTGCCAAAGCCTTTCTGGCGCACTCTTCATAGGAGGGGTCTACAAGGCCTAAATGAACTGCCTTTAGTATGCCATAGGCAAATCCGCAGGTGGCGCTGGCTTCCACATAAGAAGTACTATCATTAATCACGGTATGCCACATACCATTTTCATTCTGATACTTCTTAAGGCTTTCAATCTGCTTATCCAGTGCTTCTGTTAAAAATCTCTTTACCGATTCATCGCAGTCAATGATTTCAAACAGCTCTGGAATTGCCATGGTTGCCCAGCTGTTGCCTCTTCCCCAAAAGGCTTCTGCAAAGTTGTGGTTTCCGTTAAATGTCCAGCCATGATACCACAGACCGGTCTTTCTGTCTGCAAGATATTTGATGTGAAGCAGGAACTGGTACTGGGCTTCATCAATCCATGCCTGATTTCCCTCCAGTTTTCCCATACGTGCCAGGAATAACACGGACATAAATAAGGTATCGTCCCAGAGCTCCTGCTCGTTTAAGGTATCGGAGGTCAGATGCTGAAAGCCTCCCTCTTTTGTTCTTGGAAGTCCGTCTACCAGCCAGGCGGCCCATTCACGGCAGATCTGCTTGTAGGTTTCGTTGCCACTTTTTTCTGCCACGTAAGTCAGTGCAAGAAGAGGTGTTGTGGTGTTTACATTTCTTGCAGGAAGACCGATTTCCATCTGTCTTTCGTAATACTTTAAAAGCTTGTTCAGGTACTCTTCTTCGCCGGTTTCCTCATATATTTTCCATAAGCCAAAGAGTCCTACTCCCTGCGTCCACTCCCAGTAGCGGTAGCGTTCAGCATTGTCTCCAGCCAGATTTTTCGTTTCCATATTTTTTAAAAAAATATCATCTTCATCATATAAAATTTTTTCAAAACTGGATACCAATAAGTTAATCTTTTCCTTCAAAATATCCATCCCTATGCCACTTCCTTTCTTTGTGCCTCAATATTCTTTACAGGCACCATTTGCAATCTCTACAATATTTTACTATTTTTTTACTTAATCCATTGCATATTTTGTTCATTCTGCTATAATAGATATCCGAAACATGACGATTTTCAAGAAAGAATACAGGTGGCTCATTATGACTAATCCCGATGACACATTGCACTATAAAAAGCAGCACAATCTTACGATTAATGACATTCAGCATTCGCTTTACTACTATTTTGATTATGACGAGCGTTCTTTTGACATCAACATGCCATTTCAGCATTTCCATTCCTTTTATGAAATCATGGTTCTAATCAGTCCACAGGCCAGCCATCTGGTGGAAGGAATTCCTTATTCCATTCGTTCCGGCGACCTGGTACTCTTACGGCCTTCTGTACTTCACCGCTCCGAGTACCCCAAAGGGGCTCCTGGCAAGCGGCTGATCATGAGCTTTTTATATCCCCCTTCACTCTGGGACAGACCGGAAACGTATCAAAAGCTTTTTGAGCCATTTTACGCTCCTGTTCCCATTTACCGGTTCCCTTCCAAGCAACAGCAGCTGATCAATGAAAAGCTGAACCGGATTTACCATTACTCATTCCACGATGAAGATCCGGATTTAAGATCTCTTATGGTTCACGGGATGTTTGTGGATTTTTTATATACCTTAAGGAAGCTTGCGCCTTATAACACCTATACCAATGAACCGCTAAAAGATGAGGCTTCCAGAAAGGTTTACTCCATCGCGAACTACATACATAACCATTACTCCGAGGAACTTACGTTAGATGCCTTAGCCAAGGAGTTTTTTATCAGTCCCTACTATCTGTCTCATCAGTTTAAAGATGTGACTGGGTACACCCTGACCCAGTACATACAGATGACGCGAATCAAAAATGTGCAATATCTTCTTCAAAATACGAAAAAGAAGATTTCAGAGCTTGCAGAAGAATGCGGGTTTACAAGCTTCTCCCAGTTCAACCGGATTTTCCAGAAATACTGCGGCCAATCCCCCTCAGAATTTAGAAAAGCCAGCAATTCCACCAGCCCTTATTCGCCGATTTGATGAGAAATGGGCAGAAAAAGCCCGTTACAGCTTCCCGGCGCCATCCATACGTGGATGGGAAAGAGCTGTAACGAGCTTCTTATAGCCTGCTGTCCCCGTAAAAGGAATTACTTTATGCTGTCAAAGTATTCTGCTCTTGCGTCAAGAATCTTCTGAAGTCCTGCATTTACAAGGTTGTTGTATTCTGTCTGCTGTAAACTGTCAAACTGGTCTGGAGAGCAGCTGATCAGCTTATAAACATAAGCAAGCATCAGGTTCTCTACATTTTTACCATAGTCTGTTTCAGGCTGAGAAATGTTAGAGTACACTGGGAAACGGAATTTGCCTTCTGCACGCACATCATAGAAGTTTGAGAACCAGTCATCGCTTTCCCATTTTACAGACTGATCTTTAATCCACTTGGAGATGATAGCATCTTTGCTCTTGGTCCATTCCATGGAAAGGTTTACAATATTTAAGTCATCACAAGTTCCCGGGTATCCCTTGCTCTTTAAATCCGCCTCAGATAATTTGATCGGAACGCCATTTTCGTCTCTCTGATGCTCTGCTGTGAAAACGATATTCTCAGCAACAGCCGGATCTGCCATCCAGTTTAAATACTTCATACATGCCTCAACCTTTTTCTCGCTGGTCTTTGGAACCATTACGAACATACCATATCTTGGCTCGAAAGGTGTACGGTAGGAACCATCTGAAAGCTCAAAGCACTGTACTGGTACGAAGGTTCTTCCGCCAGCACTCTGATTTAAAACAGTTATGTAGTTCCATGGGCTCTCTGTATCATCAAGGAAGAAACCTACATTGCCTGCAATTACCTGAGCTTTGTAAATATCCTCATTGGTATCTGTAGCAAAGTCTTTTGTGATGAGGCCTTTGTTGTAAAGCTCATTTAACTTTTTGATACCGTCAATGGCTCCAGGAGCAACGGCTAAGTAGCCTTCGCTGTACATATAAGCTTCTTTATCATCTTTTAAATTCACGTAAGAACCTACAAAGTTTAAATACCCCTTCTCTGTATCATTACGTCCACTCATTCCCCAAGGAGTTACATTGCTTACGCCGCCAGGATTTTTTTCCTTTACAGCCTCTAAGTATTTAAATAATTCTTCTTTTGTCTTAGGCATCTGCATCCCTAGTTTATCCAGCCAGTCCTGACGGATATAAGCAGTATGACGAGGAGATTCCACGCCTCTCTGTTTCATGATTGCGAACTGCTGTCCATCAAGCTGACCCATGTTCTGGGCGTCAGAAACATACTTTTTGATGTCTGGACCATAGCTCTCATATGCCTTTGTTAAATCAGTCAGACCGCCGTTGGTCGCAAAGTTATAGAAAATACCCTGGTTGTAGGTAAATACGATATCAGGTGCATTGCCGCCGGACATCATAATATTTAACTTATCATCCGAAGAAGATCTTGGTACGGAAACGTATTCTACGTTGATGTTGTACTTCTCCTTCATCTGCTTTTTAATCCATTCTGTCTGAGTGTTGTTCTCAACTGTTGTTCCAGGAGCAGCATCTCCTCTGTCCCAAACCATAACTTTGATGGTCTCTTCTTTTCCTTTGTCAGCTGCTGTTGTTTCACCCCCAGCTGCTGCAGAGCTGCCTGCTGCTGTGGTAGCGTCTCCGCCTTTGCTGGAACCACAGCCTGTTACCAAAGCTGCTGCGGTAAGAACTGCCAGACAGCATCTTACTAAATTTGCTTTTCTCATAGAAAAACCTCCCTTTCTCTTTCATAATTATTTAAATAAATAATTAGCCTTTTACTGCACCAAGCATAATGCCCTTTGTAAAATATTTCTGGATAAATGGATAGGCAATTACCATTGGTGACATGGATATGACAATACTTGCCGCCTTAATATTATCTGCTACAAGCTGGGTTTGAATTCCTTCATCATTGGATAGCTTTACAGATTCAATCAGCTGTTTTAACACCATCTGTACGGTATAAAGCTTGGAAGAGTTAACATAATAAAGAACATCGCTTAAACGGTTCCATCTGCCTACTGCATAGAACAGGGCGAGCGTTGCAAGGGTTGGATATACCAGTGGAAGTGCAACCTTGAATAAAGTCTGAACTTCGTTACAGCCATCAATCTTTGCCGCTTCATAAAGAGAAGAGTCAAGTCCCCGGAATGCAGTACACATGATAATCATATTATAGGCACTTAAGGCTTCGGGGATAATCAATGCCCAGAAGGTATCAATTAACTTAAAGTCCTTCACGTTTAAGTATTTGGGAATAATACCTGGATCCAGATACATGGTAAGGACAAATAAGGTCATAATAAAAGCTCCGCCCTTTAAGTTCTTCTTAGAAAGGGGATAAGCAGCCAGTACGGTCATGACCACGCATACGATGGTAGAGCCCAGCATTAAAAATACGGAAAATATAAAAGAAGAAACAAAACTTCCGCTTTGGAAGGATCTTACATACGCCTCGGTGGTAAGCTGAACCGGATAAAGGAATACCTTACCTGCTAAAATGGCATCCTTGGAGCTTAAGGACATTGAAAATACCCGAATGATGGGAATCAATGCCACAATACTGATTACGATAAAAAAGGTATTCCAGAAAAGCTGAAACCGCCTTTCTTCTTTGCTCTTTAATTCACCCATTACATGATTCCCTCCTCTCCCATTTTCTTAGATATCTTATTTACGGACAGAATCAAAATAATTCCGACCACAGACTGGAAGAGACCTACTGCAGTAGCAAAATCAAACCGGCCTGCCTGAAGACCTACACTGTATACATAAGTACTGATAACGTCGGATGCACTCTTTACAAGTGTATTTCCCATCATATAAGGGCGATCGAAATCGATGGATACGATCTTACCAAGCTGCATGATAAGCATGATGGAAATGGTTGGTCTGATCTGCGGAATGGTTACATGAGCAATTCTCTGAAGTCTGGTGGCACCATCGATATAAGCTGCTTCTCCAAGAGAAGGATCCGTAGCAGATAAAGCTGCCAGATAAATTATCAGGGAGTAACCAGCAGACTGCCAGATTCCTGAGAACCAATATACAAATCTCCAGATAAAAGGACTGCTTAAGAAGTTAATTTCTTTTAATCCAACACCGCGAATTAAGTCATTGACAAGTCCGCTGGTAGAAAACAGCTGTGTGATGATGCCTGAAATAATAACCCAGGACAGGAAGTTCGGAAGATATAAAATTGTCTGAGTTGCTTTTCTGATTCTTAAATTACGTATTTCAAATAAGAAAACAGCAATCAATACAGGTACCGGAAAGCCAAGAATTAAATCTCCGGCATTTAAAATCAGAGTGTTTGCAAGAGCATTCCAGAAATCACTGGAACCAAATGCTTCTTTAAAGTTTGCAAAACCGACCCAGGGGCTATTCCATATACCGGCAAATACATTAAATTTCTTAAACGCAATGATACCGCCCATCATAGGTCTGTAGCGGAACATCAACATGTAGATGACTGGAACCAAAAGCATCAAATACAGCTGCCAGGTGTTGCGAATGTATACTTTAAACGGTATTTTTTTCGCTCTTTCCTTCACTTTTACATTTTTCATCGCTTACTTTCCCTCTTTTCTATACATTCCCGTCCTTTTGAAGCGCTTCCTCCAGACTCTCAATGAGGGCCAGAAGTTCTTTCGGCTCATGTACGATATAATCCGGCGTTTCATCTTCACCAGCCGGGGTCATGTCATAACGGGGGGACCAGTCTATCAGTATGGAAGTGATGCCAAAACGGTTTGCACCAGCCACATCCTTGCGGACATTATTGCCGATCATAACGATGCGTTTCTTATCCTCTTCCGTTAGATGATTTTTTTCCATGGCATCCTGAAACATCAATTCTGATGGCTTTTGGACTCCAACGATTTCGGAAATCGTTCTGGTATGAAAACAATATCCCAGCCCATTTTCTTCGTATACATTGGTAAAGGACTGCTCTTCACCGTCGGCCACCATCGCAATAATATAGCCGGCATCATAAAGAGCTTTTAGGGTTTCACCCGCACCAGGTATCATCTCAGCATGGGTTACAATATCTTCTTCATTGCGAATTTCTGTGCCTTCGTCAATAATTGTGTCTCCGCTGTCTGTAAAAATGATTAGTTTTTTCTGCATTTTGTAAACTCCGTAAAATTTATTTTGTTGCTTTTCTCTTAAAGCTGTTGAATGAATTATAATATTTTGTGTAAATTGTAGCTATGCGTAATTTGTTTTTATTTCTCCTGTTTAGTATGCATTTTTTGCGTTTACAAAGAAGCTCTGATGGTTTTTATTTCAAATGGCGCAAAATCCAGGAGCATTTCGCTCTTTCCGTAAGCCTCTGTTACGGTGACTCTTTGTCCCTCCAAAAGACCTTCTTCCATTGTGGTTTCGTAAGCCTCCTGGACTTTTAAATGGGCTGTTACCGTGCAGTTTTCATGCCTTCCCTTGGATTCATAAAGCCTCATGATCATATGGCCGGTTCCATCCTCTGATAACTTTATGGTCTCCAGTACTATACTGTCTGACGACAGGGAAAGGAACTGCCGGTCTCCTGCTCCAAGGCCAAATAGGGATAGCTTGTGGTTTAGCTCCATGCCTTCCTGTATGACTCTGCTCTCTGTAAAATCCCTGCCAATGGCATAGAAGGAATAGGTAAACTGGTGAATTTCTTTATCTGCATACATATCCGGCCATACCGGTGCCTTTAACAGGGTGAGCTCCATGGAATTTCCGCTGGTACTGATTCCATATTTGCAGTCATTTAATACAGCAGCGGTTCGCCCGGGCTCACTAAGAGCGGTATAACGGTGATTGCATACCTCGAATCGGTCAGCATCATATCTCCGGTTCTGATGGGTGGGGCGTTTCACGTAACCGAACTGGATCTCCTGTATGGCTTCGCTGGTACGGATATTGACCGGGAATTCTGCTTTTAAGAGCTTATGAGTCTCCCTCCAGTCTACCTCTGTAACAAAATCAAGGCGTCTGCTGTGACTGGAAAGCTGAATTCTCTGGGTCATGGGAGAATGATGAAGCATCCGCTTCACCTCCAAAGCTGCCATGAGAGGACCTTCTTCCACGACCCTGATTTCCACAGGTTCTAAAAGCGCTATAGGCTGCTCTTTATAAAAGGAGCTCATCTCCCAGGCATCGTAGTCTATATTTATATCCTGATACATACAGAGCTTGTTTAAGGAACCTTGGACGTATTCAATCTCTGTTTCCTTCTCCACGAAGCTTGTAACCTCTCCGCGGGAATTTACCACTACGGTCACATATTGGTTTTCAAGTATGTAAGAATCCTGTTTTTTAGAAACACTGCAACTGGAATTCGGCTCTATGACTTCTCCGTCATTCCCTTTTACATCTATCTGAATATATGAAAGTGAGGGAACCTTAACCGGAATGAGGACCTTATCCCCCATTCTTTGGGAGACAAGCGTTTCCCCGCTCCTCTCATATGATTTCCCTTCCTCATATGGCAATTCTATCAGTTCTTCCCGCTCCCAGGATAAAGAGTTAAAGACCGAGAAGCTTTCTTTTCTGCCGCGAACAAGGGTTTCCTGGAACTCTTTTAATATCTCCCCGGCTCCTTTTATTACATCGTTCAGCTCTTTTCTGGCATCTTCATTGACTCTTGTTATGGAGGTCCCCGGTAAGATATCATGGAATTGATGAAAGAGAAGCTTTTTCCATAGAATCTCAAGTTCCTCTCTCCGGTCCTTACCCTCACTTACCAGAAAGCTTAAGGAGCTCCAAAGCTCTGCTTCCCGCAGGGACATTTCCGCCTTACGATTTGCCTTTTTGACCTTTGCCTGAGAGGTATAGGTTCCTCTGTGCCACGGAAGATAGAGCTCACCCTGATAGACCTCGTTTACATTACCTGCTTCCTCCAGCCTTTTAAAAAATTGAACCGGACTTTCCATGCGGGTGCGGGGAGCGCCTTCTAAATCTTCCACTCTTCTTGCCACTTCAAGCATCTCTCTGGTGGGACCGCCGCCTCCGTCTCCAAAACCAAAGGGAAATAGAAAGGTATCTATATTTTCCTGCTGAACCCTGTCCTCTTCCCAGCGGGTAATCATGTCTAGAGGGTCCAGTCTGGCATTATTCTTCTTAAAGAAATGGGTCAGTACCCGGCTGCCGTCAATTCCTTCCCACCAGAAGATATTGTAGGGAAATACATCACAGCCCTTTAAGGCCCTGGCCATTTTCTGGGTGGCAAAATATTTGATGCCGCAGCCTTTCATGATCTGGGGAAGCTGTCCGCTGAATCCAAAGCAGTCGGGAATCCACACCATGAGGGTTTCCTGATTCAGCTTTTCCCGGAACCATCTTCTTCCGTAAAGGCACTGACGGATAAGGCTTTCTCCAGAAACCAGATTGGTATCCGGTTCCACATACATGCCGCCTTCCGGGATAAAGGCCCCTTCCTCTACTTTTTTCAGTAAGCGTCCGTAAAGTTCCGGATACAGCTCTTTTATGGTTTCCATAATGGGAGGCTCACATAATAGGAATTTATAATCTTCGTATTCCTCTGACAGAGCCAGCTGTGTGGAAATGGTTCTTGCACATTTTCTCTTTGTTTCCTCCCAGGGCCACAGCCAGGCAAGATCCAGATGGGATTGTCCGAAAATCGTATACTCAGGCGCTGTGGAACCATTCCTGCATTCCAAAAGGGGTCTTAAGACCTCTCTGGCCTTACAAAGAGTCTCATGAAAAGCTTCCGGTTCCAGCTCAAAATCCACGATCTGAGTAAACCGAAACAGTCCTTCCCTTATCTTCATGGCACGAAGGGATTTGGAATCCAGCCCTTCATAGAGCTTAGAGAGCGTAAATACATCCATATAAAGCTGAAACGCCTCCTCATTCCATATGCCAATGTCACAGACTCCCACCTTAACCTGATGAGCAGGGGGCTCCGGCACTGGGATACTGCCAAAAGGACATGGTCCGCCGTTTTCCAGCCTAGGCCCATGCCCTGCATAGCTTTCCGCTACAATATGAAAGCGTTCTCCCTCTCTCCCGCAGCGAGTTAACGTAATTCCATCGTGTTTTAAATCCCTGGAGCCGGCAGTCTTACCATTGACCCATAAAAGCATCTCTCCCCCTACATCCGGGCGAAGAAAGATTCTCTTTCCTTCTGCTTCTTTTGGGAGAATGACCTCTGCCTGAAACCAGCCGTATTCCCACTTTGCGCCCCATGGAGTTCCAGTGGGCACAGGGGTAAATTCTTTCGTTAATGCTTCCTCCAAAGGGAGCCGTTCCATGGTCATAAAGCCGGAGACTGGGACATCACAAAGCTTATTAAACATGTGATGTCTCATTTCCTCCAGCCATATTTTAATTCGTTGCTGCCGTTCCTCCGCCAATACCATTGTTTTCCCTCCACGATATCAAAGTTATGGGTACATTATATTGGATAAAAGGAGAACAGGCTATGCATTCTTTGTGAAATCTTTGTACAGTTTGTGCATATTTTGCAGAGATACTTATCGTTTTAGCTTTATGGTCTTAATCTCGTATGGCTTAAATGTGATTAATAGCTCATTATTCTTACATGGAATGGTCGTAGACTCTTCCTCCAGACAGGTACATGAGGCTGCTTCTACTACGTCCATGTCAGCCAATTTCACATGAGCCCTGGTCCGCATTCCATAGGTTTCGTACATACGAATTACGATACCATCTCCATCCTCAGCCAATTTCACCGTATCCGCTAAAATATTTTCTTCCTCAATAGAAAGAAGGGAGTATGAAAGGCTTTCCTTTCCTGTCACACTCTTTGCCCTCATAGGGCAATTTAAATCGTAAGCTTCTCTCACCACACCGCCGGTACGGAAATCACCCTGATGAGGATAGAGAGAATAGGTGAACTCATGCTCTCCCTGGTCTGCATCAGGATTGGGGAAAATACCTGATTTTAAAAGGGTCAGCCGAATGTTGGAATCATGGATGTCATAACCGTATTTGCAGTCATTTAAAAGAGCTGCTCCGAATCCTGGTTCTGAAATGTCAGCCCATTTATGAGCGCACACCTCAAATCTTGCCTGATCCCAGGTGGTATTCTCGTGGGTAGGACGGCTTACATTGCCGAACTGAATGTCATAATTGGCTTCCTTGGAGAGAATATCCAGAGGAAATGCTGCCTTTAAAAGAAGCTGATGTTCGGTCCAGTTGATCCATGTCTTAAAGTCGATTCTCTTGGTATGTTTGTAGAAGCTGATTTTTTGTTCTATGGTGGAATCCATGAATTTCTTCTTCACCAAAATGGTTCCTCTTACCGGACCATTCTCTAAAAGCCGTGCCTCCAACACCTCATTCACCTTCCATACCTTTTCCCGGTAGGTGGCATCAATGTTCCAGGCATCGAATTCCAGGGGACGGTCCTCGAACACAAGAAGCTCATTTCCCTGTGCTCCTTCTTTTAAGAGACTTCTGTCCTCTTTCTTATCGTATAGCCTGGTCATGGTACCCTCTGAGCTAAATTCCACTTCATAATGTGGTGTAGTAAGCTTACATGGACGGCCTTCCTTGTCTGTTTCAAAGTCTGAGATAACAGGAGAATCATCATAAGATGATGTTCTCGTTCCGCTTCCATACACTTCATATCCCTTTGATGGTACTTCTTCTGCCAGATAAAGAATCTCTCCATTTTCTGCTTCCTGGGATAACAGGCCAATGTCTTTCACTGGCTGGTTTACGGATACAATCCCCGTTCTTCCAAAGCTTAAGGAGTTCCATACGGACAAGGCATCTCCCTTATCCTTTGTCTCTTTAAGGCCAGCCTCAGAAAGAAGACGATTCAGACAGGTCTCAATGATCTCATTGCCTGATTTTATAATCTGCTCGTACTGAATCTGGGAATCCTCATAAACCTCCTTAATGGAAGAACCAGGAAGAATGTCGTGGAACTGGTTTAAGAGAAGGAGCTTCCAGTTTTCCTCCAAAGTCTTTGATGGATACTCTCCGTCTTTTGTCAGGAGCAGGTTCAGCACAGAATAAAACTCGGTATCAGCGTTTAAGAACTCGCAGGTACGGTTGTATTTCTTATTCTTTGCCATGGAGGTATAGGTTCCCCGGTGGTGCTCTAAATATAACTCTCCATCCCAGACAGGAAGCTGCTTTTGATCCATGCGCTCCTCCAGGATATGAAAGAAATCTTTGACAAAGGTCTGCTTTGTTTTTGGTGCTCTGGCTACGCTTCGCTCCAGACGGCGGCTCTGCTCCAGCATCTCTTCGGTAGGACCGCCCCCTCCGTCTCCGTAGCCGTAGCAGGTAAGGACCTCTTTGCTTACGTCCTTGTTCTGGAATCTCTGCCAGGTTCCCATAATCTGTTTGGCATCCTGTCTTCCGTTATAAGTGGTGCTGAAATTCTTCACCGGTTCCCCGTTCTTTACATAGTCCCTGGTGGAGATTAAGTAAGTAAGTACCTCACTTCCGTCAATGCCTCTCCAGCGGAACACATCGTTTGGAAACTGATTGAACTCATTCCAGCCAAGCTTTGTTGTCATGAAATAAGGAAGGCCTGACTGCTTCATGATCTGAGGAATAGCAGCACTGTATCCGAATACATCAGGAAGCCATAACACCTCGTTAACGGCTCCGCCCAGTTCCTTTTCAAAGAATCTCCGTCCATAAAGAATATGGCGCACCAGGGATTCCCCTGATGCCAGGTTGCAGTCCGGCTCCAGCCACATGGCTCCCTCTGTCTCCCAGCGGCCTTCCTTAATTCTTTCCTTGATCTCCTCAAATACTCCTGGTGCTTCTTCCTTCACGAATTCGTAAAGCTGAGGCTGACTTGACATGAACTTATATTCTGGATAACGCTTCATGAGATTTAATACGGTCTGAAAGCTTCTCACTGTTTTTTGTCTTGTCTGCTTTAAGGGCCATTTCCAGGCTACATCAATGTGGGTGTGACCGATGCTGTGAACCGTGATGGGATTTTCCGGCCTGTCCTTATAATAATGCTCCAAAAGCCAGGAGTCAGCTTCCTTTACGGAATCAAAGAAGGCTTCGGAACCTGGGCGCTTTAAATCAACCAGATTCAGGGCCTCGTTAAGGGCCTTAAAGGTATCAATCCGCTCTAAATCGTCCTCTTCCAGAAGGTCAGCTGCTTCAAAGGGTACCGTGAAATCATAATAAAATTGAGCCATAAGTTCGGAATACATCCCAATTTCCAGATGAAAGAAGTTGGTAAGACCTGTACTGTTTGAATAGGCGTAAAATGCCAGCTCATACGTCTCTCCTGCCTTTGCATCATGGGAAAGAATGATATCCTGATGATTCATATCCATGGTGCCGGACAATCTGCCATTCACATAGACCAGGATCTGAGGATTATCTGTGTTCCAGATATCTGTTGCTCCTGTATTTAACGTTGCCCTTACCTGGGTTCCACTCCATGATTCCGGTATGGTGAGAGTTGTCAGAAACCAGTAATGCTTATCCGTTCCACCCCAGGTTTCGTCGGTTTCAAAGGGAGTCCATTCTAGCGTACTGCTGTCAAAGCTTTCCTCAAAGCTGTAATCTCCGGGACTCATGAACATCTGCTCTACACTTCTTAAATCCTGATAGCATAATGCTTTTAATGAATCTGCTGCTGCCTTTAATCTGTTTCTCATAGGATTCATAACATCATTCCGCCTTTTTCATAATTTTAAAAAGGCGGGAAACCAAAGCATCTTGGTCTCCCGCCTGAAAAGCTATCATTAGCCCTTAATTCCTGTGGATGCGATTCCTTCTACCAGATATTTCTGCATGGTCAAGAAAATAAGGAAAATCGGTACCAGGGATAAGGTTGCCATTGCAAACATTGCGCCCCAGTCAGAACCAGCTGTGGGATCTGAGAACATCTTAAGGGCGTAGCTGACCGGATATTTCAACGGATCACTTAAGTAAATCAAAGCCGCAAGGAAATCATCCCATCTCCACATGAAGGAGAAAATTGCGCTTGTAACCAGTGAAGGTTTGATCAGAGGCAAAATAATCCGGTAGAAGATGGAGTAAACGGTACAGCCATCCATTCTTGCAGCCTCATCTAAGTCAATGGGAATTCCTTTAATAAACTGTACATTTAAGAAAATGAAAAAGCCCTGTCCAAAAAACTGTGGGACGATAATTGGAAGGTAGCTGCCTACCCAGCCCAGTTTATTAAAGATAATATACTGAGGAATCATAATGACCTGGAAAGGAAGCATCATTGCCAGCAGCATGCAGGCAAACCAGAAGCTTTTAAATTTAAAGTCAATACGGGCAAATCCGTAGCCGATGACTGCTGAGGAAACAACTGCTCCCAATGTGGAGAGTCCGGCAATGACAAAGGAATTCTTAAAAAATATTGCAAAACTGTAGCCTGCAAATCCCTTCCAGCCTACGGTGTAGTTGGTAAAGGAAAAGTTTTCCGGAAACAGACTGGCAGCTGTACGAAATATCTCATTGGTGTCTTTAAAGGAGCTCATTACCATCCATACAAGCGGATATATCATAGCACATGCGAAGAAAAAGGTAAATACATGATATATTACTGTGATGGCTGTTCTTTTTTCTTTATATCCTGTCATCATATTTCATCACCCTTCTGCTTCATAATGTACCCACTTCTTCTGGGTCTTAAATAGTACCAGAGTCAGAAGCCCTACTACAAACACCATGAACCATGCCATGGCACAGCCGTATCCCAGCTTATTATAAGTAAAGGAGTTCTGATACATATAAACCGTATAGAACAGTGTGGTGTCTCTGGGTTTTCCCTGAGTGATAATGTAACTTTGGGTGAATGCCATAAAACCATTGATCAGCTGGTTGATCAGGTTAAAGAAAATGGTTGGTGTCAGCATGGGAAGCGTAATTTTAAAGAAACGCTGAAAACCATTGGCACCGTCTACGGTAGCAGCCTCATAAAGACTGACTGAAATCTGCTTAAGACCTGATAAGAATATAAGCATGGACGAACCAAACTGCCAGATTGCCAATATGATCAGAGTCCAGATTGCGGTATCTGTTCTTCCAAGCCATGCAATATCAGATGGTAGTCCAATAATTTTCATAAGTGCATTGATAACACCATCACTGGCAAACATTCTCTTCCAAAGAATTGCAACGGCAACACTGGAACCAATGATGGAAGGCAGATAGTAAACTGCCCGGTAAAAACCAGATAATTTAGTACTCTTTACTAGCAGCATGGCAACTGCAAGAGCCATGATAAGCCGGAGAGGAACCGAAAACAGAACGTAGTACATGGTTACTCCGAATACTTTCCAAAACTTTGGATCTCCAAAAAACATGGTTCTGTAATTTTCCAGACCTATAAAAACCGGTGTCTTCAATATGTTGTATCTGGTAAATGAAAACCCTAAGGACAGAATCATTGGAACGGCAAGGAATGCAAGGAATCCTATAATGAAGGGCAGGATAAATACATATCCTGCAACCTTCGGTTTGTTTAATACCTGAGCCAATGTCTCTTTTCTCTTAGGGGTCATCTGATTGTTCTTCATGATATCCCCTCCAGACTTTCTAACTGCTATTTCGCTGCTTCTTCCAGAATTCTCTTAGCTTCCGGTACGAACTGAGCAACAGCATCGTCTGCAGTGGCATCGCCGTAACGAACTGCCTCTACAACTGTCTTTCCTAATGCTTCTACTTCGCCCTTACCAGATGGATCTGGAGCATCAATTGGTGTTGCAACTTCAGAAACCTTTGCTACGTAGTCAAATACATGCTGTGCGATTTCATCTGCCTTTGGTTTGATTTCATCTGCTACTGCAGAGTTAATGGGAATTCCTCTTTCTGCAAGAAGAATGTCATTTGCTTCGGTGCTGTTTGTGAACCAGTCAAGGAACTTCGCTGCTTCTTCTTTGTTCTTGGAAGATTCAGCAATTGAGAAGAACATACTTGGCTTTAAATAAATTGGCTGTGATTTCGCATCGGTTAATGTTGGGAACATGGTAATTCCTAAATCTCTTCCAGCAGTTTTGGATACACTGATATACTGGTTGGATAATAAGAAGTCGTTCCATGTGGAAGAATCAATGATTGGCTTTGTTTCAACAACGTCTGGGTTCTTCTCAGCAAGAAGGTCAGCAGAGATGCTGAAATCAGCTTTTGCGAATTTCTCCATGGTGTTGAAGTAAATCTTCATGGAATCTTCTTTTCCAGCTGTTAATTCATCAAACAGATGAGAACCATTTGCTCTTGCCATGATCTGCATCATGTTGATTCCACCATCATAAAGAGTTTTTGTGCCAGTTTTTTCGTATATTGTTTTGGAGATGTCGTATAATTGATCCATAGTCATCTGATCTGGGATTGTTACGCCAGCCTTCTCAACGATAGCTTTATCATAAAGCATCATAGGAGCGTTGCTTCCAAGGCTGATTGCATAGCATTTTCCGTCGATGGAGCCACTTTCAATAATGCTCTCTGGAATCTTTGTTGTGTCGATGGCTCCAGTTGAGATGAACTCAGAAAGATCAGCAAGCTGTCCGCTCTTTTGGTACTGGTTTAAGTAAGAATAGTCCATCTGAACGATATCCGGCAGATTTCCGCCAGCTGCCATTGCTGAAAGCTTATCCCAGTAACCGGACCAGTCAGTAAATTCAACCTTGATATCCACGTTTGGATTCTGGCTCATGTAAAGATCAACTGCTTTTTTGGTTACGTCGTTTCTCGTCTGGTTACCCCACCAGCTGAGATTTAATGTTACCTTGCCACCTGCTGCTGCGGTTGTGTCAGCTGCTTTTGTGGTTTCTGCTGCAGAAGTAGCTCCGGTTGTCTGTGTGTCCTTGGTCTCTGTCTTGGAACCACATGCAGCTAAAGATATTGCTGCTAATAGTGCAGCAAGAGTTGTTGCTAAAAGTCTTTTTTTCATTGTAAAACCTCCCTTTCGATTTAATTATGGTAACCACATCATATGTCAAATATGCACAACGGTAAAGTTAAAATATGGCTTTTTGTGGTTAAAAAAACAGCTTTTTGTAATTATATGTCGAAATTCAATTTATTTTTTTACATTTTTACTATATAATACTGTCAGGAAGAGAGGTCATATTTTATGAATCGGTGTATCCTATGGTTTAACAACCTATCTTTATATAAAAAAATACTGACTGTTTTTTTAATGTCCATGCTGGCACTCTGCATTACTTTCTTTTTTAGTATTAAAATTTTAACGTCCCGTTACAATGAGGAACTTTATCAGACCAATGCAAATTCCTTAAACCACGTGACCACCTATTTGGAATCAGAGATGCAGATGGTAGAGAATATTACAGACAGCCTCATTGGGGATCAGACCATACAAAACAACTTGTCATTTCTCTCTGAAAATCCTTACAGCAACAGGCGGGCCTTAGCCCGCAGGGATATTTACCAGCAGCTTTATACCTATATTTACCGAAGCAGTTATATCCGTTCCATCAATATTATCCTAAAGGACGGAACAAATATCTGTATGGGAAGCTCTGATGAAATCCTTCAGTTTGATGTAAAAGGGCTCAATCAAAGACTGGATTCTTTAAAAGGCAGGTCAATCTGGGCCTCCAGCATACAGCCAGGTCCCAATACGGTCTGTGCCAGACAGATTCTAAAGCTGAAATATTTAAGCTTAAAAAAGATTGGAGAGCTTTACATTACCGTTGATATGGATAAGATGATTGAAGATGGCCTGATGAATTCCGGCAGCTTATCGGAAAACTCCAATTTTGTCCTTATGTCAGGAAACAAGCGGATCTATCCGGCAAAGCCATTTCATGATGAATTATGTCTCCAGTTGATAGAAGAAAGCAAAAAACTGGAAAATACCTATACCATAGCTACCATTGACAACAATAAGGAATTTATCATAAACGGTCAAATTCCTTATACCAAATGGGATTATCTGTATTTCCGGGATTATGACCCCTTGTTTTACGGAATCCGTATGGTCAGCATGCAGATATTCCTGTTCACCTTCTGCATCATAGCAGTGACCGGCGTTTTGGTAAATATTATTTTCCGCCATATCTTCCGTCACCTGGATTATCTCATTGAAAAAATCAAATGCTTTGGCAGCGGAGAAGCACCTGCCTGCAACATCAAATGCTACGATTACGACAGCCGTCAGGATGAGATCGGACAGCTTCATCGGAGCTTTGATGAGATGACCCACAGCGTTAAGGTCCTTCGGGATGAAAATTATGACAAGCAGCTTCTTGTGAGAGATTCTGCCATTAAGATGCTTCAGCAGCAGATCAATCCTCATTTTTTATACAACACTCTGGACACCATTAACTGGATGGCACAAAAGTACGGTGCCGATGATATCTCTGTTATGGTACGTTCCCTTGGTAACTTGTTTCGGGCTTCCATTGCAGATCAAAAGGATATCATTCCATTATCCGAGGAACTAAAAGTGCTGTCCGACTATATCAGGATTCAGGAGATACGATTTAAGGACAGGCTTCATTTTGAACTGGATACCCCGGAAAAGACCTCTCAGATATTTGTACCAAAGCTCTGCATCCAGCCCCTAGTGGAAAATGCCCTAAAGCATGCCATGGAGGATACGGATGAGCTATGCCGGATACGGGTCACCATTCAGGAAATGGAAAAGGACTATCAGATTCAGGTTTCAAATACAGGCTCTCAGTTTGAAGAGGACCTGTTACAGAAAATAGAAAACAGGGAAATAACCCCCCAGGGTTCTGGCGTGGGACTCCTCAATATCAATTCCCGGTTAAAACTGCTTTACGGAGACAATTACGGACTGAAATTTTACAACAAGGGTGGAAAGGCGGTTGTCATGCTGTCCATTCCAAAGGAACAGGAGGTTTGATATGCTGAGACTGATGATAGTAGATGACGAACAGATTATTCGAGAAGCCCTCTCCCAGATGATCGACTATGAATCCCTGGGCTATCAGCTGATCGCTACGGCAAAGAACGGCATGGAAGCATACGATATTATTTGCGATGAGTATCCGGATGTAGTGATTACCGATATCCGGATGCCGATTTTAAACGGACTTGACCTGATTGACCGCTCCATAAAATCCGATTCCAAAATCACCTTTATCCTCCTTTCCGGATACAATGATTTTGAATACGCAAAGCAGGCCATGAAATACGGTGTCCGCTACTATCTGTTAAAGCCTACAGACAAAAATGAATTAATCGAATCTCTTGTTTCTGTGAGAAAGGAACGGCTGATTGAAGAGGAGAACCGAAAGCTCCAGCAGGATCATTTCTTAAAAAGCCTTCATTTCCCGCTGGAGCAGAGCTTTATTATGGAAGCACTGGAGCATCAGGACTGCTTCTCTCCTGTTTTTCGCAAATATCAGGGCTTTCTATCCTTTCCAAAGGAATGCCAGTATGCCTGCATCTGCTCTTTTGTGGAGGAAAGCTATTTAAAAAGCTTTGCCTGTGATATGAAACGGATTTTGGAGGCGGCTAAGATTCCTCTGTTTTTTTCCATACTTTACGTAAAAAATACTGCAGTAATGATCTTCCCTGCTTCCACCCTTGCCATTCAAGAGGAGATGGAACGCCAGATCACTAAGCTTAAATATCCCGGTCAGTCCGTTACCTTTGAAACGGAATTTATTCATAAGGAATCTGCAGAAAAACTGTTCCATGAAATACTTTCTAAGATCTCCCGGTTTGAGCGCATTCTACTGGTAAAGGAGGATGGCTTTTCTCATGAGATCAAAAATCACATAGCTTCCCCCTGGATGATCAGCCGACTGGAGGACTCTATCACCTCAGCTGAAAATACCTTACAAAAAACAGCACTCCTGGCTTCTGTTTTCATAGATTCCATGCCCTTAAATACTGCAAGAAATCTTGCCTTAGGTCTGTTTCTACAAAGCGGTGTGGAACAGGAGAAGCTTCCTACGGATGCTGCCTGCGATTTTTTCAGACGCCTTTATTCCTGCAATTCCGTACAGGGCATCAGAGAACTTCTTTCCGTAGTCATGGTGCAAAAAACGGAAGGTTCCGGCACCCATAAAATCAGCTCCAACATCTCCATATTAAAAACTTATATCAGGGAACACTTAGATTCTGAGAATTTATCCTTAAAATGGCTGGCTGAGAATTATCTGTTCGTAAGTGTGGGATACTTAAGCAAGCAGTTTATTAAGGAAGAAGGAATGCGCTTTTCCGACTATCTTAATAAGGAGCGAATGGAAGAAGCCATACGCCTTATGACCTTTTATCATAATGACAACGTAAAGCACATTGCCAGACAAGTGGGCTTTGGCAGCAATCCTCAGTACTTCAGTCAGGTATTTAAGCGGTATACCGGCCTTCCGCCGACCGAATATATTGAAACATTAAAGACAAACAGGAATCACACACAAAAAGGAGAATCATAACAATGTCAAACGAACAGTTACTAGAAAAAATCCATTTAGTGGTGGAAAAGCTTATGAACCTGGGAGGCAGTGATTACGACAAGGACCAGACTGTCAGCTCCACAGATACAAGCAAAGGCATTATTCAAAGAGACTTTGGAATCGAGGAGTGGGACTGGCCTCAGGGTGTTGGACTTTATGGACTGAAAAAACTTCAGGACTTTTATGGAGATGACCGTTATCTGCCCTTTTTTGACCGTTGGTATCATGGTCATATGGAGCGTGGACTTCCTTCAAAAAATATAAATACGACAGCTCCCTTTCTTCCTCTGTCATATATCAGCGATAAACTGTCAAACTCTCAGGACTTAAAAAAGCTTCTAATGGAGCGGGCTGACTGGCTGATGAATGAGCTTCCTAAGACTCCGGACAATGGTTTCCAGCACGTCACAAGTGCCATCGGAGACCGGAATGGAGTTAACTTAAACGAAGGTCAGATTTGGGTGGATACCCTGTTTATGTCTGTCCTGTTTTTAAATCATATGGGACACCAGGAACATAAAAAGGAATGGAAAGAGGAGGCCACCCATCAGTTCCTTGTCCATATCAAATACTTATTTGACAAAGGGACCGGCCTCTTCCATCACGGCTTCCGCTTTGATCAGATGGATAACTTCGGAGGCATCTTCTGGTGCCGGGGAAACTCATGGTTCACTTACGGAATTATGGAATTTTTAGACGATTGCGGCGAGGAGATGAGCCAGGGAGTCCGTGACTTTTTCATCGATACCTTTAAAGCTCAGGCAAACGCAATGCTACGTCTTCAGGCACCTTCCGGCCTCTGGTATACGGTTCTTACAGATGAGACAAGCTATGAGGAGGTTTCCGGTTCTGCTGCCATTGCAGCCGGACTGCTTCGGGGCGTAAAAGCAGGCATCCTTGATGATACCTATAAAAAGGCAGCAGACAAAGCAATTGAAGCCATCTGTAATAATATATCCGAGGACGGCACCGTTCTTAACGTATCAGCCGGAACAGGAATCGGCATGGATGCAGACCATTATAAGAATATTCTTCTTATGCCAATGGCATATGGCCAGGCGCTTGCCCTGACTGCTTTATGTGAGGCATTGGAGAAATAAGGAAAAGCTAAAAAGAAGGGAGTCCTGATTAAAAGGATTCCCTTCTTCCGGCTTTTTTCCGGTATGCTGATGGAGTTTCATCCCCATGCTTTTTAAAAATCCGCTCAAAGTAAGTCACGCTTTCAAAGCCAAGAAGCCCTGAGATTTCCGTAATAGAATAATCACTGCTTCCAAGAAGCTCCTTTGCCTTTCTTACTCTAGCCAGATTGCGGTATTCGTTGACGGAAAACCCGGTTACCTCCCGAAATATCCGGCTCAAATAGGACTTACTGATGAAAAACCTCATGGCAAGCTCCTCTAAGCTCTCTCCAGTCTCACAATGGGTGGTCAAATACTCTGCCACCTCATGAACCTTTCCATGCTTGGCTGTCTGAACGGGAGCCGGTATTTCCTTTAACACATTTTTCTTTCCAATCCGGTAAATTTGCAAAAGGATCTGAGACAGCTTTAAGCGGACCATGGTCTCGTAACGCTCCCCACGCTGCTTAAGCTCATCCCGGATTCCAAGTAAAAGAGCGTTCATCTCCTGCCACTCCAGCTCCGAGACCTTTAATACGCCATAATAATCTCCAAAGAGACGCCCCAGGGTATAGACGCCAGCACTTTTTAACCAGGGATCCAGAACCTTTTCGTTCAGCTGCAACAGGATCCGGTCATGTTTTCCGCTTCCTGCCTGGCTTGTTTTATGAACCTGCTCCCGGTTAATCAAGACCACGTCTCCTGCTTTCACAAAATAAGTTTCTTTCTCAATAAAATAATACCGCTCTCCTTCCAGGAGAAAATAAAGCTCATAGGTATCATGAAAATGCTTCATGGTCATGGAAAATTCCTGGTCCCGCACTACCTGATCAATGGCGACCCCTTCCATGCTTTCCGAAAAAATAATTTTATCCACTCTTTCCTCCATATTAGTAGTCAAAAGTACGATTTCTATTAAAAAAGCATCAATTATATAAGATTTATAATACTATATTGTATTATAATATGCAATATAGAGACCAAGAAAATACCCAAACATACAGCCAATCCACAGGAGGAACTTTTTATGAATTACTCTGATAACAAGATCACGGATTTAAAGATCGCCTACATCGGCGGAGGCTCCAGAGGCTGGGCCTGGACCTTTATGACTGACTTATCCATGGATGATTCCTTAAGCGGTACCATCCGGCTATACGATATTGATGAGTCTGCCTCCAAAAATAACGAGATCATCGGCAATCAGTTTTTAGCCAGAGAGGACACCATTGGGAAATGGAAGTATGAAACTTCCTCTTCCTTAAAGGATGCCTTGACCGGCTGCGATTTTGCAGTGATTTCTATTCTCCCAGGTACCTTTGATGAAATGGCTTCTGACGTTCATCTGCCGGAAAGACTTGGCATCTATCAGTCCGTAGGCGACACTGCAGGCCCTGGCGGAATGATCCGTGCTCTTCGCACCATTCCTATGTTTGTTACCATTGCCGAAGCCATAAAAGAATATGCACCTAAGGCATGGGTCATCAACTACACAAACCCAATGTCCTTATGCGTAAAAACTCTGTATCATGTATTTCCGGAGATCAAGGCCTTTGGTTGCTGCCATGAGGTGTTCGGCACTCAGAAGGTATTAAAGGGAATTTGTGAAGAATTTCTCGGTCTTAAGGATGTGGAACGAAAGGATATCCATGTAAATGTTCTTGGTATCAACCACTTTACATGGTTTGACCAGGCTTCCTACAAAGGAATCGATTTATTCCCCGTTTATCGCGATTACATCGATTCTCATTACGAAGAAGGCTACAATGAGCCGGATAAGAACTGGGCAAACAGTACCTTTGAATGTGCTCATCGTCTGAAATTTGATTTATTCCGCCGCTACGGCCTGATTGCAGCAGCCGGTGACCGTCACCTGGCTGAATTCATGCCAGGAGATGAATATTTAAAAAATCCGGAAACAACAAAAAGCTGGAAATTCAATCTTACTACCGTTGCATGGAGAAAAGAAGATTTAAAGACACGACTGGAAAAGAGCCACCGCCTGGTCACTGGAGAAGAAAAAATAGAATTAAAGCCATCGGGAGAGGAAGGAATTCTTTTAATCAAGTCTCTCTGCGGCCTGGAGCGGACCATCAGCAATGTAAATATTCCCAATACGTATTTACAGATTCCAAATCTCCCTGCAGATGCCATCGTTGAGACCAACGCTGCCTTTGACCGTGACAGCATTAAGCCTATTGTGGCCGGAGCTATCCCAGAGAATGTTCTGGAGCTGATTAAGCCTCACGTAGACAATCATGAGCGCATCTTAAACGCTGCCCTTACCTGCGACCGTTCTCTGGTCTACGATGCCTTTTTAGCCGATCCTCTGGTAAAGGGAAGAGCCACAGAGGAAGAAATCAAGACTCTCGCCGATGATATGATCGCAAATACCATGGCATATCTGCCAGATGGCTGGAAATAACAGCCAAGCACAACAGGCTGCGTTTATTTTATCTCAGGAGTAACTATATTTAAAACTGGGTGTGTTACAAAATGAAATTTTCATACAAGGCACGTGTGTTTATTAAACGTCTAAATAGCATGTCTTGTAGGTTCTTTTCATCTTGCAACACCCCCTTTTATTAACATAAATACATGGGCTTATTTTGTCCAGCACTCAGTCACTTTCACGCTGTCGCCGTCCTCTTTAAAATGCAGGAACTGCATCACATCACCGGCAGTCTTTTCTCCGGTCGTTGAATCCTGTTTAGTGATTCTATAATGAATGGCCGCCCAATCTCCGCTGATTAGCATATTATCAAAGCGAATACGTTTTACATTCGTCGATTCGGCATTGTTCTTCTCCAATGTTTTGTAATCCGATAAGGTCATGGTAGCGTCGTTGGTATGATACTGCAAGTTGCTGTCATAATAGGTGTCTGCCCATGCCGTCCAAGCATCCAAGCCCTGATTCCAGTTTTCAAAATCATTTAATATAGCATTTTGAATCTTCTTAGCCATATCGGTTTCAATCGGCGTAGGATTGGTGACAGGATACTTGTCTTTAAGATTTAATGTATCAGGAATCACTGTATTGACGATGGCATTTAATGCCTCCTGCTGTGCCGCTTTCGCATCGTCGGTCTGGAAACCAGTCAAACCATCAAAGTCCGCGCCCTTGGTTCCAGCCCAGCCTTCCACAACCCTAGTCCCCAGTTCCTCTCCGTAATCCTTGAATTGTACAAACTCCATCACACTCCCATCCGAAGATTTTCTGGTCTGTCGGTCGGTGGTTGATATATCATATCGAATTGCAGCCCAGTCGCCGCAGATGATCATATTATTGAAATTACCCATCTGAATATCGCTGGACTTCAGTGTCGCATTCATGGAAGACTGATATTCCTTCAAGGTGAGTCTTACACCGTGGACGTTATAAAAGGAATCATCGGTGTACAGAATGTCGCCCCATTTTTCCCACGCATCATAGCCTCTGTTCCAGTTTTCAAACCCATTTAATAATCTATTTTGAATGTTTTTTTCCATGTCTGTTTCTATTGGGGTGGGATTGACGATTGGAAAAACAGCAGAAAGTTCTTTCGTGTTATCATAGCGATCGGAGATACTGATCACAGATTCATCGGAGCTTATGTTTGTGGCTTCTTTGGTAACAATCGTATTGGTTTTGGATCCACAGCCAACAGCAGCAGCCCCGATGGCCAAGGTTGTTACACTCATTCTTAATACCTTTTTTATATTCATTTTCGTAATAATTCTCCTCTCATAATCTAAACGAGTCTATTGGCTTATTGTTTTATGGATAACGGACTGTCGGACAACGCCCACCCCTCTACAACTCTGACTCCGCGCTCATCACCATTGTCCTTGAATCTTACGAACTCCATGGTATGCTGGAGGATTTCAGTACCCGTGTCTAAATTTTTCACCTTCACAGTATAGCGAATTGCACACCAGTTATCTTTAATGATCATGTTGTCAAATTTGCCCAGTTCCATTGTGAAATGTTGAAAAAGCTGTCCCATCATGCTCTTGTACTCTTCCAGTGTACAGCGGCGCTGGGTACCATTATAAGGAATGTTGTAATATGCATCCGGCTCATATAAAGTGTTACACCACTCAAGCCAGCCGTCATAGCCACCATTCCAG